>JADLBK010000022.1 GCA_020847755.1 Flavobacteriales bacterium | reverse complement strand
TCGCTGGCCATGTACCCCATCTGGAAGTACGGCAGCGAGGAGCAGAAGAAGAAGTGGCTGCCGGACATGGTGCAGGGGAAGAAGATCGGCTGCTTCGGCCTCACCGAGCCCGACTTCGGCAGCAACCCCAGCGGCATGGTCACCACCTTCAGGGACATGGGCGACCACTACCTGCTGAACGGGGCCAAGATGTGGATCAGCAACGCGCCCTTCGCGGACCTCGCGATCGTGTGGGCCAAGGCGGAGAACACCGAGGGCCGCATCCACGGCCTCATCGTGGAGCGCGGCATGGAGGGCTTCACCACCCCCACCCCGCACGGCAAGCTGAGCCTGCGCGCCAGCCCCACTGGCGAGCTGGTGTTCGACAACGTGAAGGTGCCCAAGGGCAACCTGCTGCCCAACAAGAACGGCCTGGGCGCGCCCATGGGCTGCCTGGACAGCGCGCGGTACGGCATCGCCTGGGGCACACTGGGCGTGGCCATGGAGTGCTACGATGTGGCCCTGCGCTACAGCAAGCAGCGCATCCAGTTCGGCAAGCCCATCGGCGGCTTCCAGCTCACGCAGAAGAAGCTGGCCGAGATGATCACCGAGATCACCAAGGCGCAGCTGCTCACCTGGCGCCTGGGGGTGCTGCGCAGCGAAAGCCGCGCCACCACCCAACAGATCAGCATGGCCAAGCGCAACAACGTGCACCTCGCGCTCACCGTGGCGCGGGAGGCCCGCCAGATCCTCGGCGGCATGGGCATCACCAACGAGTACCCCATCATGCGCCACATGATGAACCTGGAAAGCGTGGTGACCTACGAAGGCACCCACGACATCCACCTGCTGATCACCGGCGCCGACGTCACCGGCATCCCGGCGTTCAAGTAGGGTCGCACAGGCATCCTGCCTGTGTCCGACCGAACTTTCGCGCAGGGCCTCCCACCGGGGGCCCTGTGCTTTTTCTGGGACGGCGGATCACGCGAACACACATCCACCTGTTCGCGCGCAGCGCACACCGGCCCATCGGCGAACAGGAGCCCTGGCCAGCTTCACATCATGAAGCCGATCCGAAGCCTCTCGGTGTTCCTGGGTCTTTGCGCGTTCGGCGCATCGGCCCAGGTGACCCTCACCACCTACTACGTGGTGCCGCCCACCAACGGCTGCGACGGTGTGTGGGCCTTCGGACCCTATTCGGCGCTGTGGAGCGCATGCACCGGTCCCTATACCTGGATCTTCGATCCGATCGACTGTGTGGATGGCTCCCAATGGGGGCAACCCATTCCGCTGAACGTGGTCGGCGACACCATCATCATGGATCTGTGTTCGCAGCCGTGCGACTTCCTGTTCTACGCGGACACCGGCTTGTGCGTGGTGTGCTTCTGCGGACCGCTCATTCCCACCACCATCCCCGGTGCAGCGACCGAAGCGCTCCTCTCCATCGGCCCGAACCCTGTTCCGATCGGCTCACCCGTGCTCACCCTGAACACCCGCTCACCGGGTCCTCAGCACGTGCAGGTGCTCGACCCTGGCGGGCGGTCGCTGTTGCAGGTCACCGTGCAGGGTGGGCAGGCGGAACTTGACCTGAGCGGCATCCCTGCGGGCACTTACCTGCTGCTGGTCAAGGACGAGCGCGGGCGCATACGTACGCACAGGTTCGGGATGGAGTGACCTGCTGGCCGGCGGCGGAATGCCTCGTTCAGGGCCGGACCAACGGTCGCGGGCCCGTTCCGATCAGGAGCGGCCCAGCAGCCGTTGCAACCGTCCGATGAACTTCGCTTCGCTGGTGTTCACACCGGCGGAGGCTTGGGCAATGGCATCGGCGGTGCGCAGGATGAGGTCCCTGGTCCACGCATCATAACGGTCGGGTTCGCGCAACAGGTCGGCCTCGAAGGTGGCAAAGGCCTCTTCCGCGCCCATACCGCTGCGATGCGCTTCATCGAAGGCGATGTCCATGTAGCGCACGCTGGCCACACCGGCCTCGTCCAACGTGGGGTCGGTCGCCATCCAATGCTGCGTCACCATGTCCTGGAACGCCTTGAGCTCGACCTGCACCACCGATCGGTCGCTGGCCGCGATGCTGTAGAACAGAACACCCAGGCTTGAGTAGCGGTCCTCATAGGTGATCTGATGGGATCCGTGCGGTTCGGAGAGGTCCGTGTCCATGATATGGGGTGTAGGCAAGCGCCAAGATACCGCTGAACGCACCAGGCCCGCACCATGGCCCGTCGGTCGACACGCCGGACAGGAGCTGCTGCTCCGGTGAAGCGTCCGACCACCGCCCCTCCTCCTGGATCACCTCCGCCAACTGCTGCTGCAACCACCGGCGCGCCTCGGCCTCCTCATTGAACACCTGCGTTCGGAACACCGTGGGGAAATAGGTGAAGAACAGCTTGGTGACCATCTCCGCCATGCTGTCGTGCACCACCACCGCCAAGGCCCGCAAGGTGTCCTGCCCGCGCTCCGGACCGAAGTGGTCCACCCCGGTGACCTCCATATCGAAGTCCATGTCCCGGGGGATGATGCTGAGCATGACGCACGGGCGACCTCCGGCCAGATCGAGCCGCGCCCGTTTGTTCTCAGCGAAACCGGGCAGGTCGATCCGCTCTCCGTGGCGGTAACGCTGCTCGATCAAGCCCGGGCGCACCAAGGTGACCGTGGCGATGCGGGTCTCGATGCTTCGCGGTTGGAAGCGCATGGCCTACGAAAGATAATGCGCACCTCCCTCAGGACCGTCGGGTAGCTTTGGCCGGGGGTCCGGCCGACCGCATCCGTCGGAACCCGCCCCCGCACCGGTCCGTAGAAGCCGTTCCTCGCGCTCCCCGCATGCTGTTCAACTCGATCGATTTCGCGGTCTTCCTGCCGATCGTGTTCCTCCTGTACTGGGGTGTGTTCCGGCGTTCGGTGCCCTGGCGCAACGCCTTCCTCATCCTGGCCGGATGCGTGTTCTACGGCTGGTGGGACTGGCGCTTCCTGGGCCTTTGGCTCTTCACCGCCGGGGTGGACTACCTGGTGGCCCTGGCCCTGGCCCGCACCGAGGCCCCCGTCGGCCGCAAGCTGCTCATGGGCCTGAGCCTGACGGCCAACCTGGGGCTGCTCGGCTTCTTCAAGTACTACGACTTCTTCCTCCTGAGCTTCGTGGACGCCTTCACGCTGCTGGGCCGGCCGATCGATGCGCGTCCGCTGGGGCTGGTGCTTCCCGTGGGCATCAGCTTCTACACCTTCCAGAGCCTGAGCTACACCTTCGATGTGTACCGCAGGCAGCTGCCGGCCGTGCGCGAGGCCACCACCTTCTTCGCCTTCGTGAGCTTCTTCCCCCAGCTGCTGGCCGGCCCCATCGAGCGGGCCCGCCACATGCTGCCCCAGTTCGGCACGGAGCGCCGCTTCGGCCCTGCCGCAGCTTACGACGGTGTGCGCCAGATGCTGTGGGGCCTCTTCAAGAAGGTGGTGGTGGCCGACAACTGCGCGGCCTTCGTGAACCCGGTCTTCAGTGCCCACGAGGCGCACGACGGCAGCACCCTCGCCCTGGCCGTGCTCCTCTTCGCCTTCCAGATCTATGGCGACTTCAGCGGCTATAGCGACATCGCCATCGGCTGCGCGCGGCTCTTCGGCTTCGAGCTGATGCGCAACTTCGCCTATCCCTACTTCAGCCGTGACATCGCGGAGTTCTGGCGCCGCTGGCACATCAGCCTCAGCACCTGGTTCCGCGACTACCTCTACATCCCCCTGGGCGGCAGTCGCGGCGGCAAGGCGCGCACCGTGCGCAACGTGCTCATCATCTTCCTGGTGAGCGGCTTCTGGCACGGTGCCAACTGGACCTTCGTGGCCTGGGGCGCCGTGAACGGTCTGCTCTTCCTGCCGCTGCTGCTGCGCGACACGCACCACGCCATGAGCGATACGGTGGCCGCCGGCCGCCTGCTTCCCAGCGCCCGTGAGGCCCTGCAACTGCTCGCCACCTTCCTGCTGGCCTGCTTCGCATGGACCTTCTTCCGCGCCGAGAGCATGGGGCAGGCCTTCGACATCCTGGGGGCCATCGCCTCCCCGGGTCTGCTTGAAGCGCCCGATCTCGGCGACAGGAAGGGCCTGGCCTTCGCCCTGCTCGGCATCGGCATCACGCTGATGCTGGAGTGGCTGGCCCGCGAACGGCAATACGGGCTGCAGTTGGATGGACTGCTGCCCCGCCCGGTGCGCCGTCTGGTCTACTATGGCCTCATCGCCGTGATCACCCTCACCGCTCCGCTGGGCGGCGGCGAGTTCATCTACTTCCAGTTCTGATGGTGGGCCGCTTCCTCCTCCGCATCGTGCTGCTGGGCCTGCCGGCCCTGGCGATCCCCGCCGCCTACCTGCTGCTGCTGCGCGACACCGTGCCGGCCCCGCGCATCACCAACAACATCGCCCTCAACGAAAAGCTCGCCTTCGTGCGCGAGCACTTCGCCGACGGGGTCGATGTGCTGGCCGTGGGCTCATCGATGACGCTGAACAACCTGGCCAGCGACGGGGTGATCGCCCATTTCGGCACCGACCGGTACGTGAACGCCGCCGCCTGGGGCCTGGGCGCCGCCGAACTGCCCGTACTGGGCACCCTGCTCACCGACCGGCTGCGGCCGCACACCGTGCTGGTGGCCACCAACCTGATGGATTTCCGCAGCGCAGGCCGGCAGCTGGGCACGGACAGCGCGGCCATGGCCCGTTTCCTGGACGGCGGTCCGCTCGTCCTAAGCTACCTGCGGCATTGGGATGCGCCCTATCTGCTGCGGCAGGCCGAGGCCAACCGGATCCGCTTCCGCGACCCCGGCAACTACGAGTACCTCGGTTTCGACGACCACGGTGGGGCCACGCTGGACGTGCCCGCCGACCGCATCGACCGCACCCGCTTCAACGAGGCGCCTCCGACCGCCGATCGGCTGGATGAGGCCCGCTACGAGGCCTTCGCCCGCTTCGCGCACTGGTTGAAGGCCCGCGGCGTGAAGCTGATGGTGGTGCAGTGTGCCTACCGCGACGGCCTGCGCACACCGGCGGTGGATGCGCTGCAGCAGGCGCACGTGGCCCGGCTGCGCACCCTGCTGGAGCCCCTCGGCCACACGCTGATCGATGGCAACGCCCACCGCTGGGCGGACGACCTCTTCGTGGACGGCAGCCACCTGGGGCGTGCCGGAGCGGCGCAGTTCACCGACATTTGCCTCCCGCCGCGCGGCGCGGGAGGCCGATGATCTTCAACTCGATCGCGTTCCTGGTCTTCTTCGTGGTGGTGACCACCGCGTACCACCTGCTGCCGCACCGCTGGCGCTGGCCCATGCTGCTGGCCGCCAGCTGCTGGTTCTACATGGCCTTCGTGCCGGTGTACATCCTCATCCTGGCCTTCACCATCGTGGTGGACTACGGGGCGGGGCTGCTGATCGAGCGCAGCGAGGGGGTCGCCCGCAAGCGCTGGCTCATCGCCAGCATCGTGGCCAACGTGGGTTTGCTCGCCATCTTCAAGTACTACGGCTTCCTCACGGAGAACATCGAGGCCATGGTGCGTGCGGCGGGCTGGAGCGGCTACAGCATCCCCGACCTGGGCATCATCCTGCCCATCGGCCTCAGCTTCCACACCTTCCAGAGCCTGAGCTACACCATCGAGGTGTACTACGGCCGCCAGCGCGCCGAGCGCCACCTGGGCATCTTCAGCCTGTACGTGATGTTCTATCCGCAGCTGGTGGCGGGCCCCATCGAGCGCCCGGGCAACCTGCTGCGCCAGCTGCACCTGCCCATGGCCTTCGACCCCGGCCTGCTGGCCAGCGGGCTGCGCCTGATGGCCTGGGGCTTCTTCAAGAAGATCATGATCGCCGACCGCGTGGGCGTGATGGTGGACCATGTGTACGACGCCCCGCACCTTCACGACGGCCCGGCGCTCATCCTGGCCTCGCTGCTCTTCGCCGTGCAGATCTACTGCGACTTCAGCGGCTACAGCGACATCGCCCTCGGCGCCGCCCGCTGCCTGGGCATCGACCTGATGCGCAACTTCCGCACGCCCTACGCCAGCACCAGCATCAGCGAGTTCTGGCGCCGCTGGCACATCAGCCTCAGCACCTGGTTCCGCGATTACGTGTACATCCCGCTGGGCGGCAACCGCGTGGTGACCTGGCGCCGCTACTACAACCTGCTCATCACCTTCCTGCTCAGCGGCCTGTGGCACGGCGCGGCCTGGACCTACATCATCTGGGGCGGCCTGCACGGCCTGTTCCTCATCGGCGCCATCGTCACCGAGGGCGGAAGGACGCGCCTCGGGCAGCGGCTCGGCCTGCACCGCTGGCCCCGGCTGCACATGGCCCAGCAGGTGATCACCACCTTCCTGCTGGTGGACCTGGCCTGGATCTTCTTCCGCGCCAACAGCGTGCAGGACGCCTTCCACATCGTGGGGAACCTGTTCACCGGGCTGGACGGCTTCCTCACGGCCGACGCCTTCAGCCTGTGGGCCCCGCTGGTGGGGGCCGGGCGCGGCGAGATGCTCCTGGCCGTAGCCGGCATCGCCGCCATGGAAGCGGTGCAATGGCTGGACCGCCGGAAGGGTGCCACCGCCTGGCTGGCCGAGCGCAGCACGGTGCAACGCTGGGCCCTGTACACCGGCCTCATCGGCACCATCATCTTCCTGGGCAGCTACTACCACACCTCACCCTTCATCTATTTCCAGTTCTAGATGTCCGCACGCCGCCTCCTCCGTTGGATCGCCGCGCTGGCCCTGCCCTTCGCGCTGGTCTTCGGCACCGTGCTGGTGGTGGACCCCTTCAACTACTTCGACCGCTTCCACCCGATCCCCGACACGCTCAAGCGGAAGAACCTGTACCACGATGGCCGCACCATGCCCTTCAGCAACCTGCTGTGGAAGCTGGTCGAGCTGCGGCGCATTCCGCAGGACCGGATCCTCCTGGGTGATTCGCGCCTCTCGCATTTCGACCTCGACCACCTGGAGCGCGTGAGCGGCCACCGCTACTACAACCTGGGCGTGCCCGGCGGCAACACGCGCACCCTGGCCGATCTGTTCGCCTTCGCCGCCCAGGCCCCGTTGAAGGAAGTGGTGGTGCAGGTGTCGTTCCGCGGCATGAACCGCGGCATGGACTGGGACCTCTACAGCGAACCGCGCCTGCTGCTGGACCAGCCCTTCCTGTACCTGAGCAACCGGCGCGTGCTGGAGGCCACGCTGCTGAACCTGCGCAGCGCCTGGCTGCCCTCCACCGTGCACTACGATGCGCTGCCACCCGACCACTGGCAGCGTGTGCTCGAGATGGAGCGCACCAACGCGGCCGACTTCGCGCTGGACAGCGGCGCCTTCGGTCGCCTGGAACGCATCGCCGCACGATGCACGTCCCAGGGATGTTCGCTCCGGTTCGTGGAATACCCCACACATCCCGAGGTGCAGCGCATCTATGCCGACGCCGGCCTGGAGCCCCTGCGCGCGGCCTACCTGGACCGCCTTCGCGCACTGGCCCCGGTGATCGACCTGGACCGCCCCGGCCTGTTCCCGACGGACCGGGCCCTGTGGCGCGACCCGCTGCACCTGACCACCACGGCGCAGCGCGCGGTGATCGACACGGTGTGGGGCGGCGTGCCGTAGACCGGGTCCACACCCATCCAGCCCTGGCGTCGCCTTGGTCCAACATGACATCGCGCGTCCGGACCCCGGACCCGCATCACCCGGGCCATCCCCCACCCCACGCGCGCAGCGATCCGCACGGTCGCTGCTCCCTTGGCCTGTGCAGAGCGCATCTTGAGCCCACGAACCACTCCCATGGCCCACATCACCCTGCGCAACGAGGAACTGCCCGGCATCGTCGGGCTCATGCACTTCCGCCCGGAGACCGCCGAACCCCTGAACGCCCTGGTGGAGGTGCTGCTGCGGGGGCCCTCCTCCCTGAGCAGCGGCGAGCGCGAGATCATCGCCAGTTCGGTGAGCTGGTGGAACAACTGCCACTTCTGCCATAGCTGCCACGGCGCCGCAGCGGCGGCTCACCTTCAACGCGGGCCGGAGTTCATCGATGCCATCAAGGCCGGGCTGCCCGATGAGCCGCTCAGCCCGAAGATGCGCGCCCTGCTGGCCATCGCCAAACACGTGCAGGAGGGCGGGCTGAAGGTGACCGAGGCCGACATCGCCGCCGCGCGCACGGCCGGCGCCACCGACGTGGAGATCCACGACACCGTGCTGATCGCCGCCGCGTTCTGCATGTTCAACCGCTACGTGGACGGACTGGCCACCTGGCGCCCCGAGCCGAAGGAGGCCTACATGGGCATGGGCGAACAGCTCGCGCACCAGGGCTACCTGAACTCGATCCCGGCCTGAGGGGCGGCTCACTTCAACCGGTGTGCGATCCACGCCGCACCGAAGGTCGACACCAGGTTCCAGGGCACGGCCACGGGCAGGAAGCCGACGGGCAGCACCCCGAGGTTGCCGATCACCACCCACATGAGCACGAAGCCCATCCACCACGCGGTGAGCCCCACGGCCCAGAGCGTGTAGCGCTGCGCCAGCCACACCACCGCCACGGCGAAGAGCAGGGCCCAGAGGCCCCAGACCGCGCCATTGAGCGGAGCGGCAGGGAAGGCGAGGCCCAGCCCGGCGTAGTGCGCGGTCCAGTGCTCGACCAGCACGACCTGGTTGCGGACGAACTCATGAACGGATATCCAAGCGGTGATCGCCAGCACGGCCACCACGGTGCGAAGTGCATCCCAGCGCATGGCCGAATGTAGCCATCCCCGTTCACCACCGCCCCTTTGGCCGTTGCCTCCGCCGTCCACCCCGTTGCCCGATCCATCCACACCGTTCAACTATGTTCTTCGTCCATCAACTAGATCTTTCGTTATTCTTGTGCCATGGAACGGTTGACGCGCGCCGAGGAGGAGGTGATGCAGGTGCTGTGGCGCATCGGTCCGGCCTTCGCCAAGGACATCCGCCAGGCGATGCCCAAGCCCCGGCCCGCCATCACCACCGTGAGCACCATCGTCCGCATCCTGGAGGCCAAGGGCTTCGTGGACCACAAGGTGCTGGGCCGAAGCCACCGCTACACGGCCCGGGTGCACAAGGCCGACTACGCGCACCGCAGCGCGCGGCGCCTGCTGAAGGACTACTTCGCCGGATCGCCCCAGGCCCTGGTGTCCAGCTTCATCGAACGCGCCGACATCGACGCGCGCGAACTGGAGGCGCTGCTGGCCCTGCTGAAGCAACAACGCAAGCGCTGACATGGCCCTCCTCCCCTTCTACCTGCAGGCCAACATCGCCTTCGCGATCCTCCTCGCCGCCTATGCCGTGGGCCTGCGCCACAGCCCGCTGCTGGGCGCCCGCCGCGCCTTCCTGCTGCTGAGCCCCGCCGGTGCGTTCGCTCTTCCGCTGCTGCCCCGCATCCCGGTGCCGACCGCCCTGGCGCCCGTCACCCTTCCCCTCATCACCGTGAGCCCGGACGCCGGCACGCCGCTCGATCCGGCGGTGAGCCTCATTGCCGTGCACGTCGGCGTGAGCCTCGTGCTGATCGCCCGCCTCCTGTGGCGCATCGCCGTTGCCGGACGCACGGTCCGCCAGGGCGGGCCCGTCGCCATGGCCTTTCTGGGCCGTGTGCATCTGCCTCCGCATCTGGCCGGAGCGGAACGCGAGGCCGTCCGGCAGCATGAGCTGGCGCACGTGCGTCTCGGTCACTCGTACGACCTGATCGCCTTCGAACTGCTGGCCGCGCTGTGCTGGACGAACCCGCTCTGGTGGTGGGCCCTGCGCGAACTGCGGCTGGTGCACGAGCTGCAGGCCGACCGCGCCGCGGCGCGGACCGCTCCGAACTACGCCCTCACCCTGCTCGCCCAAGCGCGGGGGACCGACCCGCGGCACCTGCTCCATCCCTTCAACCGCTCCTTCCTCCAAACCCGCATGCTCATGTTGACCACCTCCTCTTCCCCGCGCCGGGCCCTGGTCCGCGCGCTGCCCACCCTCGCCCTCGCCATGCTCGGCCTGGCTTGGATCGCGGCCACCCCCCTACCTGTTCCCGCCAGTGAGGCCGTGGTGCTTCCGGGATCCGACCGCAGCGCGGAATACCCCGGCGGCATGCCGGCGCTGGCCGCCTACCTCGGCAAGGCCATCACCTATCCGGCCGGCGCCCGTGCCGAGGGAGTGGAAGGCACGGTGTACGTGGGCTTCACCGTGCAGGCGGACGGCCGTGTGACGGATGCCGCGGTGAAGCGGGGCGTGCGCAACGACATCGATCAGGAGGCCCTGCGCGTGGTGGGGTCCATGCCCGCCTGGACACCGGCCGCGAAGGACGGCAAGCCCGTGGCATCGCAGATGACGCTGCCGATCGCCTTCAAGTTGGGCGGCCAGTAACGGAGCGCCGCGGGGTTGCCCGCCATCGGTGCGCTCAAACGGTCTGCCGAGCCACCACGCGTTCCACCTCGGCGGATGCCCGATACACCTTCAAGGCGAGTCCAGTGTTGCGCTGATCTGTGAGGTCGGCGGCTCCGACCGGTGCGGTCCGTTTCCATCAGTATGGACCATATCTAACGTGGCTCCAGACCAAGATCACTGCGATGTACAGTCCGCAGAGCAGGGCAGCAAGGAAGGCACCGGCCAGCAGTGCGACCGCTGTGCGTGCCATCCATCGCCACATGATCCAGATTCGTTGGGTCGGTCTACACCTTCAGCCGGTTGCCTGCGGCAATTCGCTCCACCTCGGCGATCGCCCGGCGTGTCTTCAGCAGTGAGTCCGGCGTCACGCTGATGGAGTCGATGCCGAGCTCCACAAGGAACTGGGCGAAGTCCGGATGGTCGCTGGGGCCCTGGCCGCAGATGCCCACCTTGGTGCCGGTGCGTTTGGCGGTGGCGATCAGCTGCTCCAGCATGCGCTTCACGGCGGGGTTGCGCTCGTCGTACAGGTGCGACACCAGCGCACTGTCGCGGTCGAGCCCGAGCGTGAGCTGCGTGAGGTCGTTGCTGCCGATGGAGAAGCCGTCGATGTATTCGCTGAACTCCTCGGCCATGAGGATGTTGCTGGGGATCTCGGCCATCAGGTAGAGCTCCAGGCCCTCCTTGCCGCGCTCCAGGCCGTACTCCTTCATCACCTTCTTCACGGCGAGCAGCTCCTCCACCGTGCGGCAGAAGGGGATCATCACCACCACGTTCTTCAGGCCCATCTTCTCGCGCACCCGCCGGATGGCCTTG
>JADLBK010000021.1 GCA_020847755.1 Flavobacteriales bacterium | reverse complement strand
AGCCCTGGTACGGGTTCAGGCTCCAGGTGAAGGGCAGGTCCGGGCTGTCCACCCGGTTCAGGATGGTGCGGGGGAAGGTGGGCAGCACCTGCGTGGCCTGGTCCACCCCCAGCTCGGGCTCGTCGATCCCGGTCGGCTCCACCACCCCGTAGTGCCGCTGCAGGAAGCGGTTCGCCACCTGGCGGTCGGCCCCGCGGCCTTTGACGAACATCCCGTCATCCATCGCGTCAGAAGGTAATGGGCCTTGCCGAAGGGTGACACGGCCCTCGATCCCCCCGGCCTATTTTCGCGGCCCCTTCGACCCCACACCTTGATGAAGCGCCTCCTTCTGTTCGCCCCGCTGGCCACCATCGGCTGCGGCACCGCCCCCACCGACCGATCGGCGCCACCGGCGGCCGACACCCTCACCGCCACGCCGGACACGGCGCACATCCTGCCCGGGGAAACGCACTTCAAGAGCCTGAAGCAGCTCACGTTCGGCGGCGACAACGCCGAGGCGTACTGGAACTTCGCCAACGACCGGCTCGTGTTCCAGGTCACCAACAAGGCCTGGGGCGACAGCTGCGACCAGATCCGCTGGTTCAACCCCTTCACGGACGACCTGCGCAGCGGGCCGCCCACCAAAGTGAGCGTGAACGGCGGCCGCACCACATGCAGCTACTTCCTGCCGGGCGACAGCCTGGTGCTCTTCGCCAGCACCCACGAGGCCGGCCCCGGTTGTCCGCCCGTGCCCGAGCGCGTACACGGCGGCCCGTACGTCTGGCCGCTCTACGACAGCTTCGACATCTACGTGAGCGACCTGCAGGGCGGCATCCGCCGCAAGCTGACGAACAGCCCGGGCTACGACGCCGAGGCCACCGTGAGCCCCAAGGGCGACCGCATCGTGTTCACCAGCGTGCGCGACGGCGACCTCGACCTCTACACCATGGCCATCGACGGCAGCGACGTGAAGCGGGTGACCACCGAACTGGGCTATGATGGCGGTGCGTTCTTCAGCCCGGATGGCAGCAAGCTGGTGTGGCGCGCCAGCCGGCCCAAGACCCCGGAGGAGGTGAAGGAGTACACCGATCTGCTGAAGCGGGGCCTGGTGCAACCCACCAACATGGAGCTCTTCGTGGCCAACGCGGACGGCAGCGAGGCGCGGCAGGTGACCTCGCTGGGCAAGGCCAATTGGGCCCCCTACTGGCACCCCTCGGGCACCAAGCTCATCTTCGCCAGCAACCACATGACCGAGCGCGGCTTCCCCTTCAGCCTGTTCCTGATCAACGTGGACGGCACCGGCCTGGAGCGCCTCACCACCAGCGACACCTTCGACGCGTTCCCCGTGTTCACCAAGGACGGACGTCACCTCGTGTTCAGCAGCAACCGCAACAACGGCGGCACGCGCGACACCAACCTCTTCCTCGCCGAGTGGAAGGACTGAGGTCATTGGGTCCTGTGCCCATGTGCACATGGGCACATGGGCGCACGGGCTCATGTGCGCATGGGCTCCTGTGGGCCTGTGCACGTGTGCGCATGGAAATCGCGTCGATCTTCGCGCCGTGACGACGGGTGAGCGGAAAAGCTGGGTGGACCGGCTGGCCGAGCGGTGGAAGGTCTCGCCATCGCGGGTGCTGGTCATCCTCGTGGTCTTCGCCTGCACCGGCTTCACGGTGATGTTCCTCAAGCGTCCGGTGGTGGCCTGGTTCACCGGGGGCGAGCAACGCGCGGTCTTCACCGTGCTGTACTACGTGCTGATCCTGCCCGTGTACAACGTGCTGCTGCTCGCCTACGGCGCGCTCTTCGGTCAGTTCCGTTTCTTCTGGGACTTTGAGAAGCGCTTCTTCGGGCGGCTGCTCGGGCGGCGCGACCGATGAGGGCCCGGTGTGGCATCCAGGCGGCGCACCACCCGCCCCACCTCCTTCCCCGCATCCTTCCTCACCCGGCACTCCCACAGGGTGATCACGGTCCAGCCGGCCTGCTTCAGCGCCCGGACCTTTTCGGCGTCGCGCTCGATGTTGCGGTCGAGCTTCGCGTTCCAAAAACCGGTGTGCGTCTTGGGGCGGCGGGGCTGGCAATGCGGGCAGCCATGCCAGAAGCAGCCATGCACGAACACGGCCACCCGGTGGCCCACGAAGGCGATGTCGGGCTTGCCGGGGGCTTTGGCGTAGTGCAGGCGGTAGCCGGTGAGGCCGCGAGCGCGCAGGGCCTGCCGCACCAGCAGTTCCGGTCCGGTGTGCTTCGCCCGGATGCGGCTCATGGTGGCGCTCACGCGCGGGTCCGTGGGCACGGGTGCGCGGCCGTCGCGGAGGTAGGGGCGGCTCACAGGATGCGCACCTCTGTCCGCCGGTTGAGCGCGCGGCCCTCCTCGGTGTCATTGGAGGCCACCGGCCGGCTTTCGCCGTGGCCCGTGCTCGTCACCCGCGCCGCATCGATGCCGTAGCTGGTGAGGAACCTGGCCACCGCCGCGGCGCGCTGTTCGCTCAGCCGCTGGTTGTCCGCATCGGCCCCCACGTTGTCCGTGTGGCCCGCCACCTCGATCCGCATGGACGGATTGGCCTTCATCAGCCGCAGCAGCTTGTCCAGCTCGGTGTTGCTGGCGGGCAGCAGGTCGGCGCTGGCCGTGTTGAAGAAGATGTTGCGCAGGGTGATGCTGCTGCCGCTGGTGAGCGGGCTCAGCTTCGCCTCCAGCGCCGGCGGCACGCCGTCCTTCGCGGCGGCCACGCTGTAGTTGGCGCTGAAGAAGAGGTAGCCCTCCGCCGTCGCGTTCAGCGCATAGTCGCGCCCGGTGGGCAGGCACACCAGGAACTCGCCGGTGCTCGGATCGCTGTAGGCCGCCGTGGCGAGCTTGCCGGTGCTGAGGTCGTACAGCTCCACGTCCGCCTCCACCGGCTTGCCATTGGTGATGTCGCTCACCACACCGCGGATGTACGAAACGGCCTCGGGGCGCGCCTCGGGATACAGCTCGAAGCTGTACAGGTCCAGCTCGCCCTGGCCGCCGGCGCGGTCGCTGGCGAAGTAGGCGATGCGGCCGTCGGCGCTCACCAGCAGGCTGTTCTCGTCGCCCCCGCTGTTGATGGGCCAGCCCAGGTTCAGCGCGGGACCCCACACGCCATCGTCACCCATGCGGCTCACATAGATGTCCAGCCCGCCAAAGGCCGGATGCCCGTTGCTGCTGAAGTAGAGCGTGCGCCCGTCGGGGTGGATCTGCACGCTCTCCTCCTGGAAGGGCGTGTTGATCTGCGGGCCGAGCTTCTCGGGCGTGCTGAAGGTGCCGTCGTCCTGGATCCGGGTGACGAAGATGTCCATGTTCTGGATGCCGTCCCGCGCCTGCATGCCGCGGACGAAATAGAGCGTGCGACCATCGCTGCCCAGGCTGGGCTGGCTCTCCCAATTGCGCGAGTTGACGGGAGTGCCCAGGTTGTCCGGCGGGCTCCAGCGGTTGCCGATGCGCCGGCTGATGAAGAGGTCGCAGCTGCCCAACCCCTTGCGCCCCGCACCGTAGTCACCATCGATGCCCGCGCAGGCGGTGAAGATGATGAAGCGGCCGTCCGGCGACAGGGTGCCGGCCCCTTCGTTCGCGGGAGTGACCACGCCGGATACCGGCCGGGCCGGGGTCCATGCGCCGTTCTCGTCGCGGGTGCTCACGTAGAAGTCCTCCTGATGACCCCACGGAGAAGCCGCATCCGGCAGGTCGCGCGTGAACAGCAGCGTGCGGTCGTCGGCGGTGACGCAGGGGTAGTAGTCCGCGTTCGGTGAGTTCACCGCAGGTCCCAGGTTCTTCGGATCGAAGGGCACCGGCTGGCGGATGGCTTTGGCGGCGAAGGTGCAGTTGTCCACCCCGAGCTTGGCGCGTTGCCGGCGCACCGGCTCATCCTCCAGCTCCAGGTAGCTCTTGTAGTGGCCCTCCGCCGCGGCGAAGTCCTGGTTGCGGAACTCGATGTCGGCCAGGTGCAGGTAGGCGTTGGGGAAGAACTTCGGGGCGATGCCGATGGCCTCGCGGTACCACTTCATGGCCTCCGGGTCGTTGCCCTTCATGTCGTACAGCTCGGCCAGCGCGAAGCGAGGCTCCACGAACCGCTCGTCGAAGGCCGCCGCCTTCTTCAGGCTGGTCTCCGCCGCGTCCCACTTGCGGGCGTGCATGGCGTCCAGTCCGTCCTGATAGAGCTTGATGGCCTTGCTCTCCTTGGTGGTGTAGCCGCCGGGAGGTTGTGCAAGAGTGGCGAGTGGCGAGTATTGAGTGGCGAGTGTGAGCACTGCGAGGCGCAGGCACCACACTCGCCACTCGGTGGGAAGGCAGCGTGCGCAGGCGCTCACCACTCGCCTCTCGGTGCGGGGGCCGTGTGTGGGGGCACTCGCCACTCGCCACTGAAGCGCAGGCATTGCGGAAGGGATCAAGGGATGTTCAGGGTTTTGTGGATCTGGAGGGAGATGCGCCAGCGGGGATCGGCCTTCACCTTCTCCACGATCAAGGGCATCACGGCCTCGCGGCGGTCCCATTCGGGTTGAAGGAAGCACGCGCAAGCGGGCCGCACCAGCGCAGCGTGGGTGTCCGCCCAGGCCAGGTCGTGGCGGTTGACGACGATCACCTTCAGTTCATCAGCGTGTTGGTGGAAACCGGGCACGGGCGGTTTGAACTTCTTGGGACTGAAGCACACATGGTGCCAATCGCCGGTGAGGGGATGGGTGCCCGAGGTCTCCAGGTGGGTGCGAAGGCCGCGGGCACGCAGGGCGTCGGTCAGCGGCTGCAGATCGTGCATCAGGGGCTCGCCGCCGGTGACCACCACGATGCGGGCCGGATGAGAGGCCGCCTCGGCCGCCAGGTCCGCCGCTGAACGCCGGGGGTGCGCGGACGCGTCCCAACTCTCCTTCACATCGCACCACGCACAACCCACGTCGCAACCTCCGAGCCGGATGAAGCAGGCGGCCTGTCCGCTGAACAGCCCCTCACCCTGCACGGTATGGAAAAGCTCCATGACCGGGTAGGTCGCGGCCACGGCGGGATCCGCGTGGGTGGAGGGAAGGGCGTTCACGGCAGGACAAAAAAAGCCCACACAGGACCGAAGTTCAAAGAACCCATGGATCACATGAGCGGGTCGGACAGAAAGGGGTCAGTAATCCGCGGTGTGCCCGGAGGCATCATCGCCCGAAGACGATGCGCGGCCCGCCTTTGCCCTTTGGATCTTCCGTCCCTGAGCAAATAATGTTGGTTCTGAGACTATAGGCCTGTGTGGGCTGGTCGTTGATCAGCGCACGGCTGAGAAAGAACGCGTCTGCGCTACGAATGTATAGCGCGCTAAGAGCCTTCTGCAACCACCGGTTGAAAAATCATCCCCGCTCCCCCTCCGGCCATCGGACCGACCAATGCTCCCCGGCCCGAGCATAGATCCCCGTGGGCAGCGGTGCATGCGCACATGGTCACATGAGCACATGGTCACATGGTCGCAAGTCCCTACTCCCCCTTCTGCCCCACGAAGTGATCCTCCTTGTCCTCGAACAGGATGTTGAACGTCGTAAGGCTTCCGTAGCAGCGCGTGATGTACTGCTGCAGCTCCACCTTGTCCGCCTCGCTGAGCGCCGCATGGGCGTTGATCTTCTGCTCCAGCACCCGGAAGCGGTCGCGGATCATCACGATCTTGTGGAAGAAGTCATCGATGGGCACCTCCTTGCTCTTCAGCGTGGGGTCCTTCGGGCGCAGTTCCAGCACTCCGCCCTCGTAGCGGCGGGCCATGCTCACTGGCCGCTGGGGCGTCTGCAGTTCCTCGAGCACCTCGCGTAGGGCGTCCTTCACGTGCTCGATGTCCAGCGGCTCCTGGCCGATCTCCACGCCGGGTGCGATGGTGACCAGGCCCTCGAAGCTGCGGCTGATGGGCTGTTCGCCGTGCTCGCGGAAGAACACATGGACCGTACGCGGATCGATGTCGTACACCACGCCCACGCCCATCGTGGGGTGCTTCACACGGGCTCCGATGCTGATGTCATGCAGTTCCATGTTCACAGGATGTCGCGGATGATGTAGGTAACGCCGTTCACGGTGGCCTGTTCGCCCACCCGCTTGCCGCTGAGGGCCTGGTAGAGGGGCGCACGCACCGACAGCCCGAGGTAGGTCCGACCGGCGGCCTCGAACTCCTCCACGCTGGTGGCGATCAGGAGATCGCGCCGGTCGGTGTGCACCACGGAGCCGAAGGAGACGGCCTCATGCAGGGTACCGGCATCCACCTGCCCCAGAAGCGCCATGTCACGCTCCAGGTGCTCCAGCTGATCGCCGAGCCCGTTCATCAGTTCCACATCGGCCTCGCGCCGACCCTCGCTCTGGCTGGCGGTCTCCGACAAGTCGGCCTCCATCGTCACCGACCGAAGGTCCTCCAGTCGTTCGCGGTGCTCGGCAATGGCCTCCTGCAAGCGGAGGCGGGCGCCGTCGATCACCTGCTGCTTCACATTCCTTCGGTCCATGGGGTCCGTTCCACTTGACGTGCGGCAAGGTAACGAGCACGGCCTGTCGTTGGGCTGACAGGCGGCAGCCCGCCGATGGTGCTACACTTGCAGCGTCATGCCCCGCGTCCTGGTCCTCTTCGCGCACCCGCGTCTCGAGCGCAGCCGCACGAACCGGGCTCTGTTGAAGGCCCTGCCCGCGTCCGACCGCATCACCTTCCGCGACCTCTACGAGCTCTATCCGGACATGCAGGTCGATGTCCGGGCGGAGCAGGACCTGCTGGCCGCCCACGACGTGGTGGTGCTGCACCATCCGCTCTATTGGTACAGCGTGCCTCCCCTGCTGAAGCAGTACATCGACCTGGTCTACGCCTTCGGCTGGGCCTATGGGCCGGGCGGCACGGCCCTGAAGGGGCGCACGCAGTTCCACGTGGTGACGACCGGAGGCGGCGCGGACGCCTATTCCTCCGCGGGGTTCCACGGCCATACGCTGCAGGAATTCCTGCTTCCACTGAAGCGCACGGCCACGCTGTGCGGCATGCAGTGGGCGCCGCCCTTCGCCGTGCAGGGCACCCACCGGGTGGACGACAGCGAACTGGAACGGATCGCGCAGCGCTACGGCCGGTTGCTGCAAGGATGGGCGGAAGGCACCCTGACCCTGGAGCACATGTCCGGAACGACCGATCAACATCACCTGCTCACCAGCGCCCCCTGACCCATGGCCTCCTTTCTTGCTGACGCGGTGGTGTACCTGGGAGCGGCGGTGCTCTGCGTCCCGGTGGCCAAGCGCCTGGGCCTGGGCAGCGTGCTGGGTTACCTGCTGGCCGGCGTGCTCATCGGCCCCTTCCTGCTCGGCTTCATTGGCGAGGAGGGCAAGGACATCATGCATTTCGCCGAGTTCGGCGTGGTGATGATGCTCTTCCTGGTGGGCCTCGAATTGGAGCCCGCGTTGTTCTGGCGCATGCGCCGCCAGGTGCTCGGTCTGGGCGGTGCGCAGGTCGCCCTTACCACCGTGCTGCTGATGGCACTGACCCTGATCGCGGGACTCCCCTGGCAGGCGGCGCTCGCGGCCGGCCTCGCGCTATCCATGAGCTCCACGGCCATCGCCCTGCAAAGCCTCAAGGAGAAGGGCCTGTCGAACACCGCCGCCGGTCGATGCTCGTTCGCCGTGCTGTTGTTCCAGGACATCGCGGTGATCCCCATCCTGGCCCTGCTGCCGCTGCTGGCGGTGGCCGCTCCGGTGACCGGCGGAGGAACATGGATCGAGGGCCTGCCCGGCTGGCAGCGCACCCTCGTCGTGCTGCTGGCCGTGGGCGCCGTGGTGGGCCTCGGCCGGTATGTGGTGGTGCCGCTGCTGCGCGTGGTGGCCCGGACCCACCTGCGCGAACTCTTCGTGGCCTCGGCCCTGCTGCTGGTGGTCGGCATCGCCCTGCTGATGGAGACCGTGGGGCTGAGCCCCGCCCTTGGCACCTTCCTGGCCGGAGTGGTGCTGGCCAACAGCGAGTACAAGCACGAGCTCGAAAGCGACCTCGACCCCTTCAAGGGTCTGCTCCTGGGCCTTTTCTTCATGGCCGTCGGCGCCTCCATCAACTTCCCCCTCATCGCCGAACGCCCCGTGCTGATCGTGGGTGCCACCCTGCTGGTGATGGTCGCCAAGGCCGCCGTGCTGCTGGCGATCGGCCGGCGCGCCGGCCTGGCCACCGATCAGAACCTGTTGTTCGGCGCGGGGCTCGGCCAGGTGGGTGAGTTCGCCTTCGTGCTGCTGGCCTTCATCGCGCAATTGGGCCTGCTCGACGGCACCTGGACCGACGGACTGATGGCCCTGACGGCCCTCAGCATGACCCTGACGCCGCTGGTGATGCTCTTCAACGAACGGGTGCTGCTGCCCCGCGTGGGCACCACCGAAGCCCCGGAGCGTGCGGCCGACACCGTGGAGGAGCGGAACCGGGTGATCATCGCCGGGTTCGGCCACTTCGGCAGCACGGTGGGACGCCTGCTGCGCGCCAGCGGCGTACATGCCACCCTGCTCGACAACGACAGCGACCAGGTGGACCTGCTCAGGAAAATGGGCTTCAAGGTGTACTATGGCGACGCCACACGCCACGACCTGCTGGAGTCCGCCGGCGCCGCCGAGGCCGAAGTGCTCGTCTGCGCCATCGCTCCGGAGGCCGCACCCGCCTTGGTGGACACGGTGAAACGCCACTTCCCCCACCTGAAGCTGCTGGTCCGGAGCCGCAACCGCATGGACGCCTATGAACTGATGGACCAGGGCGTGCCGCACATCTACCGCGAGAGCATCGATACGGCCCTGCGCCTCGGCGCTGATGTGCTCCACGAGCTGGGCGTGCGCGCCCATACCGCCCACCGTGCCGCCCTGCGTTTCCGCAGCTACGACGAAGCGGCGCTCAAGGAGCTGGCCGCGCGACGTGGTGACAAGCAGGAGTACCTGAGCGGCGTGCGCGCCGCCATCGCCGAACAGGAGGAGCTGCTGCGCAAGGACATCGGCCTGGACCTGGATGACCACGACCATGCGTGGGACAGCCAGGAGATGCGCGACGGGATCGCCGCCGCTCAGCGCAGCACCCGCGCCACCGGATAACGACGGTATCCCGGCTCCATGTACGGCGAACGCTGGAACACGAAGGCGAGCTGCGCCCAGCCATCGGCTGCGAACTCCGGATCGGCGGCACGGCGTTCCTCCAGCGCCGCGCGCAGCGCGGGATCCCGCTTCAACAGGTCCGCCGCCACGTCCTCGAACACGTAGTCCGTGAACCACTCCTTCTGCTGCAGGATGGCATCGAAGAAGCCCCAGGCGAAGTAGCTGTCCGGCGCGTCGGGTTCGAGCACCTCCATGAGGAAGCGGTCGTGGCTTGTGCCCATCGGGATCAACAGGTCGCCGGCCCGGGCCTTCACCTCCTCCATGGCGATGGTGGTCCGGACGTCGCGATGCAGATGGTGCCCCTCATAGGGTTCACGCGCCGTGCGCAGGTCGGTGATCCGGTGCACCTCGGCCCGCAGCACCGTGTCGCGTAGGATCCGCTCGAAGCGCACGCCCGCCATGGCCAGCCGCTGACCCACCTCGCGCCAGGCCTGGGGCACGAGGTAGGCCGCGGGTTTGGTGCGCAACGGACCTGGAGCGTAGGTGTCGTACCACGGCACAGTGGTGTCCACCGGCCGCGTGCGGTCGTAGCGCAGGCGAGGCAGGCCGGACACCGCGCTGGGCTCCCACGCAGCCGCATAGCCCTTCCACGGCAGCCGTTCCACGCGGGTGGTATCGAGCCGCCAGTGCAGGGGGAAGGCGGTGGCCTCGGCCGTGTGGCGGGCAGCTTCGGCCCGGGCCCTGCGCAGGTCGGCGCCGTGCTCATCCAGCACCGACAGCACGCCCAGCATCAGCTGGAACGTGGCGTTCACCCGGTCGGCGTAAGGCTTCAGCATGTGGCTCTCGGCCAGGAGGGCCACGGTGTTGAAGAGCGCCGCGTACCCGGAGGTGTAGCGCGGACCGTCGAAGAAGGCCATCAACCCGCTGTCCGGCACCTGCGCCATCGTCTCGAAGTAGGGGCACATGGCGACGCGCTTGCGATCCATCCAGCGGTGCAGACCGGGCACGAGGACCTCGTCCATGAAGCGCGCCACGCCGGGATCCAGTTTCTCGCGGCGGGTGGTGAGCAGTTCCATCACGTAGCGGTGATCGGCGCCGTCGCTCACATGCGTGTCGATGAGCACTTCGGGATCCCAGCGGTGCAGGGCCTGCACGAGCGCCTGGGTGTTGCGGGAGTCGGCCTTCACCAGGTCGCGGTTCAGGTCCAGGTTGCGCGCGTTGGCCCGCTGACCGTGCACGGCCGGGCCGTTCTGGTCCACTCGGAACACGGTGTCGCGCTGTTGCGCGCCGCTCACGTTGTAGATGGGCACGATGCACACCGCCGTGGTGGCCGTGAGGCCCATCAGCTGGTCGCTGTCGAGCAGCGCCTGGGCCAGCAGCAGGCTGGCATCGATGCCGTCGGGCTCGCCGGGATGGATGCCGTTGACGATGAAGAGCACGCTCCGACCGCGGGCCCGGATGCTGTCCGGAGCAAAGGGGCCTCCGTCGCTGATGACGAACAAGTGGATGGGCTGGCCGCCATCGTCACGGCCGATCTCCATCAGGCGGGCGGAACGGCGTCCTTCGGCCAGTGCCCGATACCGGTCGATCACCTGCTCCCAGGGGGGCGTGGCATCACCGGTGAAGGTCCAGGCCTGGGCCTGCGCGAAGCAGCCGCCCAGGATGCACAGTGCTGCGAGCGTGGAACGGAGGAGCGATCGGAGGATGAAGGACATGGGCACCGGTGCACGTCGGCGCAACGGTCGCGGACGACAGCGCCCGAAGGTAACCGCAAGCCTCAAGCGGCCTCCTCCACCGGCTCGAACGGAGCGCACGCCGGTTCATCCGGGGTGGCCGGCGCCTCCTGCCCGACCACCACGGGGGCCGGTTCCGGAAGGCGCATCGCGAAGAGCTGTTCTTCGTCGGTGAGGCAGAGCAGGAGCGTCAGGGTCTGTACGGGCCACATGTTCGGCGAACGGGATTAATGGGGGTGTCCAAGCGCCCGGCGGTCCGTTGCCTGCACGGCCGGAGCGGCGGCCATGCGGGGGCAAAGATGACCGACCAGATCATCCTTTGTCAAGACGAATACCCGATTTCCATCGACGAACAAGTTCAATGTTCGACGAACGCCGATCATCCGCTTCGCATCTTCGCGGCCATGACCCGTGTTCCGCTGTTCGTGCTCGCCGCCCTGTGCGCGGGTGTGCTGCAGGCCCAGACCTGGCACGGTCCGCGGCTGGGTCTCGGCATGGCCACGGTGAACGCCGGGCAGTTCCTCGCGTGGACCGGCCTGCCCAAGTTCGGCCCCATCGGCGGCTACAGCTTCGACTTCAAGATGAACGGGCAGGTGAGCCTGATGGTGGAGCCGATGTACGTGGCCAAGGGCAGCCTGGTGCAGGCGGCCCAGTTCCGGCAGACCACGCGCACCACCCTGCACTACGTGGAGCTGCCCTTCGTGCTGAAGGTGTCGGTGAACAAGAACCCGCAGGGCCTCTTCCTCGGCGGGGGCCTGGTGCCGGGCTATCTGCTCAGCGGTCGCGAGCAGGTGACGCAGGACGGGCAGGAGCTGATCGACCGCGGCATCAATACCGAGAACATCCGGCGCACGCAGTTCAGCATCTGCCTGGGCCTGGGCTTCGAGAAAGGCCCCTTCGAGCTGGAGGTGCGCGGCACCAACAGCATCACGCCCTTCGACACGGTGGTGCGCCGCCAGAACCTGGTGATCGGCCTGCACGCCACCTTCCGCTTCCGCCCCAAGCCCAAGGCCGAGGAGCCGGAGGAGGAGGAGGAACCGGCCGAGGACGACTACTACGAGAAGGACGGCGGCAAGCGCAAGTGACCCGCATCGAGCTTCCGGAACCCCAGCCCCCAGGCCCTTCACCACCGCCTCCTCCCCCACGCGCACGCCCTTCGCGGAGAACGGCCTGCTCAAGGCCTTTGCCGGAGCCTTCGTCGCCATCTGGGCCTGGACCTTCATCGGCACCACGGACCGCGCCAACTGGATCACCGAGAACGCGCTGACGATCCTCTTCGTGGGCGGCCTCGCGCTCACCCACCGCCGCTTCCGCTTCAGCGACCTCAGCTACACGCTGATGTTCGTGTACATCCTGCTGCACGTGTACGGTGCGATGTACACGTACGCGGAGAACCCGCTGGGCTACTGGCTGCAGGACCTCTTCCACAGCGAACGCAACCACTACGACCGGATCGTGCACTTCAGCTTCGGCTTCCTGCTGGCCTACCCCATGCGCGACCACTTCAAGAACCACTTCCAGTGGCCGAACTGGGTGTGCTGGGTGCTCCCGGTGGAGATCACCATGAGCTTCAGCGCCGCCTACGAACTGATCGAATGGGCCGTGGCCGATGTGTTCTTCCCGGCGCAGGGCCACGCCTACCTGGGTTCGCAGGGCGACATCTGGGACGCGCAGAAGGACATGGCGCTGGCCTTCAGCGGGGCCGTGCTGGCGATGGTGCTGTGGAGCACGGCCAGGCGGGTGATGCGGCGGTGATCGGCCCTCACACCCTGGTCCGCACCTTGTCCCACTTCTTCACCTGCCAGGTGATGGTGCCGGTGGCCAGGTGGTTGCCACTGCGGTCGTGCAGTTCCACGGTGCTGGTGTGGTCCACCGCTTCCTGGGTGACCAGCGGACGGACGACGGTCTCCGCGATGACCTCCGCAGAAGGCGCGCACTGCGCCACGGCATCGGTCTTTGCCTGGTAGCGGTACTCCATGTGCAGGCTGCGCATGATCAGGCGGTACTGCCGCGGATCGAGCTGCTCCAGCACCGACAGCCCGCTGCACATCTCGGCCGCAGTGGCCAGGCAGCACGCGTGGATGCCCTTGATGTGGTTGCGGTTGATGCGCCAGTACGGGATGCGCACACTGATGCCGCCCTCCTTCAACGGCACCACCTTGAAGCCGTGCGGCCGGTTGAAGGGGATCATCCACGGAAGCAGGGCGTTCAGCTTCCAGCGCGAGAAGGAGGAGGCGCGGGCGTTCCGGAGCAGGGTGGGCAGATGCATGGTGCGCAGGGGTTCGTCGATCCAGGTCGTCCTTTCTTCCTCCTTCACGCCTACTTGTTCCTTCCTCCTTCCCGGGGTTCCAGAATGCCCGCGATATCCGGAGGGAAATAGGCCGGTCCCTTCATCACCTTGCCGTCGTCGCGGCGGATGGGCCGGCCGTCGGCGCCAAGCTTGCTCATGTTGCTCCGCTGGATCTCGCGGAACACCTCGTCGATCTTGTGCTCCAGCCCGTGCTTGAGCAAGGTGCCGCACAGGATGTAGAGGATGTCGCCCAGCGCATCGGCCACCTCCACCAGGTCGCCGCGCAGGGCCGCCTCCAAATACTCCTCGTTCTCCTCGCGGATCAGCTTGTACCGCAGCAGCGCATCGCGGTCGCCGATGGAGGCGACGGGCGCTGAGGCGTTGGGAATGCCGAAGGCGTCGTGGAAGGTGCGCACATGGCCGACGGCCTCGGCGAGGGTCAGGGGTCCGGAACGGTCGCTCATGCGGTCGAAGGTAGAAGAGGCAAGCGGCGGGGTGCGGTGGACCGTAGGAACCCTTTGGTCACACCGCCAGGGTCGGCTTGCGCGAACATCACCTCGGGCAGAACGCCGGGACGCTCCGAAAGCATTCGCTGCCGGCACTGATCCAGGGCCCAACGGTTAACACTCTTTAACTGCGGGTCGTCCCCGACCGCCAAGGGGTCCGGTCAATTTTGCGGCACACCTT
The DNA here is from genome assembly GCA_020847755.1 of Flavobacteriales bacterium. GTDB lineage: Bacteria > Bacteroidota > Bacteroidia > Flavobacteriales_F > PHOS-HE28 > PHOS-HE28. Next base: position 15,130 of record JADLBK010000021.1, on the reverse strand, counting down.
TGCGGCCCACTCCCCTCCCATGGACATCCTGAGCACTTCCCCCGCGCCGGTGACGGCCGAGAGCATCCGCCAGCTGAACGACCGCATCCAGCACGCCAGCGCCTTCGTGGACCTGGTGGAGCGCGAGATGGAGAAGGTGATCGTGGGCCAGAAGGACATGGTGCAGAAGCTGCTGGTGGCGCTGCTCGCCGACGGCCACATCCTGCTGGAAGGCGTTCCCGGCCTGGCGAAGACGCTGGCGATCAAATCCCTGGCGCGCACCATCGACGTGGGCTTCAGCCGCATCCAGTTCACGCCCGACCTGCTGCCGGCCGACCTCATCGGCACGCTGATCTACAGCCAGAAGAACGAGGAGTTCAGCGTGAAAAAGGGACCCATCTTCAGCAACTTCATCCTGGCCGACGAGATCAACCGCGCGCCGGCCAAGGTGCAGAGCGCCCTGCTGGAGGCCATGCAGGAGCGCCAGGTCACCATCGGCCAGCAGACCTACACCCTGCCCGAGCCCTTCCTGGTGCTGGCCACCATGAACCCCATCGAGCAGGAAGGCACCTACCCGCTGCCCGAGGCGCAGACGGACCGCTTCATGCTGAAGGTGGTGCTGGACTACCCGCACAAGGAGGAGGAGAAGCTGATCATCCGCCAGAACGTGCGGCCCGGCGCGCAGCCCGAACTGCACAAGGTGGTGCGCCCCGACGAGATCCTCACCGCGCGCCAGCTGGTGCGCGAGGTGTACATGGACGAGAAGATCGAGCACTACATCGTGGATATCGTGCACGCCACGCGCAAGCCCGACCAGCACAAGCTGAGCGACCTGGTGAGCCTGATCGGCTTCGGCGCCAGCCCGCGCGCCAGCATCTACATGGCCCTCGCCGCCAAGGCCCTGGCCTTCACCAAGCGCCGCGGCTACGTCATCCCCGAGGACGTGCGCGCCGTGTGCCCCGATGTGCTGCGCCACCGCGTGGGCCTCACCTACGAGGCCGAGGCCGAGAACATCACCGTCGGCGAGCTCATCGACCGCGTGCTGAACACGGTGGAGGTACCCTGACCATGTGCGCATCGGTCCATGTGACCATGTGCCCCTGCACGGCACGGTCATCCATGGGCACATGAACACATGAGCACACCGGCACATGAACACCGCCCAACACACCAAGGAGCTCCTCAAGAAGGTGCGGCTGATCGAGCTGAAGACGCGCGGTCTCACCGACCACATCTTCAGCGGCGAGTACCACAGCGCCTTCAAGGGACGGGGCATGGCCTTCAGCGAGGTGCGCGAGTACATGCCGGGCGACGAGGTGCGCACCATCGACTGGAACGTGACGGCGCGGCTGGACCACCCCTTCGTGAAGGTGTTCGAGGAGGAGCGCGAGCTGACGGTGATGCTGGTGGCGGACGTGAGCGGCTCGGCCGATTTCGGCAGCACCGGGCGCACCAAGCGCGAGCTGATCACCGAGGTCTGCGCCACGCTGGCCTTCAGCGCCATCAAGAACAACGACAAGGTGGGGCTCATCCTCTTCAGCGGCACGGTGGAGCGCTACATCCCGCCCAAGAAGGGCCGCAGCCACATCCTGCGCCTGGTGCGCGAGCTGATCGAGTTCACCCCGCAGCAGCGTGGCACCGACATCGCAGGCGCCCTGCGCTTCCTCAACAGCGTGATCAAGAAGCGCAGCATCGCCTTCCTGATCAGCGACCTGATGGGCACCGGCTATGAGGATGCGCTGAAGATCGCCGACCGGCGCCACGACCTGGTGGTGCTGCGCACGGCCGACCCCCGAGAGGGCGAACTCCCCGACCTGGGCCTGGTGCTGGTGCAGGACCCCGAGACCGGCGAGCGTCACTGGGTGGACACCGGCAGTGCCCGCGTGCGCAAGGCCTACCGCACCGAGGCCCTCAAGCATGCCGCCCGCACGCGCGACCTGCTGCGCCGCTCGGGCATCGACCACGCCGTGATCGGCACCCGCGAGGGCTACGTGCGCCCCCTGATGGACCTCTTCCGCCAACGCGAACGTGCATGAGGGCCCCGGCGACCACCACCCTGCTGCTGGCGGCGCTGCACGGCGCCACCGCCCAGGCCCCCGCGGTGCGGGCCACGCTGGACAGCGCGGTGATCCGCATCGGCGAACAGGTGGTGATCGACATCGAGGCCTTCTACCGCACCCAGCGCGACGGCGCCCCCGAGGTGCTGTGGCCCGCGATCGGCGACACGCTCACCCGCCAGGTGGAGGTGGTGTGGGACAGCGGCGTGGACACCGCCCGCGCCGACGAAGCCGACCCCACGCTGCTGGTGCAGCGCCGGCACATCACCATCACCGCCTGGGACAGCGGCTATTGGGCCATCCCGCCCTTCCGCTTCCGCATCGGCACGGACACCGTGGAGACCTCGCCGCTGCTGTTGGAGGTGCGCACCGTGCCCGTGGACACCACACAGGCCTTCCGCGACATCAAGGACATCTACGAGGCGCAGCCCAGCCTGCTGGCCTGGCTGGAGGAACACTGGCCCTGGCTCGTGGGGCTGTGGGCCGCCTTCGGGCTCATCGGCGGTGGCGCCGCCCTGGTGCAACGCCTGCGCCGCAAGCGCACGCAGGAGGACATCGCGCCACCGCCCCTGCCGCTGCACGAGGCCATGCTGGCGCGGCTCGATGCGCTCGAACAGCAACGGCTCTGGCAGCAGGGCCAGGTGAAGGCGTACTACATCACCCTCACCGACATCCTCCGCAGCTATGTGGAGGCCCGCCTCATCGTGCCCGCGATGGAGCGCACCACCGACGACCTGGTGCGGGCCCTGCGGGTGACGGCGCTGCCCCCGGCCCAGCGCGAACAACTGGCGAACATCCTGCAGCTGGCCGACCTGGTCAAGTTCGCCAAACTGGCCCCGGCACCCGCCGAGAACGAGGCCGCCGTGCCCGCCGCCCGACGCTTCATCCAGGACAGCACCGCGGCCCTGTCCCCCACCCCCGAGCCCGCCCATGCGCAGACCCGGTGACCTGAACAGCGGCCTCGCGTGGAGCCTGCTGGCGATGGCCGGTACGGCGGTGGCGATGTACACCATGCTGCAGCGCTTCGAGCCCGCACGGCCCGAACTGCGCTGGCTGCTGCTGCTGCTGCCGGTGATCGCCGCCGTGCACCTGTGGCGCCGCAACGCCCAGCGCGCCAGCCTCACCCTCAGCACCGCGCACGCGTTCCGCGCACTGCCCACGGGATGGGCCGTACCGCTGCGACACCTCCCCTTCGCCGCCTCGCTGCTCGGCCTGGGCCTGCTGCTCACCGCCCTCACCCGCCCGCAGAGCAGCGACGCATGGCAGGACGTGGAGACCGAGGGCATCGACATCGTGATGGCGGTGGACATCTCGGCCAGCATGCTGGCGCGCGACCTCAAGCCCGACCGCCTGGAGGCCGCCAAACGCGTGGCCGCCGACTTCATCGATGCGCGGCCCAACGACCGCATCGGGCTCGTGGTGTACGAGGGCGAGGCCTTCACCCAATGCCCGCTCACGAGCGACCATGACGTGCTCAAGGACCTCTTCAAGCAGGCGCGCTCCGGCCTGATCGATGGCGGCACCGCCGTGGGCATGGGCCTGGCCACCGCGGTGAACCGCCTCCGCGAGAGCGACGCCCGCAGCCGCGTGGTGATCCTCCTCACCGACGGGGTGAACAACGCCGGCACCGTGCAACCCGAGGACGCCGCGCAGATCGCCGCCGAGCTGGGGGTGCGGGTGTACACCATCGGCGTGGGCACGCGCGGCAAGGCGCTCAGCCCGGTGGCCATCTACCCCAACGGCCAGTACAAGTACGACCTGGTGGACGTGGAGATCGATGAGACCATGCTGGAACGCGTCGCCACCCTCACCGGAGGCCGCTATTTCAGGGCCACCGACGAGAAGTCGCTCGCCCGCATCTATGCCGAGATCGACACGCTGGAGAAGACCCGCATCAAGGTGACCGAGCACAACCGCCGCAACGAGGAGTACTTCCCCTACGCGCTGGCCGGCGCCTGCCTGCTGCTCCTCGCCTTCGTCACCGACCGCCACCTGCTGCGCACCACGCCATGAACCGCCTTCGCCTCTGGCCCGCCCTGCTGACGGTGCTCCTGCTGGAGCTGCTGGTCGGTGGTGTGCTGGCCGCGCTCTGGTTCACCGTGCTGCAGGGCGAGCCCGCCTTCCGCTTCGGACGTCCGCAGATGCTGTGGGGGCTGGCGGTGGGGCCGGTGCTCGCGCTGCTCTTCGCACTGGACCTTTGGCGGCGCCGGCGCGCCCTGCGGCGCTTCGCCCAGGCTCCCACGCTGCACCGCATGGCCCCGGCCGTCAGCTTCGGCCACGCCACGGTGCGATTCCTGGCCTTCCGGCACGGCCTCGGTCTGGTGGCCCTTGCGCTGACCGCGCCGCAGTTCGGTACCCGTCTGGAGGAAGTGCGCGCGAAGGGTGTTGACGTCATGGTGGCGCTCGACGTGAGCAACAGCATGCTGTGCGAGGACCTGCGCCCGGACCGCATGGAAGCCGCGCGTCGCGCGCTGAGCCAGCTGGTGGACCGGCTGCGTGGCGACCGCCTCGGCATCGTGGTCTTCGCCGGGGAGGCCTTCGTGCAGCTGCCCCTCACCTCGGACAAGAGCGCCGCCAAGCTCTTCCTGGCCAGCCTGGGCCCCGATCTGGTGCCCACGCAGGGCACCGCCATCGGTGCGGCGATCGAGCTGGCCCGCAAAGGCTTCGGCGAGGAGGAGGGCGGCAGCCGCACCATCATCGTCATCACCGATGGCGAGAACCATGAGGACGATGCCGAAGGGGCGGCGCGCGCGGCCGCGGAGGCGGGCATCACCGTGCACACCATCGGCATGGGCACCCCGCAAGGCGGACCGCTGCCCATCAAGCGGCGCGGTCAGCTGATGGGGTTCCGCAAGGACAAGGACGGCTCCACCGTGGTGAGCCGGCTGAACGAGGCCATGCTGAAGGCCATCGCTGCGGAAGGAAAGGGCGCCTATGTGCGCGCCACCAGCGCATCGGCGGGTATCACCGAGCTCGTCGACGAACTTCGCACCATGGACCAGCGCGACATCGGCACCTACCGCTTCGCCGGACATGAGGACCGGTTCCAGCTCCCACTTGCGGCCGGGTGCGTGCTGCTGGTGATCGGCCTGCTCTGGCCCGAACGACGACGCGTCCGGAACAGCCTCATCGAACCCCGCCCATGAACCCGCGCAGCCTCGCCCTCCTGCTGGTGGCAGCGACCGCCGGTGCCCAGGCCCAGGACCGCAAGGCCGATGCCGCCCTGAGCGAAGGCAACGCCTTGTACCGCAAAGGCGATCATGCCGGTGCCGCGGCCGCCTACCTACGTGCCGGAACCCTGGCCCCCGCCGACCTGCGGCCCGCCTTCAACCTGGGCGATGCGCTCTACCGCCAGGGCGATCCCGCCGCTGCGCAACAACAGTTCGAGCGCAGTGCTCAGGAGGCCCGCGATCCGGCCGACCAGGCCCGCGCCTATCACAACCTGGGCAACAGCCACCTGGCGCAGCAGCGGCCGAAGGAGGCCATCACCGCCTACCGCGAGGCGCTGCGCCGCGACCCCAGTGATGAGGACACCCGCTACAACCTGGCCTACGCGCAACGCCTGCTGAAGCAACAGCAGCAGCAACAGAACAAGGACCAGCAGAAGCAGGAGGACCAGGAAAAGAAGGAGCAGGACCAACAACAGCAGGGCCAGGAGAAGAAGGAGCAGGACCAGGAGCAGGAGCAGCAGGACCAGCAACAACAGAAACCTGGCGAGCAGGGCAAGCAGGAACCGCAGCAGCAGGCCCAACAACCGCAGCGCATGAGCCGCGAGGAGGCCGAACGCCTGCTCGACGCGTTGGACCGGCAGGAACGTGACGTGCAGGACAAGGTGCGGCAGAAGCTCCGTGTGCCGGTGCGTGTACCGATCGAAAAGGACTGGTGATGATGCGACGCACCCTTCTCCTCCTTCTCGCCGGGCTGACCTGGCCGCTTCTTGCCGCCGCGCAGGAGATCACCTTCGATGCCCGCGTCGACCGGACCAGCTTCGAGGGGGGCGCGTCGATCCGCCTCACCATCACCCTGGCCAACGCGCAGGGCAGCTTCTCCAACCCCGACCTGGGCGGGCTCACCGTGGTGCAGGGGCCTTTCGAGAGCAGCAGCTTCAACTACGTGAACGGGCGGATGAGCAGCACGGTGAGCCGTACCTACGTGATCACCGCCACCCGGCCGGGCACCTATACCATCGGGCCGGCCTCCGCACGCGTGGGCGGCGGCACCCTGCAGACCCAGCCCATCACCGTGAAGGTGGAGAAGGGCTCCGGCGCCACCAGCGACCGCCTGCTCAACGAAGGCCAGCAGCGCGACCGCGACCTCTTCGTCACCATCAGCCTCAGCAAGTCCAAGGTGCATGTGGGCGAACAGGTGGTGGCCACCTACACGCTCTTCTCGCGCTACCCCAATCTGGAGCTGAGCAAGTACGACCTGCCCGCGCTGAACGGCTTCTGGGCCGAGGAGATCGACCGGGGCGAGACCACCTGGGAGGACCAGTTGCGCACGGTGAACGGCCTGCAGTACCGCGTGGCCGTGCTGAAGAAGCAGCTCCTCTTTCCGCAGCGCGCCGGCACCCTGAGGATCGAGCCGTTGCGGATCACGTGCGTCGTCAACCGCTCCTTCTTCAACCGGGGCAGCCAGGTGGAGGCCATGAGCAATGCCACCGAACTGCAGGTGCTGCCCCTGCCGCCCAACGCGCCCCCGGGCATGCAGGGCGCCGTGGGCTCCTTCTCCTTCTCGGGCGCGTTGGACCGCGACCAACTGCGAGCTGATGAGGCGCTGGAGCTCACCCTCACGGTGAACGGCAGCGGCAACCTGAAGCTCATCGAGGCACCCGCACTGGACCTGCCGCCGGACGTGGAACGATACGACCCCAAGGTCAACGACCGCATCAGCATCAGCGGCAACGGCATGAGCGGCAGCCGCAGCTTCACCTACCTGCTGATCCCCCGCCATGCCGGTGAGCTCGTGCTTGGGCCGTTCGCCTTGTCGTTCTTCGATGTGCAGGCGGGAGCATACCGGACGGTGCAGGCCGGGCCCTTCACGGTGCAGGTGACACCTGGCAGCGGCAGCGGGCAGGCCCAGCTGTCACGACCCAGCAAGGCCGACGTGGAGGTGCTGGACACCGACATCCGCTTCCTGCGCACCGGCGACCTGGACCTGCGCCCGGCCGGCCATCACCTGCTGGGCTCCTGGGCCTGGTGGTCGGGCATGGCGGCCCCGGTGCTGGCCTTCGCGGTCTTCCTGGTGTGGCGCCGGCGCGAGGACCAACGTGCCGCCGACCCGGCGGGCCGCCGCCGCCGCGAGGCCGACAAGGTGGCACGGCGTCGCTTCAAGGATGCGCACGACGCCTTGAAGCGCGATGCACGCGAGCCCTTCTACACGGCGATGAACAAGGCGCTCCACGGCTACCTCGGTGACCGCTTCGGGCTGGGTGCCGCCGAGCTGAACGCGGCCGCGCTGGAGCGCGCCCTCGGTGAGCGGCCCGATGCCGCCGCGCTCGCCCGCCAGGCCACGGACCTCATCGCCGCCTGCGACATGGCGCGCTATGCCCCGCTGGAGGTAAAGCCCCGCCAGGCCATGTACGAGGAGGCCATCACCCTGGTGCAACGCCTCGAACGCCCCTGACCATGCGCAGCATCGCCTTCGCCCTCTGCCTGCTTCCCGGCATCGTGCCGGCCATGGACCGCGCCACGGCGGACAGCCTCGTGGCCCGCGCCACAGCGGCCTACACCCAGGGCGACCACGCCGGCGCGCTCGCCCTGTTCGATTCCGTGTACCAGCACTGGCGCAGCGCGGGCCTGGCCTATGCCATCGGCAACTGCCACTTCAAGCTGGACCAGGTGCCCGAGGCCATCGTGTCCTATGAGCGGGCCCTGCTCCTTGAACCTGGAGCGGAGGATGTGAAGGCGAACCTGGAACTGGCCCGCCAACGCACGATGGACCGGGTGAACGAATTGCCGACCTTCCGGCTCGGTGGTTCCTGGGACCGCTGGCTCGGTGGTCGCGATGTGGACCAATGGGCCCGCCGCGGGCTCTGGGGCTGGAGCCTCGCCTTCGTGATCGCCGCCCTCGCGCTGCTGTCGCGCGGAACGTTGCGCACAGTAGGGCTCTCGATCGCCGGCACCTGCATCCTGTTCGCCCTGCTGTCCGTGGGGCTTGCCGCCCGGAGGCTTCGAGCCGTGGAGCACCCTGCTGCCGGCATCGTGATGCAGCCTCGGGTGGACGTGCGCAGTGAACCCCGCGAGGGGGCCACCACCCTGTTCCTGCTGCATTCGGGCACCAAGGTCAGCCTGGGCGCCGAGCGTTCCGGCTGGGTGGAGGTGACCCTGGCCAACGGCAACGTGGGCTGGATGCCCGCCGCGGCACTTCAGGTCATTTGATCCACGCTCAGGGCACCTGGGCGATCCGCACCGCCGTCGGCACCGTGCCGCCCACCGTGGTCAGGATCTGGTCGCGATCGTTCCCACTGCCCACGTACTTCACGATGCCGTCCAGGTTGACGTCCTCGATGCGGTAGCCGCTCACCGTGGCCGTCGGCACCGTGCTGCCCACCGCCACCAGCACCGGGTCGCGGTCGTTGCTGGACCCCGTGTAGCTCACCGTGCCATTGCGCGAGACATCACCCGCCCAAAGGGCCCGCACGTTGCCGTTCACCCGCATGGCGTTGGTTCCGTACAGCCCAACGCTGGTCAGCGTGAAGTCCATCACCTGGCCGTTCGAGCTGATGGTGCTGTTCACCATGGCCGACAGGTGGTTGCGATGGCGGATGACCAGCCGCTTGCCCACCGTGGTGGTACTGAAGGTCACCTGCGTGCCTCCGCTCGCATCCACCACATTGCCGTCTGCCCGAAGCAGGGCGGCACGGCGCTCGGCCACCGAGTAGGAGGCGTCCGCGTTCCGCAGCTCCAGCACCACCCAGTCCACAACAGCCGAGCTGCCCGTGGCGTTCCACACGCTTGAAGCGGCGGTCGCCCCAGGATTGGCCACCGTGATGCCCAGGGCGGTGTAGGGCTCGGTCTGCGGGAGCACCCCCTGGGTGCGCAAGGTGGTGGCCATGGTACCTGCCGTATAGTTCATCGGCCCGTCGAGAAAGACCTTGGCGCCGACCGTGCCGGTGGTGCCGCCGGTGGTGCTCGTGCGGTACACCACCTTGGAGGTGTATGGCTGAAGCGTGACGGTGGAGGCCTGCACCGTGCCGGTGACGTCCTTCCATGTTCCACTGAGCGGGAAGGCTTGCGCCGTGGCCTGGTCGTTCACCAGCAGCTTATGCTCCACCGTGGGGTCCACGGCCGCCACGTTCACGCGGTGCAGCTGCACATTGTCCATGTAGTACAGCGGCTCGGTGTAGTGATTCACGAACCGCACCAGCGCCTGGTCGGTCAGATTGCTCTGGAAGTAGAACTCCACCTCGCGCCGTTCCGGGCTGAACGGGAAGTCACGCCCATAGATCTGGTTGGCGCTGGTCATCTGGGACATGCCCTTCACACCCGCGAACACTTCGCCATGGGCGGTGCTTTGCAGGCTGAAGCGCATCCGGTACCATTGGCCGTTGGTCATGGCGAACTGGTCCGGGTTCTGGATGCTGTACTCCCAGTAGACGCTGTTGTTGGGGATGTAGGCCTTCAGGCAGCCGTTGTCGAGCCGGGTGAGGTCGTGGGTGGCCGTGGCGTTCGTGGGCCAGCCGCCCCAGCCCGTCACGTTGTTCGTGAAGGTGCCGCTCACGACCAGGTTGCCCGTGAGCTCGGCCGTGGTGCTCCATGCGTTCTGGCGGAGCGGGCTCCGGATCGAGGTGGCGTCCTCCGCGCGCTCGGTCTGCCACCGCTCCAGGGTGAAGAACTTCCGCACCCCACCACTGGTGTTGAACAGCTCGATGCTCAGCTCATTGAAGGGGTTGTAGTAGTAGTTGTTGCTGAAGGCCCCGTAGTCCACCCAGCTGTTGGCGTTGTACACATGCAGCTGGCTCATGCACAACTGGTCCTTGGTCAGGCAGTACAGCGTATTGCCCGAGTACACGGTGTTGTAGGCGGGCACGTGGTAAGGGGCGGTCGCGCCGGGGCCGTTGTAGTTGCTGTAGTCCGAGATGGAGAGCTGGACCCCGTTGTTGTACAGCACGTTGTCCTTGATCTGGTTGCCCGTGCTCACCATGGTGTGGTCCACGTGGATGCCGCTGCTGGCGCAGTTGGCCACGGTGTTCTTCTCGACCAGCGTGTTCTTGATGCTGATGTTGCCGAAGTAGATGCCGTGGCAGATGGGGAAGAAGCTGGTATGCTCCGGCGCCACGCTCTCGGTGTTGCCCACCATGTTCATCACCAGGTTGTTGCGCATGATGAGCCCATCGGCGTTGTCGATCGCGATGCCGCCGCCGTCGTTCAGGATCGCCAGCGGCTGGGTCACCACGTTGCGTTCGATCAGGGCGTTCTGCTCGATCACCATGCCGATGTAGCCGACGTTGTTGACGATGTTGTCCGAGAACACCATGCCACTGCCCGTGGAGCGGATGCCGAAATAGCCCCAGTTGCTTTCGCCCAGTCCGGGCTGCAGGGCCACATCGGTGATGGTGCTATTGGCGAAGGTGCTGTTGTTGTCCAGGAGCATCACAGCCGTACCGTACGTGCGTGTGATGGTGAGGTGATGGAAGTTCTGCTGGGAGCCCGTGCTGCGGATGGTCTGGTAGGTATCGCTGAAGGAGCAGTTGGACACTTCGACATTGTACGTGCCGCTCATCCGCAAGGAGGCGTCCGTGTGATGCCTGAACTGGATGTTCTGGATGCGCCAGTTGTTGCGCTGCCAGCCCATGTAGATGCCGTTGTCCAGAACGGCCGCCTCCACGAGGTTGCTGTTGGGGTTGGCGTTGGACGGGCACCACATGTACAGTTTGTCCGTGGCCTGATCATAGAACCACTCCCCGGCAGCGTCCAGCAGGCTGAGCTTGTTCCGCAGGAAGTAGCCCCATTGCTGGGCGCCCATGGTGTTGCCCGTGCTCGTGTGCGTGAGCGTGGTGCCCGTGTGCGCCGTCACCCGCGCGGTGTCATAGCTCCAGTTGGTGGTCCGCAGGACCATCGTGGCCCCTGTGAAATAGCCGCTGCCCTGTGTGAGCGCCGCATCCACGGTGCTCGTGCTCGCTGCGTTATCGGTGCGCAGCCAGCCCGTGTTCGGATAGCGGGCCAGGGTCTGCAGCGTGCCGTTGAAGTAGACGTACTTCACATCCTGGCTCACCGTGGCCTGCCAGATGTTGCCGTTGTACACCGTCCATCCCGTGACCGCCACACTGCCGGTGATCACCGGATCGGCGCCGGTGCCGTAAGCGCCCACCACCATCGGGTTTCCGGACACCCCGCTGTCGGAGATGGTGAGCTTGCCGCGGTACACGCCGCCCCGCTGGAACAGGACCTGGTCGCCCGGGTTCAACCCGGTGCCCAGCTGGTTCACGCGGTCGATCGTGCGCCAGGCGGAGGTGGTGGACGTTCCCGCGCTGGCATCGTTGCCGGTCGGCGACACGTAGTAGGTGACGGCCAAGGCGTTCGCGGAGAAGGCGATGGCGATCGCCGCAGCGATGGAGGTCAGGGTGGTGCGCATGGGATCCCGGCGGGTTTTGGTGGCGCGAAATTGACCACGATCAGGCTTGCGTACGCCCCTGGAAGTCCCTCAGGATCTAACAATTCGACCAGTCACCCCTGTCACCCGACCGACGCGGATGGAGCCCTGCCGAGCGCACCTGTGCATCGCCCTTCCACCGGGCCCGCGACGGCCGATCGCCCGTTCCCTCCGCCGGAACGGACAGGATCAGCACCGGTCGTGGGCCGGGCGATGCACGACCCGGGCACCGGCCAGGACTGCAGCGATCCCGGTTGGATTCGAACCAACGACCACCAGCTTAGAAGGCAGGTGCTCTATCCAACTGAGCTACGGGACCGGATCGTGCAAAGGTGGCGAACGTAGGCTGGCCGGTCGTAGAGCGCCTCCATTCGATTCAGGTTCTCCGAAGGAACCTGGCCGGGCGATCCCGGTCGGATCCGGACCAACGGGCCGGATGCTCGGCCCCTCTGAGCTACGGGACCGGAAGCCAGCCACCGCTCATCGCGCACGAGCGCACGGCCGAATGGCGCGACCCATTGCCAAGACCAGCGGCTTCGTCAGAGAGCGGCTCGGGAACGCGCCGGCCGCACCCCAATGCCGTGCAGGGTCGCGCCGCCACCGCAAGACAAAGGGCCAACCATCGGTTGACCCTTCATCCTGTCGGGGCGGCCAGATTCGAACTGACGACCTCCTGGTCCCAAACCAGGCGCGATACCGGGCTACGCTACGCCCCGAACGGGGCGCAAAGGAACGGGAAAAGCGCCTTGGTCACCCTCCCCGGGGTGCAAAGCCCTCAACGCCCATGCTGCGGAAGGGCGCTGAGGAGCCAGAAGACGACGCTGCCGTCGATGCATCGGCCGCGACCGGGCGTCGGCCCGCTCCACCGCCACAGGCCGACCTCCCCTCGCCAACACGCAGAGCTTCTCGGAGGCGATCCGACCCGTGGCTTCTCCACGCGCGCGCCAGGTCCTTCCGGGGCGCCCGACCTGGAAGGCACCAAGCAACGAGCCGCCCATCCTGCGCTGGAGGTCCTCCACTTGGCAGGCCGCATCCACCATGCGGTCCCGCAGGACCCGTCGACCGACAGCGCATCCCGTTCGGGGAGGCTTCAAGCCGCGCCCGCAGCGCGGGCTGGTGTTCGTCCCGGTCCGCTCGGCCGAGCAAGCTCGTCCCGCTGCCCGGAACGAACACGCCCCGCTTTCGCGGGGCGGCTTGGCGGAGAGGGGGGGATTCGAACCCCCGGTACAGTTTAACCCGTACGGCAGTTTAGCAAACTACTGGTTTAAGCCACTCACCCACCTCTCCAGGTGTCCGCTTACGGTCAAGCGGGCGGCAAATATAGGAGGATGCGGCACTTCTCATCGGCTACATTTGCGTCCCTCCGAGAACAAAACCGTTCCCCCACCATGGCCCGCGAAGTCGTCATCGTTTCCGCAGTGCGCACCCCCATCGGCAGCTTCGGCGGCGCCTTGGCCGACGTCCCCGCCACCCAGCTCGGCGCCACCGCCGTGAAAGCGGCCGTGGAGAAGGCCGGGATCAAGCCCGAGGACGTGAGCGAGGTGATCATGGGCAGCGTGCTGCAGGCCAACCTGGGCCAGGCCCCCGCCCGCCAGGCCGCCCGCTTCGCCGGACTGCCCAATGAGGTGGCCTGCACCACCGTGAACAAGGTGTGCGCCAGCGGCATGAAGGCGCTCATGATGGCCGCACAGGACATCCTGCTCGGCGACGCCGACGTGGTGGTGGCCGGAGGCATGGAGAGCATGAGCCAGACCCCCTACTATGTGGAGAAGGCGCGCTACGGCTACCGCTACGGCCACGGCCAACTGGTCGATGGCATCGTGAAGGACGGCCTCACCGACGTGTACCACCAGACCGCCATGGGCGTCAGCGCCGAGCTGTGCGCCAAGGAGCACGGCATCAGCCGCGAGGAGCAGGACGCCTTCGCCATCGCGAGCTACACGCGCAGCGCCGCCGCCTGGGCCGCCGGCAAGTTCAAGGATGAAGTGGTGCCGGTGACCGTGAAGGGCCGAAAGGGCGATGTGGTGGTGAGCGAGGACGAGGAGTACAAGAACGTGAGCTTCGACAAGATCCCCGGCCTGAAGCCCGTGTTCCAGAAGGACGGCACGGTGACGGCCGCCAACGCCAGCACCATCAACGACGGTGCGGCCGCCCTCTTGCTCATGAGCGCGGACAAGGCCAAGGCCCTCGGCCTGAAGCCGCTTGCCCGCATCCTCAGCTACGCCGATGCCGAGCAGGCCCCCGAATGGTTCACCACCACCCCCGCCAAGGCCCTGCCCCGCGCGGTGGAGAAGGCCGGCCTGAAGATGAGCGACCTCCAGTTCGTGGAACTGAACGAGGCCTTCAGCGTGGTGGGCATCGCGAACACCAGGCTCATGGGCCTCGACCCCGCCAAGGTGAACGTGAACGGCGGCGCGGTGAGCCTGGGCCACCCCCTGGGCTGCAGCGGAGCGCGCATCATCGTTACGCTGATCAACGTGCTGCGCCAGAACGGCGCGAAGGTCGGCGGCGCCGGCATCTGCAACGGTGGAGGAGGCGCGAGCGCGATGGTGATCGAGGCGCTCTGACCCACCCGCTGGCTCGCGAGCGTTGCGTGTTGTTGCGTTGCGTGTTGCGAGTTCCGATCCAGCAACACGCAACGCGTCAACATTCCAACACGTCACGGTCATGGCCTCCGTCATCTGCCCCCTCTCCATCGTACCGGTGCGCAAGGACCCGAGCGACCGCGCCGAAATGGTGACCCAATGGCTCTTCGGCGAAACGGCCGAGGTGCTGGAACGCACGGAGATGTGGAGCCGCCTGTGCTTCGACCACGATGGGTACGAAGGCTGGGTGGACAACAAGCAGCTCCTCACTTGCGACACGCCGAACACCGAGCCCGACCTGCGGGTGATCGACAACACGTCCATCGTCGACCTGGGCGAACGGCAGGTGATGCTGCCGTACGGTGCTGTCCTCCCCTTCTTCAAGGACGCCGGCATCCTCTTCCAAGGACGCCGCGTGCCCGTCAATGCCGTGACCAACACCCTGGACGGTAGCGGCGACCGGGGCGATCTGGTGGAGACCTACATGCACCCCTTCCTGGGCGCGCCCTACCTCTGGGGCGGACGTACGCCGTGGGGTGTGGACTGCAGTGGCTTCACCCAGGCCATCTTCATGTTCATGGGGATCTACCTGCCGCGCGACGCCCACCAGCAGGCCGAAGAGGGCGACCCCGTGGAATTCGTGGAGCTGGCGGAGCCCGGTGACCTGGCCTTCTTCGACAACAACGAGGGTCGCATCATCCACGTGGGCATCGTGCTCAGCGACCGTCGCATCGTGCATGCCAGCGGGCGCGTGCGCACCGACACCCTCGACCAGGAAGGCATCTTCAACACCGAGGAGAAACGCTACACGCACAAGCTCCGGCTCGTGAAGCGTGTGGCGTGATCCGACCTATCCCGCATCCCGACCACTTCAACACTGAACCCGTTCCCATGAAGCGCATCCTCCTCCCCCTCCTT
>JADLBK010000020.1 GCA_020847755.1 Flavobacteriales bacterium | reverse complement strand
GGCGATGCAGCACAAGATCCTCGACAACGAGGAGATCCGCAACATCTACACCGCGCTGGGCGTGCACATCGGCACCGAGGAGGACTCCAAGGCGCTGAACATGGAGAAGCTCCGCTACCACAAGATCATCATCATGTGCGACGCCGACGTGGACGGCAGCCACATCCAGACGTTGATCATGACCTTCTTCTACCGCCACATGCAGCCGCTGATCGAGCGCGGCTGCCTGTACATCGCCACCCCGCCGCTGTACATGGTGAAGAAGGGCAAGGAGCAGGTGTACTGCTGGAACGAGGCCGAGCGCGACGCCGTGATGGAGCGCATGAAGGCCACCGGCAAGGACACCAGCGTGAACGTGCAACGCTACAAGGGTCTCGGCGAAATGAACGCCGAGCAACTTTGGGAGACCACCATGGACCCCAGCCGCCGCACCTTGCGTCAGATCACCATTGAGAACGGCGCCGAGGCCGATCGCGTCTTCAGCATGCTCATGGGCGACGATGTGCCGCCCCGTCGCGAGTTCATCGAGAAGAACGCGGTGTACGCGAAACTGGACGTCTAGCGTCGCACAGGCATCCTGCCCGTGACCCTATGAACGGGAAAGCCCGGCGATGAGCCGGGCGTTCCCGTTCAGTAGATGCTCTCGTTGCCGTGGCTGGGACGACCGTCTGGAACGCGAACGGCCAGCCTCAAGAACACGCGCATGTTCTTGTTCAAGGGCATCATTCCGTTGATACAACCTCTGCAGGTCTCAACGGATGTCCTTGATCGGCGAAGAGCATTCGCCTTTGTGAGTGACCATTCGGGTTGTTCCATCCCGGCCCTGTGAAGGCGGATCACTGCTTCAGCCGCGTAGGCTTGCCAGACCAGACTGGAGTCGTTTAGCCAACTTTAGATCGCCGAGGTGTCCTGCTTGGTGATGAGCATCTCGATCTCATTCCGGAGCCTTGGAGGGGCTGCCACGATACCACAGCGCCAGCCGTATGATGGACCACGGATGGCGGATCCCTGTGCGTATAGCGCAAGGTCCGATCCGGCAGTACACCAGAGGCACAGGCAAGTTACCCAAGCTCGCATGTGGCAGTTGAACGCGCCAGGGGACAGGATCCTTGCTCACCGCAGCACCGTCACATGCCCCATCACCGCCTCCTTCTTGTGGGACCGCCCGTCCTTGTAGATGAGCCGCCAGGTGTACACCTCCTGCTGCACCGGCACGCCGTTGGTGTCGCCGGTCCAGGGCTCGTGCGGCACCACGCTCTCCCAGATGAGCTCGCCCCACCGGTCGAAGACCATGAAGGTGTACTCGGTGAGCAGCGAAGGCTCGTTGAACACCGGCATGAAGTCGTCGTTGATGCCGTCGGCGTTCGGGGTGAAGGCGTTCGGCACGTGCACGGTCAGCAGGTCCAGCACCACCACCGGATGGCAGATACTGTCCACGCATCCGTTGCCGTTCACCGCGGTGAGGCACACGGTGTAGCTGCCGCCCAGCACATCGGGGAAGGAGAACGAAGGGTCGTGAAGGGTGCTCGTGCCCAGCCCGCCGAAGTCCCAGGTGAACCAACTGGCGTTGTCGCTCTGGTTGGTGAAGACCACGGTGGGGTCTGACACGAGCACGGTGTCCGGCTGGGCCACGAAGGCCGCCACCACCGGGGCCGGTGGGATCAGCAGCGCTGGTGAGGCGGCCAGGCAGCCGGCCGCGTTCATCATCAGCACGGTGTACGGACCGGAGCAGAGCCCGTTGCTGGCGGAGCTCGGCGACCAGGTGGCCCCGCCATCGAAGCTGTACAAAGCACCCTCGGGGTCCACCACCTGCAGCGCCCCATCGCAGGTGCCCGGGCAGGTCTCGGGCGTCGTTGCGATGGCATCGATCACCAAGGGTGGCGGTTCGCCGATGGTGAAGGAGAGCTGGGTGGAGCAGGCGTTCGTGTCCAGCACCGTCACGGTGTACAGGCCGGCGCAGAGGTCCTGTGCACTGCTCGCGGTCGCCGTCGACGTGCCGTTCACCAGCGGCGACCATTGGAAGGTGAAGGCTCCGTTGCCTCCTGCGGCCTCCACCAAGGCCGATCCGTCGCATGCTCCCTGGCAGATCGCGTCCGTGGTCTGTTCCACCGCGGTGATCGGCGTGGTGAAGGTGATCACGACCGTGTCGGCCATCGCGCAGCCATCCGTGGACAGCACCGACCAGACGAAGCTGTACGCCCCGGAGCCGGGCGCTTCCGCCATCGTGGAGGGGTCGAACGCATCGAGCACTTCCGCACTGTCCGCGATCCATTGCCCGCTGCTCCACGTGCCGGTCGCGTTCAGCGGGGTCATCAGGTCGCAGACCACCAGGTCGGGGCCCGCGACCGGCGGTGCGAGCAGGTAGATGCTGACCGTGGCGCTGGCACTGGCGTTGGGGCAGGCGCCCTGGCCGAACACCGTGTAGGTGTAGCCACCCTGCGGGTCCGATGCCGGGTCGAACCAGCCAGTGCTCGGCAGGCCGTTCGGATCGGTCCATGCCCCCCCGGCATCCGGCGTTCCGCCCAGCAAGCTGAACAGATCCACCGGTGCCGCCTCGGGGCAGATCGTCGTGGAGCCGTCCGTGCCCGCATCCGGCAAGGCTTCCACAGTGACAAGCACCGTGGCGGCGGCGTTCGGGCAGGGTGCGGTGCCGTTGACCAGATAGGTATAGGTGCCGGCCGGGTCGCTGCCCGGGTCGAAGGGGCCGGTCCAGGCCTGGTTCATGGGGTCCGTCCACGTGCCGCCCGCATCGGGTGTGCCGCCCAGCTGGTTGAACAGGGGCGTGGGCGCGTCATTGGCGCATACGAGCAGTGCACCGTTCTGTCCTGCATCCACAGCCTGCACCACGCTCACCATCACGTGTGCGGTGTCGTTCACGCAGGGCGCCGGCACCACGAGCACATAGGTGTATGCCCCCGCCGTTCCTGTGGCAGGTTCGAACATGGCGCTTACCGCCTGCCCTTGCGGATCGAGCCAGATGCCTCCTGCATCCGGCGCTCCACCCAGCTGTCCGAAAAGATCCAGCGGAACACCGGTGGAACAGAGCGTGATCGAGGCGTCACTTCCCGCATCGGGATCGGTGAGCAGATGGACCTCCACTGTGGCGGAGGCGGACGGGCAAGGCGGCGTCCCGGCCAGCGTGTAGGTGTAGGTGCCGGGGAGGTCGGTCGCAGGGTCGAACGGATCGGTGAAGATGGTGCCGTTGGGGTCGGTCCACGTTCCGCCCGGATCGGCGCCGCCCAACACGGCGAACAGGTCCACGGGCGAGCCGCTCGCACACAGGTTCAGCACGGCCGGGGTTCCAGCGGAGGGTGCGGCCTGCACCTGCACCGTGGCCGAGGCCGACAGGGCCGGACAGGGGGCCTGACCGACAACCGTGTAGGTGTAGATGCCGACGGGGTCCACGAGCGGGTCGAAGAGCCCATTGTGGGGATCGCCGTTGGGATCGGTCCACAGGCCGCCCGCATCAGGTGTGCCCCCCAAGGCCGTGATCAATGCGGCCGGACCGCTCACCGCGCACACCGTCAACACCCCAGCGCTGCCCGGATCGGGCGGTGTGCTGAGCGCGACGGTCACCGTGCTGCTGGCGTTGCTGCAGGGCGGCGGTACCGTGATGGTATAGGTGTAGACACCGGCGAGCATGGTGCCAGGGTCGAAGCTGCTGCCGTTGAGCGTGCTGGGCCCGCTCCAGCTTCCGCCCGCGTCGGGTGTGCCGCCGAGCTGGGCGAAGAGATCGGCCGGGGCATCGCTGGTGCACAGGGTGATCGCGCCCGGCGTGCCGGCATCGGGGTTGGCCACCACGGTGACCTCCACCACCGCGGACTCCGCCGGGCAAGGCGCCGTGCCGGCCACCGTGTACGTGTACGTGCCGGGCGTCATGCCCGCCGGATCGAAGAGACCGCCGATCACCGGGCTGGGCCCGCTCCACGCACCGCCCGCATCAGGGCTTCCCCCCAAGCCGCCGATCAACGGAGTGGCCGGGCTGGTGGCGCAGAGCAAGAGCGCGCCATCGCTGCCCGGATCGGGCGGTGTGCTGAGCGCGACGGTCACCGTGCTGCTGGCGTTGCTGCAGGGCGGGGGCACCGTGATGGTGTAGGTGTACACGCCGGCGAGCATGGTGCCGGGGTCGAAGCTGCTGCCGTTGAGCGTGCTGGGCCCGCTCCAGCTTCCGCCCGCATCGGGTGTGCCGCCGAGCTGGGCGAAGAGATCGGCCGGGGCATCGCTGGTGCATAGGGTGATCGCGCCCGGCGTGCCGGCATCCGGGTTGGCCACCACAGCCACATCCACGCTCGCGAAGGCGGCCGGGCAGGGCGCCGTTCCGGCGACGGTGGACGTGTACGTGCCGGGCGTCATGCCCGCCGGATCGAAGAGACCGCCGACCACCGGGCTGGGCCCGCTCCACACCCCACCCGCATCAGGCGATCCGCCCAGGCCACTAAGGAGGGCGGCGGCCGGACT
>JADLBK010000019.1 GCA_020847755.1 Flavobacteriales bacterium | reverse complement strand
TCCTGTACCGCCGGAGCTTTCAAACCCGAGTGATGCCACTCAAGCTATTACGGGGTATTAATCCTCCTTTCGGAGGGCTATTCCCCAGTACAGGGCAGATTCCATACGTGTTACGCACCCGTGCGCCGGTCGCCGGCGATGTATTGCTACACCCCGCTGCCCCTCGACTTGCATGTGTTAAGCCTGCCGCTAGCGTTCATCCTGAGCCAGGATCAAACTCTCCGTTGTAAAAGTTTGTTTGATCTTGGTCTCGACGTGGCCCTTCTTCTCGATCTGTGATCAAGAGGACCTTCTGCTGTTCTCAGAATGGACAATACTTCAAAGAACGTTTATGAGTTCCGGGTCAGGCCCGGTCCACAGACGTTTGTCAGCCCCTCGTTCGATGCGGACATTTCCGCGAGAGGGAGGGCAAAAGTAGGTGTTCGGTCATTACCACCAACACACCGGCGAAAGTTTTTTTGAACAACCCGCGTCCGGCGCTACTTACAGCCCCCTCCTGAGGGTCACAACGAAAGAACGTTCGCTCGAAAGCGGCTGCAAATGTAGGTGGTTGTCCAACCTGAAACAACACATGGGCAAGAATTTTTTCACACCCCGGCATCAAGGGGTGCTGAGCGACATCGGTAACACCTTGCCGTTGAAGTAGTTGTGGCCTTCGATCAGGAACCGTGCGACCTCCCGCCCCATGGCCTCTGCCGTCACCGGAGCCTGGTAGCCAGGAAAGGCCGCACGGAGCATGTCCGTGTCCACCGCCCCCAGCGCCAGGCAGTTACAGCGCACCTGCCGGTCTCGAAGCTCTTCGGCCAGGCATTCGGTGAACCCCGCCAGGGCCATCTTAGACGCGCTGTAGCCCGCCAGCCCGGGGAACTTCACGCTGCCCTGCACCCCGCCCATACTGCCGATGTTCACCACATGACCCGGCGGGTCGCCGCTCAACCGCTCGACCAGCGCCTGCACCAGGAGGAAAGGGACTGATGCGTTCACCTGAAAGAGGGCCTGCAGGTCATCCAAGGTCCACATGCCGAAGCCGCGCTTCCGCAAGAGGCCGGCGTTGTTGAGCAGGCCAAGGACCCGGCGCTTACCCACCTGTCGCTGCACGTTGTCCACCGCATCGAGCGCGGCCAGGTCGAGCACCAGGGTCTCCACGTTCGCCCGGGCACCGGCGCACTGTCGTTGCAGCGAGTCGAGGGCCGCCTGATCACGGGCGACGGCAAGAACGTTGACCGCGTGCACGTTCACCAAGGCGAGGACAGCCTCCCGACCCACCCCGCGGCTGGCACCGGTCACCACCACCAATGGATCTCCGCTCATGTGCGTTTCCGTTGTCGCCGCCGTTCCTTGCGGCGTTGTTCGCGTTCATCCTCAAGCTCCATTTCCTCCCGCGCGCGGGCCAGCACCACCGGATCGAGCTGATCGCCCAGGTTGTCCATCTGTCGGGCGATCCACTGCTGGCGGGAACGAACGAAACCGCCCGGGCGCTGGCAGGAATAACGACGCGGGGCCGGCAGCACGGCGGCCAACAAGGCGGCCTCCAGTGCCCCAAGGCGTGACGCGCTCTTGCCGAAACACCGCTGCGCGGCGGCCTCCGCACCAAAGGTGCCCGGTCCGAGCTCCGCGACGTTCAGGTACACCTCCAGGATCCGCTCCTTGGACCAGAGCAGCTCAACGAGCGCGGTGAACCAGACCTCCAGACCCTTGCGCACCCAGGTGCGGCCCTGCCAGAGAAAGACGTTCTTGGCCACCTGCTGGCTGATGGTGCTGGCGCCTTTCACGCGCCCCCTCCCCTTCCGGCGCTCGTTCTGTTCGAGCGCCTTCCCGATGGCCTCGATGTCGAAGCCGTGGTGGAACATGAACTTCTGGTCCTCGGCGGCGATCACCGCGTTGGGGAGGGTTCGGGCCATGGCCTCCAAGGCCCGCCAGCTGCGGTCCGCGCGTCCTTGCTCGAAGCGCTGTACAAGCATGGTGGACGTGACCGGGGGAGGAAGCACCGCCATGATGAGCACCCAACCGATGCTCAGGCCGATGCACCAGAAGGCGACGGCCGCGAGGGTCCGGAAAAGGCGTCGCAGGAGGCGCATGGCACAAAAGAACGAAGCGGTGCCGTACGGGCACCGCTCCGATCGATCCAGCGGACGTCGTTACCCCTGTTGCTTGCGCCGGACGATGAGGTGGTGGGCGATGAGGGCCGCTCCCCCGAAGACGAGGACGCAGATGAAGTAAGGCAGCGGATAGTCCTCTTCACTCACGGGCAGGTGACCATACATCGCCTTCTCCATGAAATGCCCGAAGAGCAGGCCCAACCCGATGCCGAGGAGAAAGAGCCCGTTGCGCAGGCCGCGCATCGGCACTTCCCGGTCCATCAGGTTGCCGGGATCCATGCCCTTGTCGATCATGGCCATGCGCTGGCGGTGCCGGGCGGTGACCGATACGTAGACGATCCCGAAGACCATCGCGAAGAGCGTGACCGGGATGAAGACCTCTGCTGCTGGCGTTCCCATGTTCAAGTGCGGTTGTGCTGGTGTGACGCCGGCCATCCCCGGGTCGGTTACGATCGATGGTCCGCGCCTGCGGACGTCCATCCCGACCATCCGCCGTTCGTGTGTAGCCTTCGTTCTACATGGCCAAGGACCGGCACCTTCGTAACCGGAAGGACCGACGCCCCGTCCCATCCATGGCCGGCCACATGCACGAGGATGAGCTCATCGACGCCGCCCGCAAGGGTGACCAGCAGGCGTACGCCCGGCTGATGCGTTCTTACAAGCACATGGTGTACACGGTGTGCATGCGCGTGCTGCGGAACCGGGAGGAGGCCGAGGAGGCCACCCAGGACAGCTTCGTGAAGGCCTTCCGGAACCTGGGCACCTACCAGGGGGGCGCTCGGTTCAGCACCTGGCTCTACAGCATCGCCTACCGCACGGCCTTATCCGCCTTGCGGACGCGTCGGCCGGGCGCGGTCGACCTGGACGCCACGCCGGAGCGGGCTCTGGCGGACACGACCTCACCGGTGGGCCATGCGCAGGACCTGGGGATGATGGTGGAGGCGGCCCTGGCCCGCATGCCGGCGGAGGATGCGGCACTGATGACCTTCTTCTACCTGCAGGACCGCAGCGTCGAGGAGATCGTAACCATCACGGGCCTTTCGGTGTCCAACGTGAAGGTGAGGCTCCATCGGGCACGCAAACGCATGCTCGAACTGGTGACGGGGCCTTGGAAAGAAGAAGCATGGACGCTGATCAACGACTGACGGACGACGCCTTGGACGGGCGCCTGCGCGCCTTGTTCCAGGCCGCCGGGCCCCTGCACGCAGCGGATGACCTTGAAGCACGCGTGCTGGCGCGATTGAGCGCAGCTCCTGTGCGGACCTCCGTGGTGGCCCAGCCGCTGATGAGCCGGAACGCCTGGGTGGGCGCCGTGATCGCACTGCTGGCGTTGTGGAGCTTGTCGACGGTGACCTCCTCACCCGATATGGCGTCCACCGTGCTGCCGGAACTTCCGGCGCTCCGGTGGGACACCCTCCTCCCCGTGCTCACCACGCCATGGACGCTCATGGCCCTGTCCACCGGCGCCCTGCTTCTCCTGCTGGACGCCGTCCTCAGCCGACCACGGCCCGCCCCCCGTACCGCCTAAAGCAGCCGGCGCGCCGCGGCGATCACCGCCTCATAGTCCGGTTCGGCCCCGAGCTCCGGGGTCAGCTCGACATGGCGGATGATGCCTTGGCGGTCGATGACCCAGACCGCGCGGCAGTGCAGGCCTTCCATGGGCCCCTCGGCGATGGCCGCACCCCAGCCGGTGGCCAGGTCGCGGTAGCGGAAGTCGCTTCCGGTGTGCACATTGGTGATGCCCTCGGTCTCGCAAAAACGCTTCATGGCGAAGGGAAGGTCCATGCTGATCACCAGCACGTGCGCGCCCAGGCCGGCGACCTTCTGGTTGAAGGTGCGGGTCTCGGTGGCGCACACGCTGGTGTCCAGGCTGGGCAGGGAGACGAGCACCACCACCTCACCGCGGAGAGAGGCCAGCTCGTGGTTGGACTTGTCCTGCTTGACATACCGAAGGGCCGGGGCGGTCTGGCCGACGCCGGGCAGGGCGGAGAGGGTGCGGGGTTGGGGCATGGGTCCGTCGGGTTGGGGCATGAGGCCGCACGCCCAACGGGCGCACGGACCGAGGCGGAACACCGCCGGTCCGCTATTGTTCGTTCATCGCCTTGGGAATGGCGCTCTCGTACACCTTCCGGGCATCCTCGATGAGGCCGAACGGCTCGTCGTCCACCACCAGTTTGCCCTTGGTCACGTGACCCAGCAGGATGAAGGGTACGCGGCTGGCGCGCATCATGTCCAGAAAGGCGTTCTCCTGCTCCTCGTTCACGGCAACGGCCACGCGGCCCTGGCCTTCGCCGAAGAGGAAGGCGTCCGGGCGCACCTCACTGTCGGTGACGATGTCGAACCCGAGGCCGTTCACCAAGCCCATTTCCACGAGGGTGGTCCACAGGCCGCCATCGCTGACGTCGTGGGCCGCGTTGATGACGCTGGAGCGGATGAGCATGAGCAGCATGGTGTGCAGGCGGCCCTCCTCCTCCAGGTCGAAGTATGGCGCGGGCGACCGGCGGATGCCGTGATGGCGGACGAGGTACTCGCTGCAGGCGACGTCGTCCGTGGAGCGGCCCAGCAGGTAGATGAGCTCGCCCTTGCTGCGGAAGCCCAGCCCCATGCGTTTGGTGGCGTCGTTGAGCACACCGACCATGCCGATGGTGGGCGTGGGGAAGACCGGCACGGTGGAATCGGCGCTGACGGTCTGGTTGTAGAAGCTGACGTTGCCTCCGGTGACCGGGGTGCCCAAGGCGCGGCAGGCCTCACCCATGCCGGCGATGGCCTCGCTGAACTGCCAGTAAACCTCCGGGTCGTAGGGGTTGCCGAAGTTCAGGCAGTTGGTGACCCCACAGGGATCGCCGCCGCTGCAGGCGATGTTGCGGGCGGCCTCGCAGACGGCGATCATCGTGCCCTTGCGGGGGTCGGCGTGCACGTAGCGGCCGTTGCAGTCCACGGTGACGGCGAGGGCCTTGCCGGTGTCGCGCAGCAGCACGAGCCCGGCATCGCTGGGCGCGTTGGTGCTCATGTTGTTGGTGCGCACCATGCTGTCGTACTGCTCGTACACCCATCGCTTGCTGGCGATGTTGGGACTGGCGAGCAGGTCGTAGGCCACGGCGCGCAGATCATCCGGCTCGGGGACGTCCGCCGCGCGGAAGCGCTGGTTCTCGGCGAAATAGGCCGGTTCCTTCACGGCCCGCTCATAGACCGGGGCGCCACCGCCCAGCACGAGGCTGTCCGCAGGCACCTCGGCCACCAGACGGTCGTGCATGTAGTAGCGCAGCATGCCGCCATCGGTCACCGTTCCGATGGCCACGCAGTTGAGGTCCCACTTGTCGAAGATGGCCTTCACCTCGGCCTCACGGCCCTTCTTCACCACCACGAGCATGCGCTCCTGGCTCTCGCTGAGCAGGATCTCCCAGGCGTGCATGCCGGCCTGCCGGGTGGGCACGCGGTCCAGGTGGATGTCCATGCCCGCCCCGCCCTTGGCGCTCATCTCACTGGTGCTGCAGGTGATGCCGGCGGCACCCATGTCCTGCATGCCGATGATGGCATCGGTCTGCGCGAGCTCGAGCGAGGCCTCCAGCAGCAGCTTCTCCATGAAGGGGTCGCCCACCTGCACGGCGGGCAGGTCGTCCATGCTGGTGTCGGTGATGTCCTTGCTGGCGAAGCTGGCGCCGTGGATGCCGTCCTTGCCGGTGGCGCTGCCCACGATGAACACGGGATTGCCCGCCCCGTGGCTGGTGGCGCTGATGACGCGGTCGGTGCGCACGATGCCCACGCTCATGGCGTTCACGAGCGGGTTGCCGGTGTAGCAGGGATCGAAGTACACCTCGCCCCCGAGGACGGGCACGCCGAAGGCATTGCCGTAGTCGCCGATGCCCTTCACCACGCCGCGCCTGTGCCAGCGGCTGCTGGCGGTGTGGGCGATGTCGCCGAAGCGGAGCGTGTTGAGCTGGGCGATGGGCCTTGCG
>JADLBK010000018.1 GCA_020847755.1 Flavobacteriales bacterium | reverse complement strand
TCAGCATCGTGGACAAGTGCGACCTGCGCTGCACGTACTGCATGCCGGAGGACCAGCACTTCCTGCGGCGGGAGGAGCTGATGACCCGGGCGGAGATCGGCACCATCACCCGGCTCTTCGTGGAGCGGTTCGGGGTGGACAAGGTCCGGCTGACCGGCGGCGAACCCCTGGTCCGACCGGATGCGGTGGACATCGTGCGCGACATGGCCGCTCTGCCCGTGAAGCTCGGCCTCACCACCAACGCCCTCACCCTGCACCGGCACCTCGACGGACTGATCGACGCGGGTCTGCGCAGCCTGAACGTGAGCCTGGACACCTTCGATGCGGGGCGATTCCGGTCGATCACCCGACGCGATGGCTACAACACGGTCTGGGCGAACATCCAAGCAGCCCATGCACGCGGACTGCGAGTGAAACTGAACATGGTGGTGATGCGCGGCATCAACGACGACGAGATCCTGCGCTTCGTGGAGCTCACGGAGCATCACGACCTGCATGTGCGCTTCATCGAGTTCATGCCGTTCGCGGGCAACCACTGGGGAAGGGAACGTGTGTACACCTATGCCGAGATGCTGGGCCACATCGGCAGCGTGCACAGCGTCGAGAAGGTCTCCGACGATCCCCACAGCACGGCCAAGGCCTACCGCGTTCCCGGTTGGAAAGGCACCTTCGCTGTGATCAGCACGGTGACCGAGCCCTTCTGCGGCAGCTGCGACCGCATGCGGCTCACCGCTGAAGGAAAGATGCGCAACTGTCTCTTCGCGCGCGAGGAGACCGACCTGCTCTCAGCATTGCGCCGTGGCGACGACATCGCCCCGCTGATCGAGGCGAACGTGCTGTCGAAGCACGCCATGCTCGGCGGGCTGCCGCCCTTCAAGCCCGAGAAGCAGGAACAGGTGCTTCACGACCTCAGCGATCGGCCGATGGTGAGCATAGGGGGATGAAGCCCTCGCTATTCCTTCACGAACGGGAAGGCACGGCCCTCATCCGTCCGCAAGACATAGCTGCCGGAAGCAAGTGATGACACGTCGATCGTGGTGCTCTTGGTGAATGCGCCCATGGCGCGGCCTTGCAGGTCGAGGATCGTCCCGGAGATCGCACCAGCGACCATGAGCGCATCGCTGGTCGGGTTGGGCCAGGCACGAAGCGGCTCCTGAACGGATGCGACACCGTCCACGCTTGTGGACCCTCCGCCCTCCAGCCTGGCCACATTGTTCCTGGGCGTTCCATCGAACTCCGAGAACAGCCCACCGATGATGAGCTTGCCGTCCACCTGGAGAACGATGTCATAAATGCCATTGTCGAGCCCGAACGCCCCGGGGATGGAACCATACGCCCCATCCAAGGTCCCGTCCGGATGGACACGCGCCACGTCACGAACGACGACCTGGTCGTAGCTATCAAAGAACCCGCCGAGCAGGATGCGTCCATCAGGCTGCAGCGCCAGCGCAAGAACGAAGCTGTCCGGACCGTCGCCCGTACTGAAATCCACATCCAACGAACCGTCGCCGTTGACCCGCGTGAATCGCGGCCTGGACACCCCGTTGTAATGGGTGAAACCTCCGGCGATGACCAATTTTCCATCGGATTGACGCACCATGTCACGGATGTCGCCGTTCGCGGCACCGGAACCGGGATCGAACGTGGGGTCCAAGGAGCCGTCTGCATTCAACCGCGCGATGCAGTTGCGAGCGGTGCCATCGTAACTGCTGAACTGACCTGCAATGACGATCCTGCCGTCGGGCTGCAGCGCGAACGCGTTGATGGTCTTGGCCGGACCGTTGGTCCCGAGGCCGGAGCCCGGACTGAACGTGAGGTCCTGACTTCCGTCGTCGTTGAGCCGGGTCACCCCCGAGCGGGGTAACCCATCGAAGGTGTCGAAGTTCCCCCCGACCAGGATCTTGCCATCCGGTTGCAGGGCGATGGCGAACACGATCCAATCAGCACCCAGACCGGTGTCGAAACCAGGGTCCACGCTGCCATCCGGGTTCAGGCGCACGATCATGCTGGACGAGGTCCCATTGAAGCTGGGGAATCCGCCACCCACGAGGATCCTGCCGTCAGGCTGCTCGGTGATGCAGGTCACGTTGAAGGCTCCGGGGCCGGTGCCGGGATCGAACGTGGTGTCCAGCGTACCGTCAGCGTTGAGTCGCGCGATCTTGTTGCGCGGTATGCCGGCCACCTGCCCGAGATCACCGGCGATGAGCACCTTGCCATCGCCCTGCATCGAGGTGACGAACACACGCCCGTCCGGTCCGGACCCCGGATCGAACGTGGGATCCACCGATCCGGGCTGGGCGGAGGACCCAAAGCCCGTGAGCAGGCCCGAGAAGAACAATGCGAGGTGTGGAAGATGCTTCATGGCCTATTGACCGACAGCCGCGGGTGCAACATCGCACACGGTTCCGCCGTGGCCCGCAAAACAATCTGCGGTCCAGCACAGAATCAATATAACCTTCGTTAGAGCGCATCTCAAAATAACCCTTCGGGCTGCGCGGCGGCCTTTCGGGGCCTTCCGGCGTTGCTCGCCCCTCACAGAGCTACCGGCTATGCTCGGGTCTCGCGCCTGGGCTGGCCCCGGAATACCTGCCGCTCGCTTCCAAAAGTCATTTTGAGATGCGCTCCAGCCACCTGCACCGATCACGCCGCTGCATCGCGCGGACGAGCGCCATCAACGATGTGTGACCCTACAGCTCCTGGTCGTAGTAGATCTTGTAGTACTTCCTGCCGCTCTCGTCCACGCCCCGCTCGATCTTCTCCCGGTCGCCAT
Organism: Flavobacteriales bacterium; assembly: GCA_020847755.1. Taxonomy (GTDB): domain Bacteria; phylum Bacteroidota; class Bacteroidia; order Flavobacteriales_F; family PHOS-HE28; genus PHOS-HE28. Next base: position 55,457 of record JADLBK010000018.1, on the reverse strand, counting down.
GGATGTAAATGTGGAAGTTCTTGTCCAGCTTCAGCACGCTCTTGAACACGCGGGCCTGCTTCTTCACGGCATCGGCACTGATCTGGAACCGGTCATCGAGCTCCACGGCACGTTCCTCCTTGAACCGGTCGCCGAAGCGCTCGAAGGACCCGATGACCTCATCGCTCTGGAACACCTCGCGGGCGAAGGAGCTACGGTCGAAGGCGGTGTTCTCCTTGAAGTATTGCACCGAGCGGTTCAACAGGTCGATCTGGTCGGCCTTGGGGATCTCGTAGTCCTGCGGCAGCTGTTCGGTGATGAAGGTGCGTGTCATCTCCAGCACATTGCGGGTGCTGTTCACATGGTCCTGCTTGGCGCGCAACCCGATGAACACCTGCTGCCAGAAGCCGCTGCGCGGGTCGTCGTCGATCACCAGCAACGTGTGCTCCTCCGGGGTGAAGAGCACGAGCAAGGCCTGGTCCGGCTTGCGGCCGCCAAGACCCCGTTTCAGCTGCAGGCTGATGCTGTCCGCCTCGGCGCGGCTCTCCAGGAAGACCTCCTTGTCATCGAACTTGTAGAGGCCCACAGCATCCACATGGGCACCGCCCAGCTCCACCCCATGGAAACGCACCACGAACAGGTCGCCGGTGCGCACGTCATGCTCCTGGGCCACTTCGATGAGCTGCTTCGCGATCGCGCGCGACACCGCCACCAGCTCGTTGCCCTGTTCCACCTTGGCGCACAGCTCCTGAAGGTGGTTGGTTCCGCCGCCCTCCCGTGCAGTGAAGGCGTGGGTCTGCACCACCCCGGCAAAGGGCTTGAGGAAGAGCTTCCGCAGGAACTCCTGCTCCTCGGGTCCCTGGAGTACCGCACTGTAGTCGCTGACGATGCTGGGCACGCCGCCCGTTCCGATCCGGTGGACGACGAACTCCTCCACCATGGCCTCCTTGCCGTTGATCATGCCTTGCGCGCCCAGGCCTGTTGGCAAAGACGGGATGGCGAAGGTATTCGGGAGGGCCTTTAGAGCATGGCCTTGATCCCCGTCCGGTAGTCCGTGGGCTGCACACCCAAGGCCCGCTCCAGCTTGCTGCTGTCGAATCGATAGTCCTGCTCGAACTGGTACATCATCTCCTTGTTCTCGCGCAGCACCGGGACGAACAGGCCCATCAGCGCGAGCATCCACCCCGGTGCCACCTGGAGCTTGAATGGCTTGCCGGCCAGCTCACAGGCGAGGCGAACGAACCGCTCACCGGTGATGGCCTCCTTGCTGGTAAGCGCATGCCACACCTGCCCGTAGGCGGAAGGGGTGTTGCCCAGCAGCGCCACACTGCGACCCGCATCGGGCGTAAAGGTGAAGGTGTGTACGGCCTTGGCGTTGCCGACCCATTGCGGGGTCTTGCCTGCGCGCAGCCGCTCGAACACGGTGGCATGCGTGAGGCTCAGCAGCGCACCCGGTCCGTAGAAATCGGCCGCACGGATGATCATCGCCTGCAACTCGCCGCGCTTTGCCTCGTCCATGAGCGTGGTGGCGATGCGGGCGCGCACCTCACCCTTCCTGCTGCAAGGGTTGTAGGGCGTGTCCTCGGTCATCGCGCCTGCCACCCGGCCATAGGCGTACACGTTATCGAAAAAGACGAGTTTGGTGCCGTGACGCTTGCAGGCTTCGATGGTGTTGCGCATCACGCGCGGCCATTGGTCGGCCCACACCTTGGCATCGTACTTCAGGCCGGCCACGAGGTAGGCGACCTCACTGCCCTTCACCGCCTCGCTTACCGCGGTGGCATCCAACAGGTCGGCCGGGAAGAGTTCATCAGTGGCGTTCACCTGCTTGGGGCGGCGGCTTACCTGCCGGACCTTGTCCGTGTACTGCGGAAGGAGCTTGGAGAGCTCGTTGCCGATGACGCCGTTGGCGCCGAGGACCGTTTGCATGGCAGCGTATTGTGCAGGCAAAGATGACCACCTGTTCTGCCCGTTGCACGCCGCTCAAGGCCAAGGCCGACCACCCATGTGATCGACCTACATCCCGTGACGGAACGCATGCTCCTGCACCTTCACTACATGCAGCACAAACGGGAACAGTGCATCCATCGTCTCCTGTGCGCCGCGTGTGGAACCCGGCAGGGTGATCACCAGGGTTCGGCCGATCATGCCCGCGATGCCCCGGCTCATCATGGCCCAGGGCATGCGCTCCTGCCCGTAGCTGCGCGCGGCTTCCATGATGCCGGGCACTTCGCGGTCCAGGATGGGTGCGATGGCCTCGGGCGTGCGGTCACGGGGGGAAAGGCCCGTGCCGCCGGTGGTGAGGATGAGGTCGATGCCTTCATTCGCCCAAGCGTTCACGCGCATCGCGATCTGCTCCGGTTCGTCGGGGACCACGGCATTGCCGGTCAGCTCCACACCCAGGTGCTGCAAGCGCTCGGAGATCGAGATGCCGGCCTTGTCCTCCTTCTTTCCGCTGGCCACCCCATCGCTGATCACCAGCACGGCGGCCTTCACGGGCCCGTCGAAACGGTCCTTCCAATCGCTCTTGCCGCCCTTCTTCTCCAGCAGCCGGATGCCTCCGATCATCACGCCCTTGTCGATGGGCTTGAGCATGTCGTAGATGGTGAGGGCCGCCACACTGGCGCCGTGCATGGCCTCCACCTCCACGCCGGTGCGGTAGATGGTACGTACGCGCATGGTGACGATCACCTCCATCTCTCCCACCGCGAACGTGCACTCCGCATGCTCAATGGGCAAAGGGTGACAGTCGGGGATCAGTTCGTGCGTCTTCTTCACCCCGAAGAGGGCCGCCACCCGGGCGCTCTCCAGCACATCACCCTTCGGCACGCGCTTCTCCTTCAACGCGGTGATGGTGCCGGCATCGCTCACGGTGACCAGCGCCGTGGCCGTGGCCTCGCGCAGGGTGGTGGGCTTGTGGGTGATGTCGATCATCTGTTGGGGCGCGTCATGACGCGCCCTTACGTGTTGCGTTTCCAGATATGCCCACCACCCTCCACGATCTCCTTCCCGAAGATGGGCAGGTCGGCTTTGATGCGGTCCACCACCCAGGCCACCGCCTCGCGCGCAGATTGGCGGTGTGGCGCACTGGCAAAGACCATGAAGCACAACTCACCGGCCTTGATGGTTCCCAAACTGTGGTGCACATGCAGACAGGTCATGCCGGGCCATTTCGTGAAGGCCTCCTCGCGGATGGCGGTCATGCGTTCCAAAGCCATATCGCGGTAAGTGCTGTACTCGATCGCTTCCACCGTGCGACCGTCGATCACATCGGCCCGCACCTGGCCCAGGAAGATCTCATGGGCACCGATGTCCGTGCGCGTGGCGTGCTTGGCGATGCTCCCGGCGATGAAGGCCGGGTCGATCGGCCCCTCCACGAAGATGTCGCGCTTCCTGTGGGTCTTCACATCGTTCATTCGGATCGTCGGCATCATCGGTGGATCATCCCCCGGCGAACGGAGGCAGCACGGCGACCTCCTCATGGCCGTTCAACGGCATGTTCCCGATCACCATCCGATGGTCCACGGCGATCGCGTAGGTCAGCGCGGCGAGGCCTTCGATGTGTTCGGCCAGCCGGACCTTCAGTTCGTTGGTGCTGGCCGCGGACAGCTCGAGCGTGGGCGTACCCGCACGTTCCGCGATCAGACCGAACAGCAGCACCTTCATGGGCTCAAAGATCGTCCGGCGCATTGATGTTGCGGAACAGGTCGGCCGGCCATCCTTCCTGTCCGGGCCTCACCTCCACGGGGGCCCACCGCACACGGACCAAGGCATCGGTGAGCTTCAGGTTGCCGGCGTCCACCGCCTGCTCGAAGGGCGACAGGCAGCGCAGGTGGTAGGCAGCGGCCAAGGGCTCCGCGCCACCGGCATGCACGGGAACGGCCGCATCGACCGTCGCATCACAATGACCCTTCAGGCGGAGGATCAGACGGTCGTTCACCCCGGGCATGTCGCAGGCCAGGGCGATGATGCGGCCATAGCGGCTGCGCTCCAGCGCCGTGATCAGGCCGCCCAACGGACCCAGGCCCGGGCGCCGGTCACCCACCGTGGCGGCATGCGGATGCGCGTGGCGGGTGACATCCCCGATGATGAGCAGCTCACGGGCGTGCGGACGCAGCAGCTCCACCGCGCGGTCCAGGAGCGTCAACCCGTCCAGCTCGATCAAGGCCTTGTCCGTACCCATGCGGCGGCTGCGACCACCGGCCAGCACCACCCCGGTCCAAGCGCGGTCGTTCATGGCAGCGGACGGATCACACGCACGAGGTCGCCGGCATCCAGCCGGGCCTGCGCAGCTTCCAAGTGACAGAGGACCGTGCCCCCGACCAGGCCGCCGAGCAGGTGCGAGCCTTCATCCGGCAGCAGTTCCACCCGGCCATCGGTCACGCGGGCCGCACGGAACTCATCGCGTTCGCCCTTGCGCTCCAAAGGAGCGGCCAGCGGCAGCAGGTCCACCTGCGGACCAGGGTGCCGGGCGCCCTGGAGGGCGCGGAGCACGCTGCGCACATACACCATGAAGAGGACGAGCACCGCACGGGGATTGCCCGGCAACCCGATCAGGGGTGTACCGCCCAACGTGGCGAACAACATCGGCTTGCCCGGTTTCTGACGCACGCCATGGAACACGATCGTGCCACCCTCGCGCTCCAGCACGGGCCGGAGCAGGTCGTGATCGCCAACGGAGGCACCTCCGGTGGTCAACACCAGGTCGGCTTCGGCACACGCAGTGCGCAGCGTCGCGCCCAACCGGTCGGCATCATCGTCCACCGCGAAGGGCGGGGCACTGAGCGCGGCGCCGGCCTCTCTCAGTGCGGCCTCCAGCATCATCTCGTTGCTGCTATGCATCCGCCCCTCCATGGGCTGGCCCTCCATGATGAACTCGCCACCGGTGCGGATCACCGCTACGCGGGGCCTTCGGGTCACAGCCACGGACCGGATCCCGGACGAGGCCAACAGACCGATCGCCGCAGGGTCCAGGCGGTCGCCCGTGCGCAGGAGAAGGTCGCCCGTGCGGTAGCCCTCGGCCTTGCGGCGGATGTGGGCACCGGCATGTGGCGCTCCACCGGTCACCCGCATCAGGCCATCCTTCTCAGTGCACCGCTCCTGCATCACCACGGCCACGGAACCCGCCGGGACCTGGGCCCCGGTGAAAATGCGCACGCACTCATCGGCGCCGACCGGGCGGGACAACACCTCGCCGGCGGCCACCGCGCCGATGCGTCTCCACGGACCGGGGCCGTCGCCCACGGCGTAGCCGTCCACCGCGCTCATGTCGAACCGCGGAAAGGCATCGGTGGCCAGGACATCCGCGCTCAGGAAGCGGCCCACGGCGTTGGACAGGGGAACGACCTCCGTGGGCAGCACCCGCACCACCTTCAAAAGTGCGGCATGGGCCTCCCGCACACTGATCATGGCAGGAGCAACTTGGCGGAGGCGAGCAGGAGCACCGCACCGAGCACCTGGCGCAGTCGGAGGTCCGGAAGTACGCGGGCACCGAGGGTGCTGCCGAGCAGCGCACCGGCCAAAGCGGCGAACAGCCATCCGATGTGCAGGCCGGCCGGCGGGCCGACCGCTTGAAGTCCGATGAGCCCGGCGGCGCTGTTCACCAGGATGAAAGGTGCGCTGACAGCGGCAGTGCGGTGAGCGTCGCTCCAACGCAGCAGGAGCAGGACGGGGCTCAGCAGCACACCGCCGCCGATCCCGACGAGCCCCGCGATCAGTCCGATCCCGGCCCCCAGCACCGGTGCACCCAACCGATGCACAGGGCGCGTGGCCGTGGTCGGTGCACCGAACACGCCGAGCAAACGCAGGGCCGCCAGCAGAAGGCAGAGCGCCAGGAGGCGCTCATAGGTCTCCGCCTCCAGGGTGATCCGCGCACCGAGGTAGGCCATGGGCACGGACACCAGCGCGAACGGCAGAAAAAGGCGCCAAGCGAAATGGCCGGCACGCGCGTACTGCACGGTGGCCACGGCGCTCACCAGCAGGTTGAGCCACAGCGCAGCGGGGCGCATCTCGGCCGGAGCCTGTCCCATGAGCGCCATCAACGCCAGATAGCCGCTGGCACCGCCATGGCCCACGGAGGCATAAAGCAGGGCGATGAGGGCGATGCCAAGGGCGGCGAGCATGACGGTCAGTTCGGCGTCGGAGGAGCGTACCGGGTCCATCGGCCGCCGGCGTAGAGTTCCAAGGCGCCGTTCTCCACGGGACGACCGGCCATCAGGTCGCCGACCCGCTGCTGCAACCGGGCACCCACGGCCTCCAGGACCTCCAGAGGCACGTTGCGCATGTCGCACTCGTCCTGGCCAGGCCCGGGTCGTCCACTGAACACCTGTTCGCGCGTCATGGACGGGTCCCCCGCACCATCGTGCGCATGGAGCAACAAGACCTGGCCCTCGCGCACATGCACGGCGCCGCTCACCAGCGGGATGGATCGCTCCGCGCAGACCTGGTCGATCAGTGCCCGTGCATGCACGTCATCGGTGCAGTCGACCACGATGCTGTGCTCCTTCACCAGCTCCGGTAGCGAAGCAGCATCGGCGAAGGCGTCCACCACGTCGATGACGGTGCCGGGCATCGCCTGGCGAAGCCATGCGGCGGCCACCGCCACTTTGGGCCGGCCCAGGTCCACCGGGGCGAAGAGCGGCTGGCGCTCCAGGTTGTGCGGCTCCACGCGGTCGCCGTCCACCAAGGTGAGAAGGCGGAGGGGCAACCGGGCACAGCGCTCGAGCAGGGCATTGCCCAGCCCGCCGACACCGAGGACCAGAAGAGAGGAACGCAGCGGGGCTGTGCTGGCGCGCATGCCGCCAAAGTACATCGTTGCGGCCGGCATCGAACGAACGAGCCCCCGGTGTTCCGGGGGCTCGTTCGTCAAACGGTCGTGTCGATCAGCGCACGGTCAACCGCGTGACCTGCTGGCGGTCCGCCGAGGCCAGGCGAACGAGATATGGGCCTGAGGCCAGGTCGCTGACATCGATGGTCAGACGACCGCCGTTGCCGGCACCACCCACGCTCCGCAGCACCCGACCACTGAGGTCGGACAGCTCCACGGTGACACGGCCTTCGCTCACCGGGAAGACCACGGTCACCGACTCATCGGCGGGGTTGGGCATCAGCTGAAGGGTGGCTTCCGCGGCGTTCTCTTCAAGACCGACGGAGCTCACCGTGACGATCGCCTCGGTGCGCGGGCTGGCGCACTCCACACCGAAGGCCTCCACCTGCCAGTCGTAGAAGAAGTAGTAGTACTGCAGCGCGTTCTGTCCACCGATGTTGGTGCCGGTGATGGCGCCAAGCGTGCCCAGGGCGTAGGGGTACTGGGGATTGCTGCCGAGGCCATCGCGCCACATGTTCGGCGTGCCCACACAGCGCAGGGCATAATTGCCGGGGCCCGGTACTTCAAGCCCGAGGCTCACCACCTGCGTTCCGCTGGGAATGTTGGGCGTTGCGCTCGCCACGGTGCTGTTGTCGCTCATGTCGATCACCGAAATGGTGCGCACCCCGGCCGTGTTGGAGTACACCTTCACGCTGTTGATGGTGAAGCGCTCGTACGCGTCGAAGAGCAGGTAGAACCCGTCGTTCTGGTGGTACTGACCGCTGGTGGTGTTGTCCGTCCGACCGCCACTGGCCGTGCCACCTCCGAAGGTGTTCAGGTCCTCGGCCCAGAAGCCGGTGGTGCTGTTCACGAACGGCGTGGTCCACGTGTTGCCTGTGCCCAGAGCGGTGCCACCGGTGGGCAGGTCGTACCAGGTGATCGCGCCTCCGGTGGCGCTGATGTCAGCCGTGCCCGGGCCCAGGATCGTGGCGCCGGTCGTGGCCGGTGCGTCAGGGGTATCGATGACCTCCAGGTCGACCGGGGCGGAGGTGAAGTTGCCGCACAGGCCGGCCACAGTGACAGTGATCGGACCATCGGTGGTGGCCTGAACGGTCTGCGTGGTCGCGCCATTGCTCCACACGTAGCCGCTCGCCGGTGAGGAGGTCAGCTCCACCGATCCACCCTCGCAGAAGGTCGTCTCACCGGCCACGGTCACGGTCGGGGTCTCGTCGGGGTTCTCCGTCACGGTCACCGACGCCTGGCTCCAGCAACCGGTGCCGTCATCGATCGTCACCGTGTAGGTGCCACCGGTGTTGACATCGATGCTCTGGGTGGTGGCGGTGGTGCTCCAGGTGTACTGGAAGCCGGGATTGGCGGTCAGGGTCAGGGGCGTTCCTCCTGCGCACACGACCAAGGCCCCACCGGCGGTGATCTCGGCCACAGGTGCGATGCAGGTGCCTTCCAGGAGGGTGATGGTCTGATCGGCGTCGATGTCGGTATAGCTGTCCACCTGACCACTGGGCCACTGCACCACCAGGCTGTCCACTTCGGTGATGGCGCCGAGGCCGAAGTGCAGGGTGGTGCTGTTCACCACGCCATAGCTCTCGCCGCTGCGCACCTCGCGCACCTGGATGCCCCACGGGCCCCAGATCTTCACCTTGGCACCGATGGCCTCCTTGTTGCTCTGCACGCCCACCAGATCGATGTCGAGCCAGTGGTTGCCGTTCGGCGTGTTCATCCACAAGCGGTCGGGGAAGCTGGGGTCGCCGTCCACGTAGGCATCGCCGTAGCTGGCATACACGTCCGTGAACCCGTCCTCGTTGAGGTCGCCGAACGCGAAGCTCAACATGTTCTTGCCGGCGGGGAACATGGAGGGCACTTCGGTGAAGGTGCCGTCGCCATTGCCCTGGAAGTAATAGTCCGCGGAACCGGTCATGATGTCCAGCCAGCCGTCGTTGTCCAGGTCGCGGAACAGGCCCTGCAGGAAGAAGCCGGTGTAATTCTGCAGGCCGCTGCCGGCCGTGACGTTCACGAAGTTGTTCGCGCCATCGTTCTCGAACAGCATGAGCGTGGTGCTGTGCGTGGTGCTGAAGGCGTCCAGGTCCCCGTCGTTGTCGTAGTCGCCGAAGTCGGTGGTCCACACCTGTTCACGGTTCTGGAGGCCATAGGTGGCGGCCAGGTCGGAGTAATTGTTGTTGCCGTCGTTCACGAACAGGCGGTCCCAGCGGCGCGGGTCGGTCGGGCTGTTGACGCCCTGGCGGCAGTGGCTGATGTGCAGGTCGATATCGCCGTCGTCATCGAAGTCGGTGAAGACGCTGGCGTAATTCCCGCTCATGTCCGAAGCGGGCGTGGTGGTCCAGTCGATGAAGGTCGCATCGTACAGCAGGTTGCCCGAACCATCGTTGATCCAGATGTTGTTCGGACCCACGTCGTTGCAGGCGTACAGGTCCGCCCACCCGTCGCCGTTCATGTCCGCGATGCTCACCCCTTGGTGAAAGATGGTGGGCCCGTTGAGGTTCACCAACTGTGCCACCCCGCGGGAGGTGATGCGCAGGTAGCGCGTGACGGAAACGCCGCTCATGATGTCCTTATGGCCACTGCGGTCCATGTCGGCGATGGCCCAGCCCCATTGGTTGCTGCCATCCACCACGCCGTAGTCGATGGTGGTGAAGGAGTGGTCGGGATTCTGGTACAGGATGTACACGTGCTTGCTCATGTCGAGCTGCACGATGTCATCCAACCCATCGAAGTCCATGTCCACCACTGCCATGCAACCACCGCTGCTGGCGTTGTGCGACAGGTTGGTCGACTGGTTGGTGAACACGGGCTGCGCAATGAGCCCGCTCGCGGACAGCAGGAGCGCTGCCGCGGATGCGTAACGATGGACCATGAGGCGGTTCGGGGGTTGGGTGGTTCGGTTCCTTGCAGAACGCCCAAAGCTAGGTGGCTACCGTTGGCGAGGCAACTGATCGTTGGCAGGTGCTTTGGATCCTGCGGCGGGTACGAGGGCGCGTTCCCAGGCCTCCGTCTGGCGGCGGATGCTTTCCTGGTGGACGGCGTTCATGAACGCTTCCACGAAGGCTGGGCTGAGGCCTGAGCGGCGGCCCAGGTCGTGCTGGGCGGCCATGATGCGTTCCCACCGTTCGGGCTGGAGGATGGCCACGTTGTGCTCCTGCTTGTACATCCCGATGCGCTCAGCGATGTCGAGGCGCTCAGCGAGCTTCTGGGCGATGTCCGCGTCAAGTTGGTCGATCTGGTCGCGCAGTTCGTCCAATAGATCCCGCAACCGGGGTCCCGGCGCGGGCGCACGATGCACCAAGCCGCCCAGGAGCGTGCCCAGGGCTTCCGGGGTCACCTGTTGGTCCCCATCGCTCAGCGCATGCCTGGGATCGGGATGCGCCTCCACCATGAGCCCGCTGAAATTCAGGTCCAGCGCCTGTTGGGCGACGTCGGCGAGCCTGTCGGGCCGGCCGGCGATGTGGCTGGGGTCGCACAGCATGGGCAGTTCCGGGCAGGCGGCCATCAGTCGGATGGGGAACTCCCACATCGGGGTGTTGCGGAAGGGCGTGTGGCCGGACCAACTGAAACCCCGGTGGACGGCGGCCATGCGGCGGATGCCGGCGCGGTGCAGGCGTTCCAACGCGCCCACCCACAGGGGAAGGTCCGGATTGATGGGGTTCTTCACCAGCACCGGCACATCCACCCCGACCAGTGCCTCGGCGATGGCCTGCACGCTGAACGGGTTGGGCGTGGTGCGGGCGCCGATCCACAGCAGGTCGATCCCCGCCTTGAGCGCGGCCTCCACATGGTGGGGGGTCGCCACTTCAACGGCCACAAGCAGACCGGTGGAGTCGGCGGCCGAACGCAGCCAACGCAACGCCGGTTCTCCGGCCCCCTCGAAGGCGCCGGGCCGTGTGCGGGGCTTCCACACCCCCGCCCGGAGCACGCGCACGCTGGGCGCATGACGCCGGATGCCCTCGGCCACGGCCATCACCTGCTCGGGGCTTTCGGCGCTGCACGGTCCCGCGATGTGAAGGGGACGCTCCACGTCCAGGCCCCATTGGTCCAGGGGAAGCGGGTCCAGTTCCGGCGTCAGGCGGCTCATGCGGCAAAAGTAGACCGCTGCGGCCGGGACATTGTTCGCTGGACGGGCGGAACGCCCGATCAGTCCTTGACCATGTTGTACAGCGCGCTGAGGTCGGGTGTGAGGATCACCTCGATGCGGCGGTTCTTCGACTTGTCGGCGGGATCCACGGGAACATATTCGCTGCGCCCCGCCGCCGTCATGCGCCGCGCTTCGATGGTGCTGCCCTCCTGCAGGATGCGCACCACGCTGGTGGCCCGCTCCACGCTGAGCTCCCAATTGTCCTTGTAGGTGCTGCCGGGCAGGATCTTGTCCGTGTCGGTGTGACCTTCCACCAGGATGCTGATGTCACGGTCGGCCTCGATGGCCTTGGCCAGCTTCACCAAGGCATCGCGACCCTGCTTGTCCACCGTGGCGCTGCCGCTGGGGAACAGCAGCTTGTTCTCCAGGCTCACGTAGATCCGCCCGTCGCGCTGCTCCACGGTGAGGCCCTTGCCCTCGAACCCGGTGAGGGCGCGGCTCACGCGGTCCTTGAGGTCGCGCATGGCGGCGTCCTTGCGGTCCAGTTCAGCCTGCAGTTCGGACAGCCGCGCCTCGCGCTCGGCCAGGCGCTTGCTGCTGCGGGCGATGGAGTCCTCCTTGTTCTGCAGGTCCAGGCGCAAGGCCTCCAGGTCGGTGAGCAGCTTGCGGTTCTCGCTGCGGTCGCCGGCCAGCAACTTGTTGTACTTGTCCAGCAACTCGTCGTTCAGCGCGTTGATCTTGTCATATTGCTGCTGCATTTTCCGCAGGGAGGTGCCCAGTGTGGTGGTATCCTGTTCCAGCAGCTTCACGCGTCGTTCCAGGTCGCTCATCTCGCCGGCCTGTGCATCCAGGGCGGCCTGCGCGTCCCGTGCCTTCGCCAGCGCCGCCTCGGACTCCGCCCGCATCGCGTCCATGGAGGTCTGCAGCTCCTCGTACTTGCGTTGTGGCACGCAGGCGGTGAAGAACAGCGTGAAGAACAGGGCGTACGGGACGATGGAACGGAGCTTCATGGTGTTACCTTTCGGTTCGGACAAAGGTCCCGACCCCGGTGAACATCACCGACCATCGTGCAACCTTTTTGTGAACACGCCGTTCATCGATCGAGCCATGGCCCAAGCCCTTCTGCCCAAGGACTGGATCCTGATCCCGGCGATCGACCGGGAACTGAAGCACTACACCCTGCTGGCGTACCTGCAACGGGTGCGGAAGCGGTTCGCTGAGCGCAAGTTGTACCCCTATCTGCTGGACGTTGCGGACCACTTGAACGACCTCCTGGAACTACAGCAGCGCACGGAGGGCCTGCGGGCCACCATGCCGCGTGACATCACCGGGCTTGACCCGCTCAAGGGTGCCGTGGCCTATGCTCCGCTGCCCGAGCCGACCGGTGCGTTGGGTGTGATCGACGAGGTGATCGACGATGCCGTTCCGGAGCTGCGCGACCACCTGGCCCAGGGCAGTGAGCTGCGGGAACGCATCCGCGAGCACATCCAGTTCGGTCCGGTAGGCGTGCTTCCGCTCGACCCGCGTGCGGGTTACCTGCTTCTTCGGCAGGGCCGCGAAGCGCGCATCTACACCTACTCGGTCTCCTTGCTGCGCGACGCGGATGTCGACCTGCACTGGCGCAGCGTGGTGACGCACTTCGTGGGCAGCCGACCGCTGGGCCTGCGCACCACCTACGAGGTGATCCGCGCGGAGCTGATCGCCCATCGGCCTCAACTGCCCGTGCCGGCCACCTTCGGGTTCGAGTGCGATTGGGAGGTGCCGCACATCGAGACCTTCATGCCGCTGGCCAAGCAATTGGTGCACCGCTTCATCGCCACGGAGCACGCCAAGGACCGCCTCACCGGCTGATGGTCGCATCGGACCACACCCGGCCAAGGTCGCGCAGGTCCATGGCGTTCAAGGGCATGTCCCGTACGTCGGGGCGAAGCAGCCGGATGGTGCGTTCGTGGTAGAGCGGGGTCACCGGCGCATCGGTCATGGCCTGGTCCTCCGCCTCAGCGAAGAGCTGCATGCGCCGGGCATCGTCCACGGTGCGCTGCGCCTGCGCGAACAGTGAATCGAAGCGCGGATCGGCGTACCGGCTGGTGTTCAGGTAGGTGGGCAGGGCGGTGTCGGCCTGTGCGTTCTTGCCGTAGAGCAGGGAGAGGAAGTTCTCGGCATCCGGCAGGTCGGCCACCCAGCCCTCGCGCCAGAAGCGGGCGCGACCGCGCTCGATGGACGTGTAGTGCTGGTCAATGGGGAGCACCGACAGGATGAGGGGCACGCCCAGATGGCGTTGCAGCATGTCCTGCACGGCCTCCGCCACCTGGATGTAGCCGAAGCCCGGGCTGGCGTTCAGCACCACCTGCGGAAAGCCCCTTCCGCCGGGAAATCCGGCCTCGGCCAGGAGCGCGCGTGCCGCGTCGGGGTCGAACCGGTGCCCGGTGACCGCGGAATACGGATACCCGGACAGACCGGGCGCCACAAGTCCATGCTCCGCAGGCACGGCCAGCCCACCCAGCACACTGTCCACCAGGTAGCGCCGGTCGATCGCCAGGCTGAAGGCACGGCGCACCCGGGGATCCACGAACGGATGGGCGTGCAGGTTGAACCCATAGAACTGCACGGCGGAGCCCGGCACGGATTGGAGGATGAAGCGTTTCCGCCCGGAGGCGTCCACCGAATCCCTCACGCTGCCGAGCCGGTCCACCGGCAGGTCCGTCAGGCAGGAAAGGCGGCCGTCCAGAAAGGCTTCCAGCTCCTTGTTCTTGTCGGGGTCGAGGGTGATGCGGACGGCGTCCAGGAACGGAAGGGGGTTGCCGTGCTCATCGCGGTCCCAATGATCGGGGTCGCGTTCCAGCACGAACGCCTCGGCGGGGGAATAGGTGCGCAGTTTGAACGGCCCGGTGCCGATGGCGTGCGCCATCAGGTCATCGCGGTAGGACTCGACCAGCTGCCGTGGATAGATCCAGCAGCCCTGGTGGGCCAGCACCTGCAGAAAACCGGCGTTGGGGTGCGCCAGCTTGATGCGGAAGGTGTGGGTGTCGACCACCTCAAGGCCGGCGATGGGGGCCTCACGATCGCCACCCGAGGCGGTGTTGGCGTAATGGGTGTTGGCCCCCAGCACCTTGTCCTGAAAGAGCCAGAACATGCGGTTCTCCGGGTCGGCCGTGCAGAGTGCGCGGAAGCAATAGAGCACATCCTCGGCGTCCACCAGCCGGTCATCCTCCGAGGTCAGTACCGCATCGGGGTGGAAGCGCACATCCTTGCGCAGATACAGGGTGAAGGTGGTGGCATCGGCATCCACCTCCCAGCGCTCGGCCAGGCAGGGCAGCACCTTCAGGTCCACGGGGTCGAAGCGCACCAGGCCCTGGTAGATCTGCGAGGCGATGCGGTGTTCCGACGCCTGTGAGATGTGGAGCGGAAAGATGCTGCGCACCCCGCCGGCCTCGTTCATGTTGAAGACCCCACCGTACTGCTTGCCGCCCTGCACGCGCCGCATGCGGTCCCCACCGTCGCCGCCACAGGCCATCAGCAAGGCCATCGCCACGGTGCACAACAGCCAGGGGTTCCGGACGTTCTCCAAGGTCACCGGCCAAATGTACCCGGCCCCCCGGTGGAAGCTCAGCGGCCTCCGGTCCGCTCATCAACGATCGGATCTTGATGGGCATCGGGTGCGTGAACAGCTGGGTAATTTTCCGCCCTTGGGGCGCCACCCTTCCTCCACCGCACCACGTCCGGCCCGGCCCTGGACGACCGTGCTCCTGCCCCTCCTTCTGGTGCTGGTGCCGGCGTTGCAGGTCCTGGCCCAGGGCCCGGGGGACAACCGGCGCGCGCGCCGCATCGTGCTCACCGGCGACACCATCGTGCTGGACACCCTGAGCATCGCCCCGGGCAGCCTGTCGCTCGGGCGGAACGGGAGCGCGCTGCCGGACTCCGCCTTCGCGCTCGACCCATACCGCGCACGGCTATGGGTGATCGACGGCGCGGTGGGCGACACGCTCATCGCACGGTACCGGGTGTGGCCGCTGCTCTTCGCGGCGGAGCGCCGCCACAAGGACCGCACGCGGCTCCTGAGCGAGGACCCCGACCGGCGCGACCCGTTCAAGTACGAGGCCCCGTCGCAACGCGAGGACCTTTTCGGCAACGCCGGCCTGAACAAGAGCGGCAGCATCTCCCGCGGTATCCTGTTCGGCAACAACCAGGACCTGTCGGTGAACTCGTCGCTGAACCTGGAGCTCAGCGGCCGCATCACGGACCGCATCCAGGTGCAGGCCTCGATCACCGACAACAACATCCCCATCCAGGCCGAGGGCAATACCTTGGAGCTGCAGGACTTCGACCAGGTGTTCATCAAGCTGTTCGAGGAGAACTGGGAGCTGATCGCCGGCGACTTCGTGCTGCAGCGACCGAACAGCCACTTCCTCACCTACCTGAAGAAATCGAAGGGCCTGTCGTTCAACACCCGCAGCAAGGGTGCGAAGGCCGTCAACGCGTTGGGCACCTCAGTGGCCATCTCCAAAGGCAAGTTCGCCCGCAACGTGGTACAGGGTGTCGAGGGCGTGCAGGGCCCCTATCGCCTGCGCGGCGATGCCGGCGAGACCTTCATCATCATCCTCTCCGGCACCGAACGCGTGTTCATCGACGGCCAGTTGCTGGTGCGCGGCCAGGAGAATGACTACGTGATCGACTACAACACGGCCGAGCTCACCTTCACCGCACGGCGCCTGATCACCAAGGACCGCCGCATCACCGTGGAGTTCCAATACTCCGACCGCAACTACATGCGCACGTTGGTGCGCCTGGACGACACCTGGACGCGCGGACGCACGACGCTCCGCCTCAACGTGTTCAGCGAACAGGACCACAAGGGGCAGCCGCTGCAGCAGGACCTCACGGACGACGAGCAGCGGGCGCTCGCTGAAGCAGGGGACGACCCCCTGGCCGCCGTGGTGCCCGGTGTGGACACCGTGGCCTTCGTCGCCGACCAGGTGCTGTACAAGGCGGTGGACTCCCTGGGCTACAGCCCGGTGTACGTGTACAGCACCTCGGCGGACAGCGCGCGCTACCGGATCACCTTCTCCACCGTCGGCGCGGGGCTGGGGGACTATGTGCAGCAGGAGTTCACGCCCAACGGCCGGGTGTACCGCTGGGTGGCTCCGGACACGGTGGCGGGTGCCATCGTACGTCGCGGCGACCACGCCCCGGTGCGCGTGCTGATCCCTCCGCGCTCGCAGCAGGTGGTGACCCTGGGCGCGGACCACAGCACGGCAGGCGGGCTGCGGCTGAGCACCGAACTGGCCTACGGCCGCTATGACCGGAACACCTTCAGCAGCAGGGACGCCGCCGACGACCAGGCCTTCGCCGCACGGGTGAAGGCGGACCAGGCGATCCCCCTGCGGGCCGCTGACAGCACCTGGGCGCTGGAACTGGGCCTGGAGACCGAGGCGCTCACCGCCTCCTTCACCCCGGTGGAACGATACCGCGCGGTGGAGTTCGAGCGCAACTGGAACGCCCTGGGGCGGCCGCTCGATGGCGACCAGCTGCTGGCCGGGTTGGGCGTGGGGCTTCGGGCCGGCAAGGCCGGTAGGCTGCGCTACGTGATCAACACCTTCCAGGTGCGCGACCGCTATGCCGGCTGGCGCCACGACCTGATCAGCGACCTGCACCCCGGGCGGTTCGACATCACGGGCACCGCCAGCCTGCTGACCACCACCGACCCGGTGCGCACCGAGTTCCTGCGGCACAAGGCCCGACTGGCGCGGCGCATGCGATGGTTCACCGTCGGTATGCAGGACGAGCACGAACGCAACCGCTTCCGGGCGGACACAGGCACCGCGCTGCTGGCCGGCAGCTACCAGTTCTACGACTGGGAGGCCTTCATCCAGAGCCGCGATACGGCCCGGACCACCTTCCGCGTGGGCGGTGGCCAGCGCTACGACCAGGGCCTTCGGAACGGCGGGCTGGCCCGCAGCACCGTGGCCACCGCGGGCACGGCCACCCTGGGCGTGGGCCGCGATGCGCGACACCGCCTGGCCACCACCTTCACCTACCGCCAGCTGCGCATCGTGGACAGCACGCTCACCGCGCAACGGCCCGAGGACACCTACCTGATGCGCATCGACCACGACCTCACCCTGGGCAAGGGCGTGGCGGTCTGGGACCTGTTCTACGAGCTGGGCTCGGGGCTTGAGCAGCAGCGCGAGTTCCTCTACGTGGAGGTGCCCGCCGGGCAGGGCCTGTACATCTGGAACGACTACAACGGCAACGGCCTCAAGTAGCTCAACGAGTTCGAGCAGGCGAACTTCGGCTATGAGGCCAACTACGTGCGGGTGTTCGTGCCCAGCAACACCTACTCGCGCACCTTCAGCAACCAGCTGAGCGCCTCGCTCGACCTTCGGCCCGCGGTGGCCTGGGGCGGGCGCAAAGGGATGCGGGGCTTCCTGGCGCGCTTCTCGGACCTGGCCTCCTTCCGCAGCGACCGCAAGACCAGCACGGCCGACCTGGGGCAGGCGCTCGACCCCTTCCGCATCGACCCGGCGGACACGCTGCTCACGGCCTTCACCAGTTCGCTGCGCAACACGCTCTTCTACGACCGCACGAGCCCCAAGTGGAGCGTGGACCACACCTTCCAGAGCGACCGCACCAAGACGCTGCTGCTGAACGGGTTCGAATCACGCCTGCGCGAGCTGAACCAGGTGCGCCTGCGCTGGAACGCGACCCAGCAGTGGACAGCCGACCTGGAGGCGGAGGCGGGCCGGGTGGCCAACGCGTCGGACCTGTTGAGCGGCCGCACGTACAGCATCCGGCAATACACCACGCGGCCCCGCATCACCTGGCGGCCCAACACCGACCTGCGCGCGGCGTTGAGCTACCGCTACACCGACAAGCTGAACCGCGAGGAGCTGGGCGGCGAGGCCGCCACCGTGCAGAACCTGGGGCTGGAGACCCGCTGGAACACGGCCGGCAAGGGCAGCATCCAGTTGAACCTCGACCTGGTGGACATCCGCTACGACGGGGACCCCAACACCAGCCTGGGCAACGAGATGCTGGGTGGCCTGAAGGTGGGCACCAACTGGACCTGGAGCCTCAGCATCCAGCGGCGGCTGAACCAGAACCTGCAGGTGGACATCACCTACAACGGGCGCAAGAGCGAGAACACCCCCACCGTGCATGTGGGCGGCGCGCAGATCCGCGCCTTCTTCTAGGGAGCTCTCGCGGCCTACTTCAGGTCGAAGGTGGAACGGCCCACCTTGCCCCCGCCTTCATACACCTCCACGATGTACTGGCCGGTGCTCATCTCGCCGCTGGCGGTCCAGAACATGCAGGCGTCCACCGGCACGCCCTGGTAGTTCACCTCGCGTTTCACGCTGAACTCGCCTTCCACGCCCTCGAACTGGAAGCGGTTGTTGGACTCACTGGCCGGCAACACCCGGCCATCCGGGCTGATGATGCGCATGTAGAGCGTCTTGTCGCCGGCACGGGCCACGCGGTTCTCCCCGAGGGTGAAGCAGCACTTCACCATCTCGGCCTTCTTGGCCCGGTCGGTGTCCACCTGCTTGCCGTTGTTGCGCAGCATCACCGCACCGGCGCTCATGGTGGTGGCGGTCAGCACGGAGCCTTTGGCGATGAGCGCCTGCTGTTCGGCGGTCTGTTGCTCCAACGCATCCTTCTGTCCCTTCACCGTCCCCAGCTCCTGCGTCAGGTTGGCCTTGTCGGCGGTGAGCTGCAGGTTCACCTGGTTCAGCGAGTCGATGGTGGCCACGTAGCCCTTCATGATCTTGCGCAGCGTGGCCGCCTCCTTCTGGGCTTTGGCCAGGCTGTAGTTGCCCTTCTTCACCTGCTCCAGCAGGTTCTCGATCTGCTGCTTCTGGGCGTCCATCTCCACGCGCAGCTGTTCGTTCTCGGTCTCCAACGTGTCGTACTGGGAGAGCATGTCCTCCAGCATGCGGGTCACGTTCTCCTTCTCGCTGGACACCTTCACCACCTCGCTCTGGGTCGCCTCCTCCTGGCGTTTGCTCTGCATCAGCAGGTAGAGCATCACCACGTTGCTGATGAGCAGGAGCACCACCAGCGCCAGCAGGGCGACGTTGGAACGGGGCTTGGTCGGCTGGGGGCTGTTTCCGGTCTGGTCCATGGGGGTTCGGGCTCGGGCGGCTAAATTACCGCCGCACATCGCGGCCTTCAGGGCTTTCGATGGCAATTATCAACACGTCGACCGGGATGGCCCAAGCAACGACGATGGGGATCGGACAGTGGCTGCTGGACGCGGCCGAGCTCTTCCTTCCCCGCCGGTGCAGCGCCTGCGATCGTCCATTGATGACGCAGGAAAAGGCCGTGTGCCTGCCCTGCGTGCTGGACCTGCCGCGCACCGGCATGCACCTGCAAGCGGACAATCGTGTGGAACGGCTTTTCCACGGCAAGGTGGTGGTGGAGGCTGCCGCGGCCCTGCTGCAGTTCAACCGTCGCGGCCGCACCCAGCGCATGCTGCATCGCTTGAAGTATCAGGGCGACCGGGCCGTGGGGCTGGAACTGGGCCGGTGGATGGCCGAAGCCCTGCGCGCCAGTCCCCGCTTCGCCACGGTGGACCACGTACTGGCCGTGCCCCTGCACCCCGACCGGCTCCGGCAGCGCGGCTACAACCAAAGCCAGGTGCTCGTGGACGGCTTCCGCGAGCTGTGGCCCCTGCGCATGCCCGACCAGGGGCTGATGCGCGTGGTGCGCACCACCACCCAGACCCGCAAAGGCCGCTGGGAGCGCTGGACCAACGTGAAGGAGGCCTTCGAGCTGGGCGAAATACGTTCGCTGGCCGGCGCCCATGTGCTGCTGGTGGACGATGTGATCACCACCGGCGCCACCCTCGAGGGCTGCATCCGCGCCCTGTTGCGAGTGCCCGGCCTGCGGGTCAGCGTGTGTACGGCGGCGACGGCGTAGGGCTCGTCACCTCGCCTCACCGCAGGGCTTTCACCGATCGCACCGCACCGTTCACCTCGATCAAACGCGCCAGGTACACGCCCGGTGCGCGGTCGGCCAGGTCCACCACATGGCCGTCACGGGCGCTGCCCTGCACGAGCACCAAGCGCCCCCGTGCGTCCCACAGCTCCAGGCGGCCCACCTGGCCCTGGGGCAAACGCAGCTGCCAGCGCCCGGGCTCCAGAGGCACCCACCACGGCGCTTCATCGGCCATGCCTTCGGGCAGCGTCACCGGAGCGCTGCAGTTCTCCACCTGGCCCAACCAGCGCGCCACATGCCACATGGTGTCCCCGTCGATGGTGATGAAACCGCCTGACATGTACAGCTCATCGCGCCACACGGTGAACCCGTTGGCCTTGCCACCCGGGGTTTGCATGGCATAGCTGCCCCCGAGGCCGCACCAGCGGCTCCCATCCCAACGCGCCGCGTTCTCCGCCGGCACCCCGCCCGCATAGTTGAACTGGCCCGCCACGTACAGGTCGCCGTTCCACTCGTGCAGGTCCATTGCCACCCCTTGCGAGCTGGAGGGCAGTGCCGCCAGCAGCCCACTGCCCAAGGCCTCCCACTGCGTTCCGTTGAAGCGCGCCACCATGTTGCCTGGCGCACCGCCCGCCTCGAAGAACCACCCGCACACGTACAACCAGCCGTCCTTGATCAGCACATCCTTGATCGGGTCCAGCGTGGACCACCCCGGCACACCCTCCCACGCCGTGCCGTTCCACCGCATGAAGCTGTAGTGCTGCCCCTGCAGGGGGTCGTACAGCAGGCCCGTGAGGTAGGGCACCCCCTGGTACTTGAACACAAAGCCCACGTAGCTGGTGGGCCCGTGGTGCAGCACCGGCGCCTGGTAGGGCAGGGGCACGATCGTGTCCCCCACGTATGCGAACACGCAGCTGCTGTCGTAGCCGCACAGCGTGCCCCGGTAGCCCGTCAGGTACAGGGTGTCCTGTGGAAAATGCGGCACCAGCGTGGCCATGCCCCCCACGCCCGGGTTCACGCACGGCAAGCGCTCCCAGGCGCTGGTCTGCTCGTTCCAGCGGGCGAAGGCTTCGTTCACCAGCGAATCAGCGTCCCAAAACGCGAACCCGCCATTGGCGTGCAAACGCCCATCGATCCGCATGAACTCCCACACCGGAGAACAAATGTTCCCACCGATGCAAACATCCACGGGAGCCGGGAGCGCCGACCAGCCCACCCCATCCCACATGGCTGCACTTGCCGTGAAGATCGTATCCGCTCCCACCACCGCCCATTTGAAGTTGCCCCCCACCAGCAGCTTATCCCACACGCTGTCGCCATAGACCACGTTCACTTGTGGATGCAACTTGGCCACGGGCTGCAAGGGTGCCCAGTATTGGCCCAAGCCCACCGCTCCGGTGCCGCTCATCAGCAGCACCGCCAAGGTCCTTGGTGTCCTCATCACCGCAGGGCTTTCACCGATCGCACCACACCGCTCCCCTCCATCAAACGCGCCAGGTACACGCCCGGTGCGCGGTCGGCCAGGTCCACCACATGGCCGTCACGGGCGCTGCCATTCATAGAAGGTGTCCGGGGGTTCATTTGGTCGAAGGTAGCACGGGACGATGAGGCGCCCCGGACCGGAGGTAGGTCCAGATCACCTTCTCCCAGCCCATCCCCACCGATACCTTTGCCCCCCTTCCGCCCCCCATGGAGACCACGCTTTCGCTGCCGGCCACCACGGACCGTGTGGCGCTGTATGCCGCGCTGATGCCCCAATTGCGCGAGCTGCTGGCCGAGGAGCGCGACCCCATCGCCGCCATGGCCAACGTGAGCGCCGCCCTGCACCAGTCCTTCGGCTGGCATTGGGTGGGCTTCTACCGCGTGATGGGGGCCGAGCTCGTGCTGGGCCCGTTCCAGGGGCCTGTGGCCTGCACCCGCATCGGCTTCGGCAAGGGCGTGTGCGGCGCGGCATGGGAGCAGGAGCGCACCCTGGTGGTGCCCGATGTGGAGCAGTTCCCGGGGCACATCGCCTGCAGCCCCCTGAGCCGGTCGGAGATCGTGGTGCCCCTGCGCGACCGCCACGGGCACGTGGCCGCCGTGCTCGACATCGACAGCAGCGCCCTCAACGACTTCAGCGAGGTGGACGCCCACGCGCTGGCCCAGGTGGGCGCCCTGCTGGAACCCCTGTTCGAATGAGCCGGCGCGCGGCGACGGCCCTGTTGGTGACGCTGACGGCCTGCGCCCAGGTGCGCGACCCCACTGGCGGACCCAAGGACGAGATCCCGCCGCAGCTCGTGGAGGCCTCGCCGCCGAGCGGCACCACCGGCTTCACGGGGGGGGCCATCACCCTGTGGTTCGATGAGCGGATCGACCTGCGCAAGGTGCGGGAGAACCTGGTGGTGTCGCCGCCGTTGGACAGCCCGCCGGAGGTGACGCGCACCGGTCCCCGCGAGGTGCGGATCGACCTGCCCGGCCCGTTGCTGCCCCACACCACCTACGTGATCAACCTCGGCCAGGCCGTGGTGGACCTCACGGAAGGCAACGCCGCCGAGGAGCTCATGCACGTCCTGAGCACCGGCGATGCGGTGGACAGCCTCGAGCTGACCGGACTGGTGCGCCATGCCTACACCGGTGCGCCGGAAAAGGCCGTGCAGATGCTCCTGTATCCCGAAGGCGACACCGCCGCCTTCACCACCGGCCGCCCGCGCTACATCGCCCGAAGCGATGCGGAGGGCCGCTTCCGATTGCGCTACCTGGCCGGTGGACGCTACGACCTGCGCGCCCTGCGCGACATGAACGGCAACCTGCGCTACGACCTGCCCGGGGAGGAGATCGCGTTCGACCCCGCGGGGGTGGTGCTGCCGGGCGATAGCCTTCGGCACGTCCTGGACCTGTATCGCGAGCCGTGCCTCCAGGCGCAGGTGATGGACGACCGGGTGCTGCCAGAAGGCGCGCTGCAACTGGTCTTCAGCAAGCCCGTGGACAGTCTGCGCCTCCGCACCCTCACGGTCGGACAGGAAGGCGGTCCGCGGCCCGATTGGCAGCTGGAATGGGGCGGTGGGCGGGATACGGTGCTGGCCTGGCCCTCGGACACCACCCTGCTGCACGGGGTGCGGGTGATCCTGCGACCGGACAGTGCCCCGGCGGACACGGTGACCTACCGACGGCCGCCGCGTCCCCCCTTCAACCTGATGCTGCGGGCCGGTGGGCCGGGTCCGAAAGGGGTGCCCCTTCGGGCCTCCCGGCCCATCGATCGGGTGGCTCCCGACCGCGTGGTGGCCACCGGGCCGGGAGCCGACAGCGTGCGGTTCGCGGTGGAGCGGGACACGGCTGACCGTCGCTTGTTGTGGATCCGGCCCCTGTCCGGATCTCGAGGCTCCATCCTACTGAAGCCCAAGGCGATACACGACCTTTACGGCGGGTGGAACGACAGCACCACGGTGGCCCTTTCGGCCCCTGACCCGGCCACGTTGGGCAGCTTGAAGCTCACCTTCGACGGAGGGTCCGAAAGAGCGCTGATCGCGTTGTTGCAGGATGCCCAAGGGCGGGCCGTGCGCCGGCAGCCGCTGCAAGGCGGCGCCCATAGCGTGCAGTGGGAAGGCCTTCCGCCCGGCACCTACAGCATCCGGGTGGTGCGGGACGGCAACAGCAATGGCCGCTGGGACCCGGGGCGCTGGCGGGACGGCCTGCTGCCTGAGCCGGTCCTGACGCATCCGGAGCCGGTGAACGTGCGCGCCGGGTGGGACCTGGACGTGAACTGGACCCTGCCCTGAAGAGTTCTTTGGACGCTGGCAACGTACGGAGCAACCTCCGCGTCATGTACTCGGTCCACGATCGGCCGTGCAGGACCGGTTCCCGATCCCCGCGATACCTTTCAGCACGATCCGACCTTGGAGACCCGAACGAACCTGACGACCATGATGCGATCTTTTCTGCGTGCACTGCCCGTGATGGCGGTGCTGAGCCTGGGCCAGGCGCACGGCCAGGGGGTGGTGCCCACCATGGGCAAGGAGTTCTGGCTCGGCTTCATGCAGAACTACCAGGGCAACCCCACACAGAGCCTGGACATCTTCATCAGTTCGCCCGTGGCCACGGTCGGCGTGGTGACCATGCCGCTCGTGGGCTGGACGCAGGCCTTCAACGTCGCACCGAACGTCACCACCACGGTCACGATCCCCATCGCGACGGCGATGCACTTCCAATCGGACGTCATCGACAACAAGTCGGTGCTGGTGCAGACGCAGGATACCGTGGCGGTCTTCGCCATCAACTTCGAGCAATACACGGCCGACGGCACCACGGTATATCCCGTGCAGTCGCTGGGCACCGAGTACCGGATCCACGCCTACGGCGGGTTGTCAGGGGTGTCCGGGCTGGCCTCCGAGTTCCTCGTTGTGTCCACTCAGGATGACACCGAGGTGGAGATCACCACCACGGTGAACACCGAGGGCGGCCACGTGGCCGGTGTGCCGTGGACGGTGCAGCTGGACTCCGGGCAGACCTACCAGGTGAAGGCGGCGGGCACCAACGTGACGGACGATTTCACGGGCTCGACGATCATCGGCACGGCGCAGAGCGGGAGTTGCAGGCCCTTCGCGGTCTTCAGCGGGTCGGTGTGCACCAACATCCCGCAGGGCTGCTATGCGTGCGACCACGTGTGCGAGCAGAACCTGCCGCGGAACGTGTGGGGCCGCAAGTACTACTCGGTCCCCTACTCCACCACCACCGGTTACACGTACCGGATCCTGGCGGATCAGAACGGCACCGTGGTGACGGTGAACGGCGGCCCGCCCATCAACCTCAACGCCGGCCAGTTCACGGAGGTGAACGCCTTCGGCCAGGCCGCCTGTTTCGAGGGCAACGTGCCCTTCAGCGTGGCCCAGCTCATGGAAGGCATCACCTGCAGCGGCAATGGCGACCCCGCGCTGCTGATCCTGAACGCCGAGGAGCAGCAGATCGACAACATCACCTTCAGCACGGTGTCGTCCACGGTGATCACCAACCACTACCTGAACATCATCACCGAGACGGCGAACATCAACCAGGTGTCGCTGGACGGTGTGCTCGTGCCGCCGGCCAGCTTCACGGCCTACCCGGCCTGCCCGACATCGGCCTACGCCAGCGTGCCGCTGACGCAGGGCAGCCACACCTTGTCCTGCCCCGGTGGCCTGTCGGCCTATGTGTACGGCATGGGGAGCGCCGAGAGCTACGCTTACTCGGTGGGATCCTTCACCCCCTTGCCGCCCATCAACATCGATTCCGTGTTCTGCGGGGTGGACAGCACGGGCACGCTCACCTTGGCGCCGCCCGAACCGTTGTTCAACCCGTTCTGGACGGTGATCTCCGACCCCACGGACACCTTGCACTATGGGATGAGCTACACGTTCACCCCACCCGGCAGCGACGTGTATGTGGTCACCGGCTACGAGAACCTGAGCCAATGCGAGGAGCAGTACTTCTTCAGCGTGGAGGTGGACACCCCGCCGCTGCTCACGCCGACGGCGAATGGCGTGCCTTCTCCGGCGTCCATCACCATCTGCGAGTATGAAACGGTACAGCTGAACGTGGTCGTGGACCCGCCGGGCACCTACCTCTACAATTGGTGGCCCGATCCGCAATTGAACGATGGCTCCCTACAGAACCCGGTCGCCACACCCACCCAGAGCGGCTGGTTCTACGTGAGCGTGAGCACCTTGAACGGATGTGCCGTGAGCCTGGACAGTGTGTACATCGATGTGATCCAGGGCGATGTCCTCATCTATGAGGCCAGCACGGCCGTGGACGCGCTGTGCCTGGGGGACTCCTCACAACTGGACCTGCAAGTGCACCAGATCATCGCCGAGGACCCCTTCGACCTGGTGTTCTCGCCGATGTGGAGCTCGATCCAGGGCGGCTCCATCAGCAATGCGTGCGGCTCGGTGTTCGGCGATGCGCTCTACTTCGACGGGGTGAATCCACGCCAGGCCACGACGAGCGCCTTGAACGTGAGCAATGGGGGAAGCGTGAGCTTCGCCATCAAGATCGGTGCGGCGGCCCCGCCCTGCGATGACGCGGACCCCGGCGAGGACGTGGTGCTGGAGTACTCCACCAATGGCGGCGGTGCATGGACGGTGATGACCACGTTGTGGGAATACCTGTACCCGAACTTCGCGACGGTGAGCGTGCCCATTCCGCCGCCCGCACAAACGGCCGCGACGCTCTTCCGGTGGCGGCAGTTGAACAGCAGCGGACCGGGCAACGACAACTGGAGCCTCGACAACGTGGCCATCGGCGCTCAGGGCACCACCGGCCTCACCATCAACTGGTCACCGGCCGCCACGCTCAGCGCGGCGAACATCACCAACCCGATGGCCTACCCGACGAGCACGGGCTGGTATTACGTGCAAAGCACGCTCACCGGGACCCAGTGCAGCTACCAGGACTCGGTGTACATCGAGGTGGGGGCTCCGTTCAGCATCGCCATGACGCCGGACACCACGATCTGCGACCTGGGCGGCATCCAGTTGAACGCCGCTCCGAGCTCGGGCACCAACCACACCTGGACCTGGACGCCGAACAACGGCACGCTCTCGGCCACCTTCGTGCAATCGCCCATCGCCACACCGCCCTCCACCACGGAGTATTTCGTGACGGTGACCACCGGCCAGGGCTGCACCGCCACGGACAGTGTGACCATCACGGTGAACCAGCTCCTGGGGCTCACCATCACCACACCGGACGACGACCTGTGCCAGGGTGAGAGCACGTTGCTGGACGCCACCATCGCCGGTAACACCACCAACCTGGTGTACAGCTGGACCCCGGCGGGATCGCTCAATGACGCCGCTGTCCAGGACCCGACAGCAACGCCGCTGACCACCACGACCTATGTCCTGGCCGTCACGGACACCATCAGTGGATGTGTGCTCACGGAGGACATCGACATCACGGTGAGCACGGCCTACGTGGTGAACGCCACCGCGGACACCTCCCTCTGCGACCCGGTGGGCTTCGTCCTGGACGTGCAACACAATGTGCCTGGCGCCATCATCAGCTGGACCCCGACGAACCAGTTGGTGGGCGCCAACACCGCCAACCCGGTGATCACCTTCGATTCCACCGCCCAGTACATCGTGGTGGTGCAGGACGCCCTGGGCTGTTCGGCGCGCGACACGGTGAACATCAACGTGCCTTTCGACGACCTCACCTTCATCTCGGATTCGTCCTTGTGCGCCGGTCAGAGCATGGTGATCGATGCGGGCTATCCGGGAAGCACGTATGCCTGGAGCACCACCGCCACCACCCAGACCATCACGGTATCCACGGCCGGTGCGTACACGGTGGTCATCACCGACGCCCAGGGCTGCCAGGCCACCTTCACCACGAACGTGACCGTGGACCCCCTGCCGGTGATCGTACTGGGTCCTGACACCTCGCTCTGTATCGGTCAGAACTGGACGCTGGACGCCGGCAACCCCGGCAGCCAATACCTCTGGAACACCACCGCCATCACCCAGGCCATCACGGTGACCACGGATGACCTGTACTGGGTGGAGGTGACGGATGGGAACGATTGCGTGAACAGCGACAGCATCAACGTGGTGTTCGACCCGCTGCCGGTGATCGACCTGCGCGACACCACCGTGTGCATCAGCGAGACGATCACCCTGGACGCCGGGAACCCGGGCAGCAGCTACCTCTGGAGCACGAACGAGACGACCCAGAGCATCCAGGTGGACAGTGTGAGCGCGACCTACTCGGTGGTGGTGACCACGCCGACCTGGTGTGTCGATTCCGCCAATGCGGTGATCGACATCATCCCCTTCCCCATCGTGGACCTCGGTCCGGACACGGCGCTGTGCGACACCGACACCATGGACCTGAACGCGGGCAACCCGGGTCAGGCCTTCATCTGGAGCACCGGGGCCACCACGCAGACCACCTTCGTCACCACCACGCAGGACGTGTGGGTGGACGTCTTCAACGGCTACTGCACCACGCGCGACACGGTGGAGGTGATCTTCAACCCGCTGCCGAACATCATCGCGGAGGAGGAGCAGATCATCTGCCTGGACCACTGGCCGAAGAAGACCCTGTTGGACGCCGGGAACCCCGGGTGCACCTACCTGTGGAGCACCGACGAGGAGACCCAGACCATCGAGGTGAACACGTACGGCTGGTACATCGTGGACATCACGACCCCACTGAACTGCACCATCACCGACTCCATCGAGGTGGTGGAATACTGCCCGCCGCAGTGTTTCGTTCCGAACAGCTTCACCCCGGACGGCGACGGGGTGAACGACCTGTTCATGCCGAGCGGGTACAACATCGCCACCATGGAGATGAAGATCTTCGACCGCTGGGGCGAGGAGATCTTCGCCGGGAAGGATGCGGAAGTGGGCTGGAACGGGAAGCGCAACGGCACCGATGTCCAGGACGGGGTGTACGTGTGGAAGCTCAAATACCGCTTCATCGAGGACGTGAACGGCATGATCGGGGCCGAGAAGGAGAGCGTGGGCCATGTGACCCTGATCCGCTGACGCACGACGCACATCGTTGTGAAGGGCCGGGGTTCTCCCGGCCCTTCGCCGTTCCGGGCCAGGAACCTTGAGCGGCGGATCGCGTATGCACGGCGCGAACCACCCCGCTCTTCGGTGGACATGACCGCCCCGACCCCCATCTTCCGCATCCGCCCGACGCTGCTCGGCGCCCTGGCCATCCTGTGGCTCAGCACCGTCGAGGCCCAGGTGAACGGCCCGATGCCGACCCTCGGCACGGAGCTGTGGACCGGCTTCATGCAGAACGCCTACGGCGCCCAGGAGACCCGGTTGTACATCAGTGCGCCCACCGCGACCAGTGGTACGGTGAGCATACCGCAGACCGGTTGGAGCCAGGCCTTCAGCGTGGCGGCGAACGCGGTGGTGCAGGTGAACGTGCCCACCACCGCCGAGCATGTCGGTTCCGAGACCGTGACCGGCAAGGGTGTGCGGATCCAGGCCGCCGCTCCAGTGGCCGTCACCGCCATCAGCTACCAGAGCTACACGCACGATGGCACGCAGGTTCTTCCTGTGGAGGCCTTGGGCACCGACTACTTTGTGGAGGCCTACCGCGGGCTGCCGGGCTTCAACGAGTTCTACAAGAGCGAGCTGCTCGTCGTGGCCACCACGGACGACACGGAGGTGGAGATCACCCCCAGCGTGAACACGGCCGGAGGCCGGCCCGCCGGCGTCCCCTTTACGGTGCTGCTGGACCAGGGGCAGACCTACCAGGTGCAATCGGCCCTGTCATCGCTCGACCTCACCGGCACCCGTGTGCGCGCCACGGCGGCGAGCGGCCCCTGTCGCCCCTTCGCGGTGCTCAGCGGCAGCATGTGCGCCAACGTGCCCGTGGGCTGCCCGGCCTGCGACCATCTGGTGGAACAGATGATCCCGTTGGAGCGATGGGGCACGAGTTTCCGCACCTTCCTGCCGAGCGGGATCGCCAACGCGACGGTGAGGGTGCTCGCCGGCCAGAACGGCACCAACGTCACGGTGAACGGGGGTGCGCCCATCCCGCTGAACGCAGGTCAATCGCATCAGATCAACGGACTGGCGGGCACCGCCTGCATCAACGCCACGGCACCGGTCTCCGTGGTGGTCATCTACGAAGGGTACAACTGCGCCAACGCGGGCGACCCTTCGATGGTGGTGATCGAACCGGACGACCGCACCACCACCTCCACCACGTTCAGCACCGTGAGCTCGCCGCAGATCACCGGCCACCGGGTGGAGCTCGTGGTGCCCACCGCCGTAGTGGGCCAGGTGGCCGTCGATGGTACGGTGGTCCCTGCCGGCAGCTTCACGGCCTTCGCCGCGTGACCCACCTGGTCGCATGCCAGCCGCACGATCACCACGGGCACGCACCGTGTCACCGCTCCGCAGGGCATCCATGTGTACGCCACCGGTTTCGGCACGGGCGAGAGCTACGCGTTCAACGCCAACGCCACGGTGGTGCCGGTGCTGGTGCAGGACTCGCTGCTGTGCGTGAACGGCCCGGTGACGCTCACCTCGCCAGAGCCCATGGACAACCCGCAATGGGAGGCCGCCAGCGCACCCGGCGTGGTGCTCGCCAATGGGTTGAGCTACACCTTCACGCCCACGACGAACGATTCCTATACGATTTCCGGTACCGCCCCCGGCTCGTCCTGCCCGCTGGAGTTCACCTTCCATGTGGGCCTCCAGGTACCCGTGACCGTGGAGGCCACCGCCAACGGAGCCAACGCCACGACCATCTGCCAATATCAGCCCGTGCAGCTCGGCGCACAACCCAACCTGGACCCCAACGCCTACACGCTCAGCTGGACCCCGGCGGCCCTGGTGAGCAACCCCTCCATCCCCGACCCGGTGGCCTATCCGATGACCACCACGTGGTTCAAGCTGAACGTGACGAGTCCGCTAGGCTGTGGCAGCGCCACGGACAGCGTGCTCGTGGAGGTGACGCCGAACACCGTGCACAGCGTGGAGGCCACCACGGCCGACAGCATCATCTGTCTTGGAGAAGCGGTGCAATTGGGCACGCGCACACAGCGGGTGATCGGGTTCGATCCGTTGGACATTGGTACATCGTCGCTGTGGGCCCAGGTCCAGGGCGGCAGTGTGAGCGGCACCTGCGGCGCGGTCAACGGCAACGCCCTGCTGTTCAATGCCGCAGGTGCACGCCAGGCCCGCACCAATGCGCTCAACGTTCCGCAAGGTGGCAGCCTGATCTTCAGTCTCATGATCTCGGCCGGCACCGCACCCTGCGACGGAGCTGAGCCGGGCGAGGACGTGGTGGTGGAGTACAGCCTGAACGGCGTGGCCTGGACCGCGTTCCACACGCTGAACGAGGCGCAGTATCCGGTCTTCACCCCGATCACGCTCGCCATTCCGCCCGCCGCATGGTCCGCCGCCACGCACTTCCGTTGGCGACAGCTGGCCAACAGCGGTGCCGCACAGGACGTGTGGGCGCTGGACAACGTGACGCTGACACGAGTGGACAACACCGGGGTTCCGTTGCTGTGGTCGCCCGGTGCCACACTGAACGACCCGACAAGCGCCAGTCCGGTGGCCACCCCTCCGGCCGACACCTGGTACACCGTGCAGGTCACCAGTGGGACCGGCTGCACGTTCAGCGATCCCGTGTTCATCCAGGTCGCTCCGGCCTTCACCATCAACGCGGGCAGCGACGTGCTCCTGTGCGGCGGCGGATCCACCCAGCTGCAGGCCACCGCCAGTTCCGGCCAGGGCATCCAATGGAGCTGGACCCCGAACAACGGCAGCCTGAACAACAGCAGCATCTCCGGGCCCGTCGCGAGCCCATCGGCCACGACGACCTATACGGCATCGGCCACCAACAACATCGGGTGCACCGCCAGCGATGCGGTGACGGTCGCGGTGGGTCCTCCGTTGGGCCTCGTTCTGAGCGCGAGCGACCTCACCCTCTGCCAGGGCGAGAGCAGCCAACTGAACGCCGTGATCCAGGGCACCGGCACACTGCAGCTCGTGTGGAACAACGCCGGCAGCCTCAGCAGCGCCACGTCACCCACGCCGGTGGCCACCCCGGGCACCACCACCACTTACACGGCGACCCTCACCGACACACAGACCGGCTGCAGCGCGCAGGCCTCGATCACCATCGCCGTGACCACGGCCTACAGCATCGCCGCCACGGAGGACACCACGCTGTGCAATGCGCTCGGGTTCCAGCTCGATGTGCAGCACAACGTGCCCGCGCCGTTCAGCATCGCCTGGACCCCCGCCTTCCTGCTCAACTCCGGAACCATCGCCTCCCCGACGGTGATGGCCGACACCACCATGCTCTTCGAAGTGACCATCACCGATGCGAACGGGTGCTCCGTGACGGACTCCGTTCGCATCATCGATGCGTTCGACAGCATGGTGAACCCGGTGAACATCGCGGGCTGTGCCGGGCAAAGCCTGGTGCTTGACGCCGGCTTCCCCGGAAGCAGCTACGACTGGACCCATGGTCCGACGACGCAAACGGTGACAGTGAACGCGACAGGCACATACGTGGTGGAGATCACCGACGCTCAGGGCTGCCAGACCACCAAGACCTTCAACGTCGTGCTGAACGCGCTACCGGTGATCGACCTGGGACCGGACAGCCTGTTCTGCGGTGTCACATCCTATCTGATCCAAGCCAACAGCCCGGGCAATACGGTGGTGTGGGGGAATGGAAGCACGGGCCAGCAGTTCCAGGCGAACGGGAGCGGCACCTACACGGCGACCGCGACGAGCCCCCAGGGCTGCGTGAGCACGGATGCGGTCACGCTCACCTTCGCGCCGCTGCCTGTGGACCAGCTGCAGGACCTCACTGCATGCGCCACCACCCCGGTGACCCTGAACGCGGGCAATGCGGGCAGCAGCTACCTGTGGAGCACCAGCGCGACGGGCCAGTCGATCACGGTGACCGCGAGCGGTACCTACAGCGTACTGGTGACGAACACCCAGGGCTGCAGCGACACCTTCGAGGCCCAGGTCACCCTGGTGGCCCCACCTGAGGTCGACCTGGGTCCTGATACCGTGGTCTGCACCGGTTCCGGAGTCGTGCTCGACGCGGGAAATCCCGGCAGCACCTACCTATGGAGCACCGGAGCCACCGCACAGAGCATCAGCCCCGCGCAGAGCGGCACCTACGCCGTGGTGGTCAGCAACATCGCCTGCCAGGCGTCGGACAGCGTGACGCTCACCGTGCTACCCGGACCGGATGATGTCCTGGTCGACGTCACCGAATGCACCGGTGAACCCGTGCTGCTCGATGCGGGCAACGCCGGTTCCAGCTACGCCTGGAGCACCGGCGCCATCACACGCACGATCGCACCCACCGCTGCCGGCACCTACACGGTGCTGGTGACCACGCCTCAGGGCTGCAGCGCATCGTTCGCTGCGGTGGTGACCTTCGTGCCCTGGCCGGTGGTGGACCTCGGCCCGGACACGGCTCTTTGCCAGGGGGATGTGCTGACGCTCGATGCCGGGAACCCGGGTACGACCTACGCCTGGAGCACGGGAGCGGTCACTCGCACCATCGATGTGATCCAGAACGGCACCTACATGGTCACCGTGGACAACGGCCATTGCAGCGCGAGCGACGCGGTGGTGGCCGGGTTCAATCCGCGGCCGAGCAGCCTGCCGGTGCACCAGATCTTCACCTGCCTGGACGAGGAGCCGCACTTCGTGGTGATCGACGCCGGCAATCCGGGATCCAGCTTCGGTTGGAGCTCCGGGCAGACCTCCCAGATCATCCTGGCCGGAGCATATGGCTGGTACTTCGTGGACATCACCAACACGTTCAACTGCGGGCTGCGCGATTCAGTGAAGGTGAACGAGTTCTGCCCGGCGAGCATCTACGTGCCCAACACCTTCACCCCCAATGCCGACGGCATCAATGATTCCTGGGGCCCGGTGGGCAAGAACGTGGCCACCCTCGAGCTCATCGTGTTCGACCGCTGGGGCGGGGTGCTCTGGCAGACCAACAGCCCGACGGACCAATGGGACGGGACCTCGCACGGGGCCGAGGTGGCCAACGAGGTCTACGTGTGGAAGATGCGCTACCGCTTCGTGGACGACGAGCAGGGCGGCGTGGGGATGGAGCAGGAGCGCATGGGGCACGTGACCATCATCCGCTAGCCGATCAGAGGCGCAGTTCGAAGTCGTCGGCCTCCAGCGCCACGGGGAACTTGGTCCGGAAGTCCTCAAGGCCCGCACGGTCGAGCATGGTCGTAAGGACCTCTTCTTGGGACGGTTGCACGGCGGCCAGCACCGCACCGCGGGGATCGATCACCACACGATCCCCGCTGTAGTGGATGCCCTTGCCGTCCATGCCCACGCGGTTGACCCCGGCCACAAAGCATTGGTTCTCGATGGCGCGTGCGATGAGCAACTGGCTCCAGGGGAAGCGGCGGGCCTCGGGCCAGTTGGCCACGTAGAGGATCGCATCATAGTCGCCCCGGTTCCTGGCGAACACCGGAAATCGCAGATCGAAACAGATCTGCAGGAGTATGCGCCAGCCGCGCCATTCCACGATCATCCGCTCGCGCCCCGGGCTGTAGTGATCCGTTTCGCTGGCGAAGCGGAACAGGTGGCGCTTGTCGTACACCGCGACCTGTCCATCCGGCTGCACGAAAAGCCCGCGGTTGAAGCACCTGCCGCCGTCCTTGATGATCACGCTGCCATAGAGGGCCGCGTCCAGGGTGTTGGCCTGTTCGCGCATCCAGCGTACGGTGGCGCCGTCCATGGTCTCGGCCAGCTCCGCGCTGCGCATGCTGAAGCCGGTGGTGAACATCTCGGGCAGCACGATGAGGTCGGTCGTACCCCGCAGCGCGGCCATGACCTCCTGGAACTGGGAACGGTTGGCCGCCGCATCCTCCCAGTGGAGCATGCGTTGCACCAGGGTGAGCTTCAGATCTCGCATAGCTTGTCGATGGCCTCGTCCAGTGTATCATCCCGTTTGGCGAAACAGAAGCGGAGGATGCGCTGGCCCGGCGGTGGTTCCTTGTAGAAGACGCTGATCGGGATGGCGGCCACGCCGAACTCGCGGGTGAGGCGCTTGGCGAAGTCGGTGTCGGGCTCGTCGCTGATGGCGCTGTAGTCCGCAAGCTGGAAGTAGCTGCCCTCGCAGGCCAGGGGCTCGAAGCGCGAAGCGTGCAGGCCGATCAGGAAACGGTCGCGCTTGGCCTCATAGAACGACGACACCCCTTCGTAGTGGAGGGGGTCCTTCAGGTAGTTCGCAAGTGCATGCTGCACC
This sequence comes from Flavobacteriales bacterium, assembly GCA_020847755.1. Taxonomy (GTDB): domain Bacteria; phylum Bacteroidota; class Bacteroidia; order Flavobacteriales_F; family PHOS-HE28; genus PHOS-HE28. The sequence continues at coordinate 20,889 of JADLBK010000018.1, read as the reverse complement.
GGCGTGCTGGCGCTGAACACGTTGAACTGGTGGACCTTGCGGAACTCGGCCATCAGCGCCCTCGGTGCCAGCACGTAGCCCATCTTCCAGCCGGTGGCGTGGAACACCTTGCCGAAGCTGAACACCACGAAGGCCCTGTCGCGCAGCTCGGGGTACCGCACCACGGAGGCATGCACCTCGTTCTCGAACACCAGGTGCTCATAGACCTCATCGCTCAACAGCACGATGTCGGTGCCGCGCAGCAGGTCGGCGATGCGGCGCATGTCGGCCTCGCGCAGGATGGTCCCCGCCGGGTTGTGCGGCGTGTTGATCATCAGCATGCGTGTGCGGGGTGTGATCGCCGCCTTCACCGCTTCCGCATCGAACTTCATGTCGCTGCCGAGCCGCACATGCACAGGCCTCCCGCCGAACAGCTCCACCGTGGGGGCATAACAATCGTAGGCCGGGTCGATGATGATCACTTCATCGCCAGGATGCACCACGGCGCCCAACGCTGTGAAGATGGCCTGGGTGCCGCCCGCTGTCACCGTCACCTCGGTCTCCGGATCATACGCATGGCCGTACAGGCGTTGCACCTTGGCGGCGATCGCCTCGCGCAGGGCGGGCACGCCGGGCATGGGCGCATACTGGTTGTGCCCGTCGCGCATGGCCTTCTCCACCAGATCGATCAGCGCCTCGTCGATGGGAAAGTCCGGGAAGCCCTGGCTGAGGTTGATGGCGCCGCACTCCTGCGCGAGCTGGCTCATCACCGTGAAGATGGTGGTGCCGACGTGGGGGAGCTTGGTTGGAAGGGCCATTCAGGGAGCGGGGGGCAGCGATCCCAGCAACCGCAGCAATGCTTGCTTCAGCGGTCCAAGATCGTTCGTCACAGTGTTCCAGACGGTTGGAACGTCGATGCGATAGTAGTCATGCACGAGCACATGGCGCATCAGAACAACCTGCCTCGATGGAATGGACGGCTCAGCATCCAATGTCTCCCGTGTGATCCGCGAAGCCGCTTCGCCAATGACCTCCAGCTGCTTCACCACCGCGAAACGGAGCGTGGCATCCTTCGAGAGGTCATCCATCGAACGGCCTTTCATGAAGCCCTCGGTCATCTCGATGGATTCCAACATGTGCTGGACACGGATGCGATCCCCGAGCCTATCGCGCATAGATGGGAAGTAGGTCGCGCTCCACGTACTTCTCCACATGCGGCGATAGCGCCTCGCGCGTGACCACGTCAACCTGCCTGCCCAGGAGTTCCTGCAGGTCGCCGATCATGCCGAAGAAACCGAGGCCGAACGGAACAGTACGGTCCAGATCGACAAGGATGTCCACATCGCTCTTCTCATCGGCATCGCCGCGTGCGAACGAACCAAAGAGGTACGCGTTCACCACCGGCTTGGTGGCAAAATAGGACTTCAGACCTTCTATCTCTTCCGGTGTTAGCCGCATGCCTCAAAGGTACGGCCCTGGCTCAGGTTGATGGCGCCGCACTCGGCCGCCAGCTTGCTCATCACCGTGTAGATGGTGGTGCCGACGTAGGGGAGATCTCCGACCAGATCAGGCTTTGCCGTTCCAGAGTTCGACATGGCAGCGTTCTCAACGATACACCTCCTTGCGATCGCCGACCTCGCGCACCTCGACCACGCGGATCTTGTCCTTGATGTCGTAGATGATCCGATAGTTGCCAACGCGGATCCGCCATAAATACTCACGCTGGCCCTTCAGCTTCTTGCATCCGGCCGGGCGAGGCTCCATGCGCAAACCCTCGATGGCCTTGGTGACCTTGACGACCGCATTCGTCGGCAGGGCTTCAAGGTCCTTGATCGCCTGACGACTGATGAACAGCTCGTACATCAGAGCTTGCCTGCTTTCTTGAGCATGGCCTTGGCCTTCTCCCAAGGAACCATCTCATCGTCCTTGCGGCTCTCCGCCACCAACAGGTCAAGCATTTCCTCCAATTCCTCGCGCTTGCGCACCACCACCTCCATATCGATCTGCACGAGCCGCTTCTTGCGGGATTCGTCATAGAGCACGGTCACTCCTTTCATGGTTCAGTGGTCGGTCGGTCAAAACTACGCCAAGGGGCCGCTGGCGAACTTCAGCGCCGCCTCCACATCCGCCAGTTCCAGGTCCGGCAGCTCCTCGACCACCTGCTGGGCGGAAAGGCCGGCTGCCAACAGATCAAGAATATCCGTCACCCGGATCCGCAAGCCACGGATGCACGCCCGACCTCCACAGACCTGCGGGTCAACGGTGATGCGCTCCATCAAATAGGTCATGGCGAACGGCTTGATGAACAAAGTTAGGGCAATGCGCCACACTCAATGGCCAGCATGCGGATCACCGTGAAGATGGTGGTGCCGACGTGGGGGAGTCTGGAGGTGATGGGCATGTGACACGAAGCTCCGGGACGGCCGATGATGCAACGTTCGGCACTTGGATGGCCGGATCGACAGAATGGACGGAAAAGCGCAGGGCCGTCGATGACAGCCCTTCGCACATTCTCGTGATGGAGCGGGCTCACTCCTTCGTCACCGTCGCCGCCAGGTACTCCCGGTTCAATCGGGCGATGTGCTCAAGGCTGATCTGCTTGGGGCATTCCACTTCGCAGGCGCCGGTGTTGCTGCAGTTGCCGAAGCCCTCCTTGTCCATCTGCTCCACCATGGCCAATGCGCGGCGTTTGGCCTCGGGGCGGCCCTGGGGCAGCAGCGCGAACTGGCTCACCTTGGCAGCCACAAAGAGCATGGCGCTACCGTTGGGGCAGGTGGCCACGCAGGCACCGCAGCCGATGCAGGTGGCTGCGTCGAAGGCCTTGTCGGCATCATCCTTCGGGATGGGCACCGCGTTGCCGTCCACCAGGTTGCCGCTGGTGTTCACGCTCACGAAGCCGCCGGCGGCCTGGATGCGATCGAAGGCGCTGCGGTTGGTGGAGAGGTCCTTGATCACGGGAAAAGCCGCGCTGCGCCATGGTTCGATGAAGATGGTATCCCCATCCTTGAACTTCCGCATGTGCAACTGGCAGGTGGTGATGCCACGGCCCGGGCCATGGGGCTCGCCATTGATGAAGAGGCTGCACATGCCGCAGATGCCCTCGCGGCAGTCATGGTCGAAGGCGACCGGGTCCTTGCCCTCGCGGATCAGCTGGTCGTTCAGCACGTCCAGCATCTCCAGGAAGGACATGTCCTCGGAGACGTTGTTGACCGGGTAGTCCACGATGCGGCCCTTGTCGTTGGGACCGCTCTGGCGCCAGATCTTGAGTGTAAGTTTCATGTTGCCCATCTGCCTTGCTGTTCTGGTAGGTCGATCCGGTGGGTCGACGCTATATGATCACTTGTATGAACGTTGCGTCAACTTGACCTCTTCGAAGGTCAGAGGCTCCTTGTGCAGCTCGGCCTTGCCGGCCTCGCCCAGCCATTCCCAGGCAGCCACGTAGGCGAAATTGGCATCGTCGCGCTTGGCCTCGCCCTGCTGCGGACCTTCCATCTCCTGATACTCCTCACGGAAGTGGCCACCGCAGCTCTCGTTGCGGTGCAGCGCGTCCATGCACATCAGTTCACCGAGCTCGAGGAAATCGGCCACGCGACCGGCCTTCTCCAGCTCCTGGTTGAACTCGTTCGCCTTGCCGGGCACGCGCACGTTCTTCCAGAAATCCTCGCGGATGGCGCGGATCTCCTGGATGGCCTGCTTCAGTCCCTGCTCGTTGCGCGCCATGCCGCACTTGTCCCACATCACCTTGCCGAGCGCGCGGTGGAAGTCGTCCACCGGCTTGGTGCCCTTGTTGTTGAGGAAGTGGTTGATGCGGTCCTTCACCTCCTTCTCGGCGGCGACGAACTCCGGGGTGTCGGTCTTGATCGGTCCGGTGCGGATGTCGTCGGCCAGGTAATCACCCACGGTATAGGGGATGACGAAGTAGCCGTCGGCCAGGCCCTGCATCAGCGCGGAGGCGCCGAGGCGGTTGGCGCCGTGGTCGCTGAAGTTGGCCTCGCCCAAGGCGAAAAGACCGGGCACCGTGGTCTGCAGGTTGTAATCCACCCAGAGCCCGCCCATGGTGTAGTGCACGGCGGGGTAGATCTTCATCGCGTGGTCGTAAGGGTTCTCTCCGACGATGTTCTCATACATGTCGAAGAGGTTGCCGTACTTCTCGCTCACCACCGCACGGCCCAGCTCGGTGATCTTCTCCTTGCTGGGGTTCTCGATCTTCAGCACGTTGGCCTGCAGCTTTCCGTAGCGCTCTATGGCGGCACTGAAGTCCAGATATACGGCCTCACCGGTCTTGTTCACGCCATAGCCCGCATCGCAGCGCTCCTTGGCGGCACGGCTGGCCACGTCACGCGGCACCAGGTTACCGAAGGCCGGGTAACGCCGCTCCAGGTAGTAGTCGCGGTCGGCCTCGGGGATGTCGCTGCCCTTCTTCTTGCCCTCACGGATCGCCTTGGCGTCCTCGAGTTTCGCAGGCACCCAGATGCGGCCATCGTTGCGGAGCGACTCGGACATCAGCGTGAGCTTGCTCTGGTGCGTGCCGCTCACCGGGATGCAGGTGGGGTGGATCTGCGTGTAGCAGGGATTGCCGAAGAAGGCCCCGCGCTTGTGGGCTTTCCAGGCGGCGGTGACGTTGCTTCCCATGGCGTTCGTGCTCAGGAAGAACACGTTGCCATAGCCACCGGTGCACAGCAGCACCGCGTGCGCGCCGTGCCGCTCGATCTCGCCGGTGATCAGGTTGCGTGCGATGATGCCGCGGGCCATCGGACCACGTTTCTCATCGTTCACCACCACCACATCCAGCATCTCGTGCCGGTCGAACATCTGCACCGCGCCCTTGCCCACCTGGCGCATCAGCGCGCTGTATGCTCCGAGCAGCAACTGCTGCCCGGTCTGGCCGCGGGCATAGAAGGTGCGGCTCACCTGCACGCCTCCGAAGGAGCGGTTGTCCAACAGTCCACCATAATCGCGGGCGAAGGGCACACCCTGGGCCACGCACTGGTCGATGATGTTGGCGCTCACCTCGGCCAGGCGGTACACGTTGGCCTCACGGGCGCGGTAGTCGCCGCCCTTGACGGTGTCATAGAACAGCCGGTACGTGCTGTCCCCGTCGTTCATGTAGTTCTTGGCGGCGTTGATGCCCCCCTGCGCGGCGATGCTGTGGGCGCGACGGGCGCTGTCCTGGAAGCAGAAGGCCTTCACGTTGTAGCCCATCTCCGCCAACGAGGCAGCGGCGGCACCACCGGCCAGGCCGGTGCCCACCACGATGACATCGATGCGGCGCTTGTTCGCAGGCGCCACAATGCGCATGTGCCCCTTGTGGTAGGTCCATTTCTTGTCGATGGGACCGGGTGGGATCTTGCTGTCGAGCTTGCTCATGGAATTGCGGACGGATCTAAGGGAGGGATCAACCGGGGAAAGCGAACATCCACACCGGGATGAGGGCGAAAAGGATCGGCACCACCACGCCGAAGAACACCCCCACGTTCTTGATGATCGGGGTGTAGCGGGGATGGTTGAGGCCCAGGCTCTGGAAGGCGCTCTGGAAGCCGTGCAGGAGGTGGAAGGCGAGCACGGCCATGGAGGCGACGTACAGCACGACATACAGCGGCTGCCTGTAGGCCTCGGCCACCACGGTGAACAAGTCGGTGTTGCCCTCGCTGTCCAGCGGCAGGCCGCCCCAGTGCATCTCATACCAGAAATGCTTCATGTGCAGCACGATGAACACCAGCAGCAGGGAACCCAGCAGGGCCATCTGGCCGCTGTACCAGGTGCGGTTGGCGGAGGGCTTCTCCTTCACATACCGCGTGGGGCGGGCCTGGCGGTTCTGCACCGCCAGAAGGATGCCATCGAAGGCGTGGAACAGGATGCTGAAGTACAGCAGGTAGCTCACGACCTTGATCACCGGGAAGGTGGTCATGAACCTGGCGTAGGCATTGAACTTCAGACGGCCCTCCGGACTGGCGTCCAACAGCTGCAGGTTGCCTGCCAGGTGGATCACCAGGAACAGGCAAAGGAAAAGGCCCGTGAGGGCCATCCAGTATTTCTTCGTGAGGGAGGAGCCGAGGAGGGCGGAGCGTGCCATGGTTTCCAGTGAACAGCGAACGGGGTGGTCGCGTTCGCGGCGGCGAAGGTAGGCGGCCCGGACGAAATCCTAAGCTGCTGAGGATCAGGGCGCCGGATAGGCCTTCCGGGTGGCGGCGATGGATCTCTTGATCATGCTCCGCAGCACCTTCAGGTCGATGTCGGCCAGGCGCTTCACGTACAGGCAGCCCTTGGTGGCCCTGTGCTTGCCCAGCTTGGCGAGCGTATCCGGGTCGAGCACTTCCTGGCCCAGGTACAGCACGAGCTCCGTCTTCCGCGGACTGAAAGCCGCCAGGGGCGCACTGCCCGAATGCCCGCTGGGGTACGTGTAGTGGTAGGTGCCGAAGCCGATGATGGAAGGCCCGTACATGTGCGGATCCTTGCCGGTGAGCTCCTGCATCATGGCCATCAGGACCCGGCTGTCATCGTGCATCTCCGCCTTGGGGCGAGTGTCGATGAAGGCGGCGACGGAGGCGGTGGTGCGGTGGGTCTTGTTGGGGGTGGGCATAGGGTGAAGATCGGCCGCGTGAGGGATAGCAGCAAGTAGCCCACAGCGAGGCTTTGCGAGCGAGGACTACTGCGGATAGCCCGACCCGAGGCTTTGCGAGGGGCACGCCCAAATACAAGACACAAGTTTCAAGACCCAAGTTCCATGTCACAAGACCGCCCCACCTTGTTGCTTGAGCCTTGCGCCTTGTGTCTTGAGTCTTGATCCTACCTTCGCCCTCATGCGCTACACACCGCTCTCAGCGTCCACCTACCGCGAGCACCGCGCCCGTTTCCGCCAACACCTGGAGAAAGGCGGACTCGCCATCTTCCACAGCAACGACATCATGCCCACCAGCGCCGATGGGAGCATGCCGTTCAAGCAGGCCAGCGACATCTTCCACCTCACCGGCATCGACCAGGAGGAGACGATCCTGCTGCTCTTTCCCGATGCGGTGGACCCGAAGGACCGCGAGATCCTGTTCGTGCGCGAGACCAGCGAGCTGATCGCGATCTGGGAGGGGGCCAAGTTCAGCCAGCAGGAAGCGAGGGACCTCAGCGGCATCGCGACGGTGCTGTGGACGAGCAGCTACGAGGCCACGATCAAGCGCCTGGTCCCGCAGTGCGAGCACCTGGTCCTGAACAGCAACGAGCACCTGCGCCAGCACAACGAGGTGGAGACGCGCGAGGACCGCAAGAACAAGGAACTGCGCGCGCAATACCCGCTGCACAGTGTGAAGCGCAGCGCGCCGATCATGCACCGCATCCGTTCGCGTAAGACAGCGGAGGAAGTGGCGCAAATGAAGCGCGCGATCGCCATCACCGGCAAGGCCTTCGAACGCGTGTGCGGCTTCGTGAAGCCCGGCGTGAAGGAGTACGAGATCGAGGCGGAGATCACGCACGAGTTCCTGCGCAACGGCTCGCGCGGGCATGCCTACACGCCCATCATCGCCAGCGGCTACAACGCCTGCGTGCTGCATTACATCACCAACGACCAGGTGTGCCAAGACGGCGATGTGATCCTGATGGACTTCGGCTGTGAGTACGGCGGCTACGCCAGCGACCTCACCCGGTGCATCCCCGTGAACGGGCGCTTCACCGATCGCCAGCGCGCGGTGTACAACGCCGTGCTGCGCGTGAAGAACGAGGCCACCCAACTGCTGCGCCCCGGCACCCTGCTGGCCGACTACCACAAGGAGGTGGGCAGGATCATGGAGCGCGAGCTGATCGGCCTGGGGCTGCTGGACAAGACCGATGTGGCCAAGCAGGACCCTGAGCGGCCGTTGTACAAGAAGTACTTCATGCACGGCACCAGCCACTTCCTAGGGCTCGATGTGCATGACGTGGGCCTGTGGAACGAGATGATCCAGCCGGACATGGTCTTCACCGTGGAGCCGGGCATCTACATCCGCGAGGAGAAGCTGGGCATCCGCCTGGAGAACAACATCCTGGTGACGCGCGACAACCCGATCGACCTGTTCGCGGAGATCCCGGTGGAAGCGGAGGCGGTGGAGGAGCTGATGAGCAGGCGGAAAGTGGTGGCGTGAACCACCCTTCGTCACGAACGCATGAGCCCCGCGATCGCTCGCGGGGCTCATGCATTGCTCGCCACAGGCATCCCTACTCCTTCACCAGCCTCGTGGTGAAACGCACTCCGCCGTCGGCTACCTCGCAGAGGTAGAAACCCTTCGCCAGGTCGGTCACATCGATGCTGGTGCGCTCCCCGGCGGTCCGCATGGCAAGGACGGCACGCCCTGTGGCGTCGCGCAAGGAGAGCATCGCTCCAGTGGCGAGGCCCGGTGTCCACACCATCAGGTGGTCCTTCGCGGGGTTGGGGAAGAGCTGAACGCCTTCGTTCCGGTCACGGTCCTGCAGGCCCACGGTGACGAGGTGCGGGGCACAGACGGACAAGGCGTTCTCTTCCCCGATGCCGAACATACCGGCCATGCCGCCCACATCGCCGAGGACGCTGGCGAGCGCGCTGTCCGCTGCGGTCTGCAGGGCGCTGATGCTGGCCAGCGGCCCGCCGGATGTCGGCTGGGCGAACAGGTAGGCGAACAGCAGGTCGGCATGCTCGCCGGACTCCAGGGTGAAGGGTCCGGTGACGCCCAGCATGCGGCGGTCGCCCGGTGTATTCCCCTCGCTCACTTCGGACCAGGGTGCCTGCGGTGCGCCATCCGTGCCTGCTCCGAGGGGATCGCTGTCGCCAGGGTACATGAACCGCGCGGACACCGCGTTCGGATCCAGCGAGTACCCATTTCCCCCGTAGGTCTGCGGCAGGCCGTCCAGCCATTGACCGGCCAGGTAGCGCTCCACATCCACAGCGGTTTGGGGGATGCCCGTGGCGCCGGAGGCCGTGGTGTAGGTGCGGCTGCCCGTGAGCCCGAAGCGCTCATCATCGATCTGCTGATCGGCGAAGCCCTGGCCGTTGAATCCGGGGATGAGGGGAACGACCGGGTCGTCGTTGCCATCGGCCTCCACCAGCGGACCCTTGATGAGCCGCACCCCGAAGGCGGGGGGCTGGCCGCCAAAGCCAGGGCCCCAGATGGACGGACCATCGAAGCCATCCCCGTTGTAGGCGTACCAGAGGTTGCGGGACGGGTCGGTGCCGATCATGTCATCGTCGGGATCCCCCAGGTCGAAGTCGGTGTGCAGGCCGATGCGCACATCGGTGTAGGGGTTACTGCTGCGGTTGATCACGTGCACCCGCAGGAACAGTGTGTGGGCCAGCTCAGGGTCGGTGCTGTCAAAGAGGAAGGGCATCAACCTGAGCTCGATGCCGAGGGGAATACCCTGCGAGAAACTGTGCGGCCGTTGGTCGTTCAGCACCATGAAGCAGGCCCGATCACCCAGGATGCAGGGCACATCACCGAAGGCCGGATCATAGATGCCGTCGCCATCACGGTCCACGAACGGAGCCTGATGGGGATCCAGACCAAGGGCGATGTCGCCCATGGCCGGCCAATCGACCAGCGCCTGCGCCGGTTGGTATCCCGGGAACTCGAGGGCCTCGTCGCAATCGGGATCATCCAGGCAATCGTGGAAGTTGAGATGCTGCTCGATGTCGAAGCGCTCCACGCACCAGATGCGATCATAGGCCTGGGCCACGCCGGGCAGGGCGGTGGCGGAACCGTCGGTGGTGAGCGGGCCGGTCCAGTAATCCGAATCGAACAGTCCGCCATAGCTCGCTCCTGCGGCATGCAGCGTATCGCCCGGGCCCCGCCCGGTCACCCACAAGCCGCTGCCCCACAGGACATGGGTGCCCGCGCCGGGCGGGACCTCGTACGCCGGGCCGGCCCCATCGGCTCCCGCACCGATCAGGCCCCAGGAGGTGAGGCCGACTTCCATGCGGTCGTTGGCGATGGACGTGACGGCCGTGCCCTGGGCGCTCACAATGAACGGGAAGGTCCAGGCGCAGGTGGGAAACAGCGCAAGGGGGAGCATATGTCGGATCATGGCAACGGAGTTTGCCACCAACGTATCGGATGTGGAGGTGACCCGCTTGCACCGATCAGCGGAAGGTGGGATCCGGGCAGGGACCGGCGATAACGGGCGGGTCAGCTGGGATCCGCAGGCACGATGGGCACCAGGATGAAGACGACCTCGACCGGTGCGCCGATCGTGGTATCGCTCCGGAAGGGGACATGGGCCATGCCGTCGCGATCGATGCGCAGCACATTGCCCACGATGGTGAGGGCCCGGTAAACCGGAATGACGGCAGCTGGTGCGTGCATCAGACGGCGCGGCGCAAGTGGATGGGCCTCACCGTGCTGACGTCGCCATCGAGCACCATCAGGAAGTACTCCTCACCGTCCAGGTCGGTGATGCGCACGCGGGTGACAGGACCGTTGACGTCGCCGGTCTTGACGATCCGGCCGCTGGGGTCCACGATGTCGAAGAGGGCGTCCCGGGAGGCGGGATCATAGTCGAACATCAGCAGGCGCTCGAGCTGGTCGATGCGTACGCGGATCTCGTGGGGTGCGTTGTGCTGGGCCATGGGCCGGTTCTTCGCGCCGTTGTACGCCGCCACCGGCCAAAGGGTTCCCGAAGAACGCCGGAGGGCCGGTCCGCCACCCGGCGGACCGACCCTCCACACCAAAACCTGACATGAGCACTGCGCGGTTCAACTGCCCTGGTCCGAGAAGATCCAGAGCCTGCTGTGGGAGTTCGTGGAAGCCATGGCAACAAGGGGTTTGCGTTCGATGGAGACCCCAACCTACAACGCTCCTCGCCCGATCGCCAGCCCGAACCGGGAAACGGTGGCGGCGAAGTGGAGAACGGTCGCTCCGGCGGTGCCGCTATTTTCGCCGTCATGGGGTCGCGGCAGGTGCGGGCATTGATCGTGGACGACGAGGAACCGGCCCGGGAGAACCTGCGGCTGATGCTGGAGGAGCTTTGCCCCGAGGTGGAGGTCTCGGGTACGGCCGATGGACCAGCGAAGGCGCGCGAACGCATCGCGGAGCTGGATCCCGACCTGCTGTTCCTGGACATCCGCATGCCCAGCGGCACAGAGGGCCTTGACCTGCTGGCCGAGCTCCGCGACCTCCGAGCGCTCGTCATCTTCGTCACCGCCTTCAAGGACTACGCGCTGCAGGCCTTCCACACCCATGCGGTGGACTACCTGTTGAAGCCGATCGACCCCGATGAGCTGCGCGCGGCGGTGATGAAGGCCCTCGCGCGGGTGCGCGAACTGCATGAACGCCCGGCCGAGGCCCAGGCATACCGCGAGAGATTGAACGCCGCCGTGCGGGAGGCCTCCCTGCCCGCGGGCCGCATCGTGATCGACCACGCCAAAGGCTTCAAGCTCTTCGATCCGCGCACCATCAGCCACCTGGAGGCCGAGGGCAACTGCACGCAGCTGCACTTCAGCGATGGCACGCGCTACCTGGACACCCGCACCCTGCGCGTGTACGAGGAGCTGTTGGACCCGGCCGTGTTCCTGCGTGTGCACCGTTCACACATCGTGAACCTGGAGCACCTGCGCGAATACCTGCGCGACGATGGTCACTGGGCCGTGCTCCGCGACGGACGGCGGGTGCCGATCGCACGCGAGCGCGTGGGCGAGTTCCTCGAGCGGGTCCGCTGACGGTCCACACGACCGGGATGACGGTCCGCTCGATCGCACGCACCGGTCAGGCGACGGGCCTGAGAACCACCGCGGGCGCGCCCTAGCTTGAGCCCACCAAACCCATCGGCCATGCGTGTACTGATCGTGGACGACGAACCCGACGCCCGGGAGAACCTGCGGATGATGCTGGAGGAGCACTGCCCCGACCTGATGGTGGTGGGCTCGGCCGGAAGCGCCCAGGAGGCGCGCGAGCTGATCGCGACGGAACATCCTCAGGCGCTGTTCCTGGACATCAAGATGCCGGGCGAGGATGGTTTCGCCCTGCTTCGCTCCCTGCAAGGCCAGGAGCTGCCGGTGGTGTTCACCACCGCTTACTACGAATATGCGCTGCAGGCCTTCAAGGAGAACGCCCTCGACTACCTGGAGAAACCGATTGACGTGGAGGAGCTCAAGCGGGCGTCTTCGAAGCTTCGTCGAATGACGTCGGATCCCACGGCCGCACCGCAACAGACCGGGGCCATCGCGGCGTTGCTGCTCGACCCCGCCTCGCCCTTGAGCAAGCGCATGGCCGTGCCCGGACGCGACGGGCTCACCTTGGTACGGCACGAGGACATCCTTTACCTGGAGGCCAGCGACAGCTACACCACCATCCATACGCGCGACGGCAAGCGGCAGATCAGCAGCAAGCACATCCGGGTGTTCGAGAACAACCTGGACCCGAAGCGCTTCTTCCGCGTCCATAAATCATACATCATCAATCTCGAGCACCTTCGAGCCTTCAGCCGCGGCGAAGGCAACATGGCCGTGCTGGACAACGGAGCGATGATCCCCGTATCGCGCCGCAAGATGCCTGACTTCCTCGCCCTGATCCCCACCTTCTGATGCGGTGCACGGGCTGGCTGCTCGGGCTGCTGCTGGGGTCCACGGGCCTGCTGAAGGCCCAGCAGTTCGGGTTCATCCATTACACCACACGGGACGGCCTTGCCCAGAGCCAGGTGCGCACGATCGCACAGGACGCACAGGGCTTTCTGTGGGTCGGCACGCTGGGCGGAGTGAGCCGCTTCGATGGCAGCGGTTTCCGCAACCACGCGCTGCAGCAAGGTTTGCCCGATGCACAAGTGAACGCCCTGCTGCCCCGTTCGGACGGCTCGATGTGGTGCGGCACCGGTGGAGGCCTTGTCAGTTTCCGGCATGGCATTGAGGTGGTCCCGATCCCGCTTCCCGGCCTTGATCGGCCACGCATCACCGCCCTTGCCACCGATGCGAACGGGCGTGAGCTGATCGGGGTGGAGGACCGGGGCGTACTTGTGCACGAGGACGGCCGGATCCGCGAACTCGAAGGCTTCCCCACCGACACCGCGGGCACCGTGCGGTCGCTGCTGTGCCTGCCGGACGGCACCATCTACATCGGCCTGCGCAACGGTCTCCTCCGCTGGGCCGATGGCCGGTGTTCGGTCGTGGCCTTGGGAAGCGAGGACCGTTCCAACGTGAGCAGCATGGCCGTGGGCAGCGATGGCACCTTGTGGGTGGCCACATTCGGCCAGGGGGTCTTCGCGCTGCGTCCGAGCGGCGCCGTGGAGGAGATCGATGAGAGCGACGGCCTGTTGCAGAACAACGTGCGCAGCGTGACGGTCGATCGACAGGGCCGCGTGTGGCTGGCCAGCAAGTTCGGCGTCAACGTCATCGAAGGCGGGCGCATCCGTGCGCTCACGGTGAACCAAGGGATGCCGAACGACAACATCTGGTGCGTATCGGTGGATGACCACGGCGACCTGTGGTTGGGGACGGACGGGGCGGGCATCCTGCGATGGACCGGCGACCGCTTTGTCACTTACACCCAGCGCGACGGATTGTGCAGCGACCAGGTGATGTGCCTGGTGGCCGACAGCGCGAACGACCTGTGGCTGGGCACCTACGGCAACGGCATCTGCCGGATGGACGGCATGGCGCTGGTGAGCACCCTGGACGGCCTGCCGAACAACACGGTCTGGACCGGACTGCGCCGCCGGGACAACAGCCTGTGGTTCGGCACCAGTGACGGATTGTGCAGGCTGCGCAATGGCGTGGTGGTGCCGTTGCCGGATAGCTTGTCGCTGCGTGATGAGCGTGTGGTGGCCCTGCACGAGGATGCGGATGGTACGCTGTGGTGCGGCGCACGAGAAGGGCTCTTCTCGATCCGCGAGGGCCGGCTGCAACGTGAACCCGGCCCGCCTGGCACACAGCTCCGGTCCATCCGGGCCCTGCATCGCGATCGCCAGGGCCATCTATGGGCCGCCCACGAAGTGGGTGTGGCCCGCCGGGGTCCGAATGGTTGGACCACATGGACCGCAGGCCGGGAGCTTCCGGCCGGTGCGGTCTATTGCCTGGCGGAGGACCATGGTGGGCGGGTCTGGGCCGGTACAGCGGACGGGTTGGTGTGCTTCACGGGATCCGGCCCGCGTGTGCTCCGCCTCGCCCCGGACTTCGGGTCCAACTACATCGACCTGTTGCGCACCACCGCGGATGGGCATCTCTGGGTGGGCACCAACAACGGGCTGTTCCAGGTGACCCCCGACAGCCTGCTGGCCACTGGGGGCGGAGTAACGCACTACACCACCAGCGATGGACTGCTGAGCTTGGAATGCAACCTGAACGCATCGCACCTCGACACCAAGGGGCGGTTGCTCTTCGGCACCTCCCGCGGCCTGGTGGTGCACCTGCCCGGTCCGGAACGCTCACGGCATGGGGGCGTCATCCCGCTCCACATCACGGGCCTCCGGTGGTTCCTGCGGCCCTCGGGATGGGAAGGGCGATCCGCTGGGTCCGACACGGTCACCGGGCTTCCCACCGGGCTCCTTCTCCCCTATGAGCGCAACCACCTCACCTTCGACTACGCCGGCATCAGCCTGAACGCGCCGGAGCAGGTGGTCTACCGCTATCGTCTGCTGGGCCATGACAATGACTGGTTGCCCGAAACGGACGTGCGCTCTGCAAGCTTCAGCAATCTACCGCATGGGCACTACGTGTTCCAGGTGATGGCCAGGGGGCGCAGTGGCCGGTGGAGCGCACCGAAGGAATATGCCTTCGATGTACAGCCCCCGTTCTGGGCCCGTTGGTGGTTCTTCGCGCTCACCGGGGCCGTGGTGATCGGTTCCGTGGGTGGTGTGGCCCGATACCGGTCCGTGCAGCGCCGTCGCCAGGAACGCACCCGCCAGTTGATGCTCCGCTCGCGCATGCTCCAGCTCGAGCAGCAGGCGCTGAACGCGAACATGAACCGGCACTTCATCTTCAACGCCCTCAACAGCATCCAATACCACATCAACAAACAGGACCGGGCCACGGCCAACCGCTATCTCACCAGCTTCGCCAAGCTTATCCGCAAGAACCTGGACGCCAGCCAGAGCGATACCACCAGTCTGGCCGAGGAGCTCGAACGACTGGAGCTGTATCTCGTTCTGGAGCACATGCGCTTCAAGGACCGGTTCCGCTACGTACTGACCGTGGAGCCGGGCGTGGACACGCTCCATGTTCGGCTGCCGGCCATGATGTTGCAGCCCTATGTGGAGAACAGCATCTGGCATGGCATTCTGCCCACCGAGCGCCAGGGCCAGGTCACCATCCGGGTTTCGCCGGGCGGGCCTGGCCGCGTGCGGGTCACCATCGCCGACGATGGGCTGGGCATCGAGCAGAGCAAGGCGCGTAAACAGACCGGGGACCATATCTCCAGGGGGATCGAGATCACCAAGGGGCGGGCCGATGTGCTGCGGAACCTGCAGGTGACCGACATCCGGATCGTAGGACCCGAACAAGTACAAGGGTCCGATGGAAGGGTCCTTGGCACCCGGGTCACGATCGACCTGCCCGGCAACGGTCCATCACCCCGCCACGGAACCGATTTGCGAACGGGGCCTGGGCACCCTATCTTTGAAACCTGATGGTCCGGAACCTCATCGCCTGCCTGTTGATGGTCGTTGCGCTCGCCGCATGCACCAAAGAACAGGTCGTGCCCACGGACCAACTTACCCAGGGCGAGGACAAGCGCATGCAGGAGGAGCCGAGCGGCAGCATGGCCGGAGCCGCTGCGGCAGGGAAAGGAGAGCCTGAAGGTCAGGGAGCCATCGTTCGGTCCGGTGATCTGGACGAACAGGGTGGTGGAGAGGATGACGGCGACATCTCCGATGACGGGGATGAGGATGCCGATGGCGAGCGGAACAAGAAGAAGAACAACGGATCGACCGGCAACTGACCGTTCGGACCGCGAATGATCGACGCCCTGGCCTGGTCCAGGGCGTTGTCGTTCCGCCGTGTTCCTGCCGCTTCCCGAAGCAAGCTGCCCGTTCCTCGCGAACGTGCACCCGTGGACACACGAACAGGCTAGCTTTCCTTTCATCAGGTCAAGCCCCATGTCGAGGAAAGCGTCCGATCAGGTCCACCGGCTGATCCGGTCGATGGATGCGGCCGAGAAGCGCTATTTCAAGCTGTATGCGGGGAGGCACCTGATCCGGGGGCGGAGCAACCATCTGCTGCTCTTCAATGCCATTGCCGCGATGGATGTCTATGACGAGGAAGCGTTGCTGCGGCGGTTCAAGGGACGGGGGTTCACTGCGCGCTTAGCCATCGCCAAGCAGCGCCTGCACAACTCCATCCTGGAGAGCCTGTCGGCCTATCACGCCCATTCCTCCGTGGACGCCAGGCTGCGCCGCCGCATGCACGAGGTGGAGGTGCTCTACCAACGGGCCCTGTATGCCGATGCCGAGCGGCATCTGGGGGGTGTGGAGCGTCTTGCCGCCAAGCATGAGAAGTTCCACGTGCTCGCCGAGGTCCACGTGTGGCAGCGCCGCCTGCTTGAGCGGACGCACTACCAAGGCGTGACCGCGGCCACGCTCGATGAGCAGCGCCAGCGGACCGCACGGCTGCTTGCGCGGATGACGGAGCTCGACGCGCTGTGGGACCTGAAAAGCGAAGTGTATCTGACGCTCTATGGGGAAGGTCAGGCCCGGAACACGGCGCAAGTGGAGCGGGTGCGGGCGATCATGGCACGTCCGGGCCGACCGCAGGTGGATGCCCTTGGCTCGGCCCAGGCACGCTACCTGCACCACCATCTGGAGGCCGTGGCCGGCTTTGCCACCGGTGACCTCGAGGCCAGCCATGCGCACCTTCTTGCGAACCGCGACCTGCTCGAGGCCGAGCGGCCGATCTTCATCGACGAGCCGTACCGGTTGCTGGCGGTACT
The DNA here is from genome assembly GCA_020847755.1 of Flavobacteriales bacterium. Classification (GTDB taxonomy): domain Bacteria; phylum Bacteroidota; class Bacteroidia; order Flavobacteriales_F; family PHOS-HE28; genus PHOS-HE28. The sequence continues at coordinate 4,072 of JADLBK010000018.1, read as the reverse complement.
GAGCAACCTGGCTTATGTCTGCACCCGCACAGGTCGCTTCAAGGAGGCGAGTGAACACCTGCACGCCTATCGACTGGCCCCGGCTGCCTGGCAGATGCCCGACACGGAGGACCTTGAGATGAAACTGTTCGCCACGGGCACCTCCCTGGAGCTCAGCATCCACTGCGCCAGCGGAGAGTTCGATCACGCTCTCGCGCTGGTGCCCACCGTCGAACGCGGGCTGGAACGGCATGGCGAGGCGCTGGGGACCCTTCGCCGCGCGGGGCACATGTTCCAGGTTGCGATGGCCTTGTTCGGCGGGGGCCGACCGGCGGAAGCCCTACGCTGGTGCCATCGCCTGCTGAACGAGGCCCAAGACGACCAGGGTGGCATCGTGTCATACGCACGCATGCTGGAATTGATGCTGCGGCTGGAGACCGAGGACAAGGAGCTGCTGCACTACACCCTCCGAAATACGGAACGGTACCTGAAAGGTCGTTCACGCACCCACCGCTTCGAACAGGTCTTTCTGCGCCTCGTGCGTGACCTGCTGAAGCCGCTGCCTATCCTTCAGCAGCGTGCCGCCTTCCAGCGCTTCCACGACGACCTTGCCCAGCTCGCCGGCGACCCGTTGGAACAACCGGCCTTCGAACACCTTGACCCGTTGACCTGGGCGGAGAGCCATCTTTCTGGCAGACCCTATGGCGAGCTTGTCCGGGAGCGGGCCCGCGGAAAAAGCCGGGCGGCCTGAGCCCGCGTTCCAGCCGGTCCATCCCGCCTTTTTCCCGCTCCATCAGCAGAAGATCCGGCATTCGTCCTCGGCGGGCAACGTTGAGCTTCACACGCCGGTCTTCCTGGTGTACGACCAGCCATGAGAACACCATTCCTCCCCGCCTTATCGGCAGCGCTTCTCGTCTTCTCCGCATCGGCCCAGCAACCCGACTGGCTCGTGGGCTGGCCCGTGAACTGGACGATGAACCCCGGCATGCCGCGCCACGTGCTCGCCGCCTCCCCGGGCGGGGCCTTGATGACCGCCCGGCTCGACGGGGTGACCCAGCTGTACGGCAGCGAGGTGTTCGGTGGTGCCGTGGTGCACCGGCTCGATCCCGCCATCGGGCAGCCCCTGTGGTCGTGCGGGCTGGGCCAGAAGGTCACCGTGGAATGCGGCGTTGTGGACGACAGCGGCAATGTGTACGTGGCCGGTCAGTTCATGGAGGACATGGCCTTGTGCGACGGGTCCACCCTTGGCCATTCCGGCACCGGGCTCGACGTGGACCTGTACCTGATCAAGTTCGACCCCACCGGCGCACCGGTGTGGATGCGGAACCTCTCGCTCACGCAGCCGAACGCCACCATGATGGCCGCGCTCGCCTTCGATCACACCGGCGCCCTGTGGTACGCCACCAGCGACTTCATGCTCACCCGCATCAGCAAGGTCGACGCGAACGGGAACGATGCAGAGCTGCGCACCATCGACGGGGGCAAGACCATCGGCGGCATGAGCTTCGATCCATGGGGCGGGCTGTACGTGAGCGGCGGCACCGATAACGGCGGTTTCGCGTTCGGCGGGATCAACCCCGCCCAGCCCGCCAACGAGCCCTACCTCATGTTCCTGTGCCGCTTCAAGCCCGATGGCACCGGGGATTGGGCGCGCTTCGCGCACGACATCACCTTCCAGTACCCCATGGTGATCGCGGACCACGCCGGTCATGCATACCTCGGAGGCAACATCGCGGACAGCACCTCGTGGGGTGGCATCTGGCTCAACGGCGCGGATTGGATGTCCGCCACCTTCCTGGCGAAGGCCGACAGCACCGGCCAGTTCCTGTGGGGCGTGACGAGCGATCCGGTCGGCGGAACGATCACCGGCGACATGGAGGCCGGAACCCGCAGCTGCCTGGCGGTGGACGGTGCGGGCATCCCCTACCTCACCGGCTCCGTACGCGGCGTGGTGGATTGGGGCAATGGTGTTACAAGCGTGGCCGGTGCGGTCACCGACCATGCGCAGACGATCGTGGCCTTCGACCCGGACGGAACGCCGCAATGGACCTCCACCAGCGCACCCACCGGCTTCGTCTCCAGCCAGACCATCACCTGTCCAGCGAACGGCACCCTCTACTTCAGCAACCACAGCAACGACGTGTTCAGCTTCCCACCACTGCAGACCGGCGCAAGCGGGGTGCAGAGCTTCGCCATCGGGCGCATCACCAACCCTTCGACCGCGGTGCCGGAGGGGCCGGGCAGGCCGGTGCTCATCGCGTTCCCCTCGCCCTTCACGCAAGGCTTCGCGCTCACGCCTCGGCCCGGCAGCTCGGCGTTGGTGCACGCGTTCGACACGAACGGTCGCCTGGTGCATGCCGGTAGCTACCACGATGACCTCGGCACCAGCTGGCCCAGCGGCCTCTATGCGGTGGAGGTGCGCGATGGCGCTCAGCGCAGTGTGGTGCGCGTGGTGAAGGAGTGACCTAGCCCTTCTTCAGGAAGGCATCCCAGCCCTGGGCCGTGAGCTCGTGCTCGCCACCCTGCTTGTCCACCAGGCGGTAGCCACTGTTCGCATCGGTCATGTGGCCCACAACGGTGAGGTTCGGGTTGCCCTTGATCGCCTCGAAGTCGGCCTGGCGGATCGTGAAGAGCAGCTCGTAGTCCTCGCCCCCACTGAGCGCGCACACCGTGGGGTCCAGGTGGAAGTCGCGGGCCGTGTTGAACGTGTGCGGATCGATGGGCAGTTTCTCGTCGTAGACGCGCACGCCCAAGCCCGAACTGCGCGCGATGTGGAGCGCTTCGCTGGCCAACCCGTCGCTGATGTCGATCATGGCGGTGGGCTTCACACCGAGCTGCTTCAGCAACACGATGATGTCCTTGCGGGCCTCGGGCTTCAACTGGCGCTCCAGGATGTAGTCGTGACCAGCGAGGTCGGGCTGGGCACCTGTTTCCGTGAAGACGGACTTCTCGCGCTCGAGCACCTGAAGGCCCATGTAGGCACCGCCCAGATCGCCGCTCACCACCAGCAGGTCGTGCTCGCCGGCCCCGTTGCGGTACACCAGTTCCTCGGACCTTGCCGCGCCGATGGCGGTCACCGCGATCACCAGTCCGCTGCGGCTGCTGCAGGTGTCGCCGCCCACCAGGTCCACGCCGTACTGCTGGCAGGCCAGCAGCATGCCCTCGTAGAGCTCATCCACCGCCTCCACCGGGAAACGATTGCTCAGGGCCAGCGCAACGGTCACCTGGCGCGGCTCGGCGTTCATGGCGTACACATCGCTCAGGTTCACCACGATGGCCTTGTAGCCGAGGTGCTTCAGGGGCATGTACGCCAGGTCGAAATGCACGCCCTCCACCAGCATGTCGGTGGTGACCACCTGGTACAGACCGGCAGGGTCGATCACCGCGGCATCGTCCCCCATCCCTTTCACGGATGAAGGTTGGGTGAGCCGCACCCGGGCGGCCAGGCGGTCGATGAGGCCGAACTCGCCCAGGGCGGAGAGCTCGGTGCGGGTGGGGGTGTCGCTCATGGATCGGGTGAGGGCAAAAGTACCGGTGAACCCCTTGTCCGCCACCGGTGTTCCACAGCACCCCTTGTCAGGCGCTGTGGGGGGATTACCTTTGCTCTGAAACTTGTTTAGAACTAATCTAAATAAGACCGAACAGCAATGATCAAGGTCTCCGAACCCGCCAAGGCGGAAGTCACCAAGCTCCTGGGCCAGGAAGGCCGCGGCCCGAACCACTTCGTCCGCGTGGGCGTGAAGGGCGGCGGCTGCAGCGGCCTGATGTACGACCTCACCTTCGACGACCAGATGAAGGAGGGCGACAAGGTCTTCGAGGACAACGGCGTGAAGGTGGTGGTGGACAAGAAGAGCCTGCTCTACCTCCTGGGTACCACGCTCGATTTCAGCGGTGGCCTCAACGGCAAGGGCTTCCAGTTCGTGAACCCCAACGCCAGCCGGACCTGCGGGTGTGGTGAAAGCTTCAGCATCTAAGGTATGGCGCCGACATCCCCGAAACGCACCCGTAGCGTCGACCCACCGGGTCGACCTACCCTGTTCTAGCCCCCCGCATTCCCATGGCACAAGACACCGACGATATCCTCCGCGAGGTC
>JADLBK010000017.1 GCA_020847755.1 Flavobacteriales bacterium | reverse complement strand
TCACCGGCGAGGTATACCAGATCTGGAAGCGCGAGACGCTGATCCTCGATGACGAGGGCAACGAGCTGATCATGCCCAAGGACCAGCAGATCAAGAGCGACTTCTTCAAGAAGGGCGACAGCGTGCGGGCGGTGGTGTGGAAGGTGGAGATGCGCAACAACACCCCGGTGGTGATCCTGAGCCGCACCGCGCCGGAGTTCCTGGCCAAGCTGTTCGAGCAGGAGGTGCCCGAGGTGGCCGATGGCCTCATCACCATCAAGCGCATCGTGCGCGAGCCGGGCGAGCGCGCCAAGGTGGCCGTGGAGAGCTACGACGACCGCATCGATCCGGTGGGCGCCTGCGTGGGCATGAAGGGCAGCCGCATCCACGGCATCGTGCGCGAGCTGCGCAACGAGAACATCGACGTGATCAACTTCACCGGCAACGAGCAGCTGCTGATCCAACGGGCGCTGAGCCCGGCCAAGATCGGCAACATCAAGCTCAACGTGGAGCACAAGCGCGCCGAGGTGTACATGAAACCCGATCAGGTGGCCCTGGCCATCGGCAAGGGCGGACACAACATCAAGCTCGCCAGCCGCCTCACCGGCTACGAGATCGATGTGTACCGCGAGACCGACGAGGTGACCGACGATGTGGACCTGGAGGAGTTCGCCGACGAGATCGAGCACTGGATCATCGACGAACTGAAGTCGATCGGTTGCGACACGGCGCGCAGTGTGCTGGACATCCCGGTGGAGGAGCTGGTGAAGCGCACCGACCTGGAGGAGGAGACGATCAATGAAGTGGTGCGGATCCTGAAGGCCGAGCTGGAGGGCTGAGCCGGGGACCGCACGGAGAACGGCGAACGGACAACGCGAACTGAATGAGCGAAGCAGCGGACAAGGGCGTGCGATTAAGCAAGGTGGCCCGCGAGTTCAACCTCGGGCTCCACACCGTGTTGGAGTTCCTGGAGAAGAAGGGCCACAAGGTGGAGAGCAACCCGAACACGAAGATCGCCGGGGACCTCTATGAGCTGTTGCTGGCCGAATTCGGTTCGGACAAGGCCATCAAGGAGCAGAGCAAGGCCACCGTGCAGCTGCGCCAGGAGCGGGAAACGATCAGCCTGGTGCCGGAAAAGCCCTCGGCCCGTCCGGTGGCTGAGGAACCCGCGGCCGCCCCGGCACCTGTGGCCACCGAGCCGGTGGCCGCACCGGAGGTCAAGCCGGCCACCGAGACCATCAAGGCCAAGGTGGAGAAGCCCGCCGTGAAGGTCCTCGACAAGATCGACCTCGCACCGCGCAAGAAGGCCCCCGCTGCGCCCGCCACCCCGGTGGAAGCGCCCCCGGCGCCAGTGGCCCCCGTCGCCGCGGCACCGTCCGCCCCTGCCGCGCCTGCGGCCCCGCCGCCGCCCACCCCTGCCGAACCGCAGCTCATCCGGGCACGCGCCGAAAAGCTCACGGGTCCGAAGACCGTGGGCAAGATCGAGCTGCCCGTGGAGCGGGAGCGCAAACCGGCCGATCGCGGCGACCAGGGCGGAGAGCGCGGACGGCGCAAGCGCATCGTGAAACCCGGTCCCGTGAACGTGGACCGTGCCGTGCAGCAGGAGCAGCGCGACGCCGCCAGCCGCCCCGGTGGCCGCCCCGGCGAACTCGATGAGAACGCGGTGAAGAAGAAGGTGAGCGAGACCCTCGCGCGCCTGACCGGTGGCAAGAGCAAGGGGGCCAAGATCCGTCGCGACAAACGCGCCGAGCGCTTCCAACGCTTCGAGGAGGAGCAGGCCGCCCGCGAGCTGGCCGGCAAGACCCTCAAGGTCACCGAGTTCGTCACCGCCAGCGAACTGGCCTCCATGATGGGCGTGCCCGTCACCGACATCATCAAGGCCTGTTTCAGCCTGGGCCTGATGGTGAGCATCAACCAACGCCTCGATGCCGAGACCCTCTCGGTGATCGCCGATGAATACGGGTTCAAGGTGGAGTTCGTGGGTGCCGAGGTGCAGGAGAACATCCCCATGGAAGCCGACGACGAGCGCCGCATGGTGCCGCGCCCGCCCATCGTCACCGTCATGGGTCACGTGGACCATGGCAAGACCTCGCTGCTGGACTATGTGCGCAACGCCAACGTGGTGGCCGGTGAGGCCGGTGGCATCACGCAGCACATCGGTGCGTACAGTGTGCAGCTCAAGAACGGCAAGCACATCACCTTCCTGGACACCCCGGGCCACGAGGCGTTCACGGCCATGCGTGCCCGTGGCGCCCAGGTGACGGACATCGCCATCATCGTGATCTCCGCGGACGACAGCGTGATGCCACAGACGCGCGAGGCGATCAACCACGCACAGGCCGCCGGCGTGCCGATGGTCTTCGCCTTGAACAAGATCGACAAGGAGGGGGCCAACCCCGACAAGATCCGCGAGGAGCTCAGCCAGATGAACATCCTGGTGGAGGAGTGGGGCGGCAAGTTCCAGAGCCAGGAGATCAGCGCCAAGAAGGGCCTCGGCATCGAAAGCCTGCTGGACAAGGTGCTGCTGGAAGCCGAGATGCTCGACCTGAAGGCCGACCCGGCCAAGCGCGCCATGGGCGTGGTGATCGAGAGCACGCTGGAACAGGGCCGTGGTTACGTGACCACCATCCTGGTGGAGGGCGGCACCCTGCGCAGGGGCGATGTGCTGCTGGCCGGCCAGTTCAGCGGTCGCGTGCGCAACATGTTCAACGAGCGCGGGCAGGCCGTCAACGACGCGGGGCCCTCCACGCCGGTGTCGATCCTGGGCCTTGATGGTGCGCCCAACGCCGGAGACCATTTCTACGTTCTCGAGGATGAGCGCGAGGCCCGGCAGATAGCCACGCGCCGCCAGCAGCTGCAGCGCGAACAGGGCATCCGCACCCACAAGCACATCACGCTGGACGAGATCGGCCGCCGCCTCGCCATCGGCGACTTCAAGGAACTGAACATCATCGTGAAGGGCGACGTGGACGGCTCCGTGGAGGCGCTCACCGATTCGCTGCTGAAGCTCAGCACCGAGAAGATCAAGGTGAACGTGATCCACAAGGCCGTGGGCCCGATCGCCGAGAGCGACGTGCTGCTGGCCACCGCGTCCGACGCGATCATCATCGGCTTCCAGGTGCGACCCACCCCCGGCGCGCGCAAGCTGGCCGAGACCGAGGAGATCGACATCCGGATGTACTCCATCATCTACGACGCCATCGAGGAGATCAAGCAGGCCATGGAGGGCATGCTGGCCCCCAAGGAGGTGGAGAAGGTGGTGGGCACCGCCGAGGTGCGCGAGACCTTCAAGATCAGCAAGGTGGGCACCGTGGCCGGCTGCTTCGTGCTCGACGGCAAGATCAAGCGCACCAACAAGGTGCGTGTGATCCGCGACGGCATCGTGGTGTACACCGGCGACCTCGGCACCCTGAAGCGCTTCAAGGACGACGTGAAGGAGGTGACCCATGGCTACGAGTGCGGCCTCAACGTCGAGAAGTTCAACGACATCAAGGTGGGCGACCACATCGAGGCCTTCGAGCTGGTGGAGGTGAAGCAGACGCTGAACGACTGACCGGTGCGATGCACCGCCGGACGCGGGGCCGCCCATCGGGCGGCCCCGCGTCGTTCAAGCGGTGACGCGATCACGGGCGATGGCGGTCATCGACGGCCGGGGTCTCCGCGACGCTTGGGGGCGGGAAGTATGTATGGCCATACATACTTCAGCCGAAGGCCGTTGACGGCCAGGACCCCTCTATTCCCTTGTTTTTGAGCGTATTATATTTTCTGCCAACCGCGCTTGGTCGGGATCACGGCTAGATGGATGTGGCAAGGCCGGAGGCCCCCTGACCAGCATCGTGGTCGACATTGCGCGCGGCTTGCGTCGGACCCGGAACCCTTACAGCACAGGCACAGGAAGTATGTATGGCCATACATGTGTTCGGAAACCGTCCGCAGGTTCCGACCGCCTTACCACAGTTCCAGATCCTGACTTCCGCGCAAGAACGGCTGGAGCGGCTGAACCCCATACCCTGCCGGGAACCGGGTCGTTGATCCGGGGCACCGACGATCGACCGCCGCCACGATGTGCCGACCATGATAACGTTTGTGGGAGGTGCGACCGCGGCGCAGCCAGTATCCGATGGGTTTCCACGCTCCGATGTGAAGCTCCCGACCGCACGCCCTACCATGGCTCTGACGGTCGATGATGATGCGTCGTGCGGAACACGGCGTTCGCCGCGGACAGGGAGCAGCAGGGGAGCGCGCCGCATCCTGGCTGTCGGGCCGGACCGGGCCTAGAACACGATCTTCTGGCGGCGCAGGCGCGTGCGGTACTTCTTGCTGCGCGTCTTGTACTTGTACAGCTTGTAGTGCACCTGCGCCCGCAGGAAGAGGTAGGCGTCCAGGTCGTCGGGATCGCCGCGCTGTTCGCCTTCGCTGTAGCGGAGCGCCTCGGGCTGCGGATCGGCGAGGAAGGCCGCAAGCTCGCCGGACTCCGAACCGATGCCACCGTTGGCGTCGGCGATCAGATCATTGTCGTAGTAGTTGCCGCTCACGTCGTCGATGTAGTCCGTGAACGTCTTGGTGTACTGCATCTCCAGGCCCACGCTGAGCACCTTGCTGAGCTGCTTGCGGATGCCGATGCCCATGGGGATGCACAGGCTGAAGTTGCTGTACTCGTCCGGCCCGCCCTCCAAGCCCTGGCCTTCGGTGCGCAGGGGCTTCAGTTCGACCCAGGCGTTGTTGAACTTGGCCTTCGGGTTGAAGTAGAAGCCGCCCACACCACCGAAGAGGTAGAGGCCGATGCGCGAGGATTTCTGTCCCTTCACGCCCCGGATGTCGTACAGGTGGCCCAGCTCCTCCAGAAAGGGGTGCACCTCCAGCATCAGCGCCAGTTCATAGAGGTCCGAGCGGAAGGACAGGTTGCGCCGTTTCCGCGCG
>JADLBK010000016.1 GCA_020847755.1 Flavobacteriales bacterium | reverse complement strand
TTCTTCTCGATGAAGATGCGTTCCAGCGAGCTGAAGTGCCACTGGGCCTCCAGCTCCTCCAGGCGGATCTCCAGCTCCAGCTTCAGCAGGCGCAGGGTGTTCTCCGTGCTGATGCGCAGCAGTTCCTTCACCCCCACGAAGCGCGGCTTGTCGTTCTCGATCACCACCGCGTTCGGCGCGATGCTCACCTCGCAGTCGGTGAAGGCGAAGAGCGCGTCGATGGTGGTGTCCGGGCTGACGCCCGCGGCCAGATGGACGAGGATCTCGGCGTTCTCGGCCGTGTTGTCCTCGATGTGCCGCACGCGGATCTTGCCCTTCTCGTTGGCCTTGATGATGCTCTCGATCAGCGAGGTGGTCGTGGTGCCGAAGGGGATCTCGGTGATGACGAGCGTCCTGTTGTCCTCCTTGCGGATCCGCGCCCGGCAGCGCACCCGGCCGCCGCGCTCGCCCTCGTTGTAGTTGCTCACGTCGGCCAGGCCGCCCGTGGGGAAGTCGGGCACCAGGTCGAAGGAGCGCTTGCGCAGCACGGCGATGCTGGCGTCGATGAGCTCGTTGAAGTTGTGCGGCAGCACCTTGCAGCTGAGGCCCACGGCGATGCCCTCGGCACCCTGCGCGAGCAGGAGCGGGAACTTCACCGGCAGGAAGATGGGCTCCTTGTTGCGACCGTCGTAGCTCAGCTGCCACTCGGTGGTCTTCGGGTTGAAGACCACGTCCTTGGCGAACTTGCTGAGGCGGGCCTCGATGTAGCGCGGCGCCGCCGCGCTGTCGCCCGTGAGGGTGTTGCCCCAGTTGCCCTGGCAGTCGATCACCAGGTCCTTCTGGCCCAGCTGCACCAGCGCATCGCCGATGCTGGCGTCGCCGTGCGGGTGGTACTGCATGGTGTGCCCGATGATGTTGGCCACCTTGTTGTAGCGACCGTCATCGAGCTCCTTCATGGCGTGCAGGATGCGGCGCTGCACGGGCTTCAGGCCGTCGTACAGCGCGGGCACCGCACGCTCCAGGATCACATAGCTGGCGTAGTCGAGGAACCAGCTGCGGTACATGCCGCTCACGCTGAAGGCACCACCACTGCCCGGCGCCAGGCCCGGCACACCGCGTTCACCCCCCTCCTGCCCGGCACCCTCCGCCGGACCTTTCTCCGCTTCGGTGCGCTCCTCCAACCCGTCCTGTTCGTCGTTCATGGCCATGTTCCACAGATCGTCTCGGGACGACCGAATGCGTTGTTGTTCGTGAGCCGCATCTCCAGGCAGACCTCCTGCCCGGGCAGGTACTCCAGGCGGTAGAAACGCAGGGTGTGCGACCCCGGCGGCACCTGCCCCACGAGCGTCCGCGTGCCCTCCAGCAGGTCGTGCACCTCCACCTGGTAACTGGCCGGGGCGAGGAACAGGCTGGCGTTCACCTTGAACTGCACCACCTGCCGGAGGAAGTTCGGCGGACCGGTCACCTGCTCCACGTAGATGGTGTCCAGGCTGAAGATGGCCGGCCCGGAGTAGTCCGCGTCGAAGGGGTTGTTCGTCAAGGCCGCCACATCGATGTCGTCCTTGTAGCAGCCGGCCAGCCCCAGCGAAAGGGCGGCCATGAGCATCAGATGGCGCAGGGTCCTCATCGCAGGGGGATCGTCAATCCGGCCGCCCACACCCCGCGCCCATCGGGGCCTGGCAGCCACACCAGCCCATCGAAGCGCACCTTTTCCTTGTCGTCGAACACGGGCAGCGGTGTCCGGTCCGCGCGGCGATACGACCAGATGGTGTAGGCCGCCGCCACGGCGAACACGCCGGTGCTCACGCCCAGCATCACCTTGCTCCGGCGGAAGTCGTCCTGGTGCGCGGGAAGGCGCTCGTCCTTCAGCTCGGCGATCGCGCCGGGGTCCGCGCTCGTGTTGTAGAGGTCCTTGTCGTCCTGCAACTGCCGACCGGCCTTCCGGTAGTTCAGGTACGAGACGGTGGTCCACGCCGCGGCGCCCACCGTGGCCACCGTGGGCAGCGCCTTGTTCAGCCACAGACGCTCGCGGAAACGCTTCACTTCCTGCTGATGGGCGAGGTACTCCGGGGAGTAGGGCAGCCGCACCGTCAGCTCACGACTGCTGCCTGCGCGGACGTACACCGTGGTGTCCACGATGCGGCGGGTGGGCGCCCACAGCTGGAGGCGGTGGTTGCCTTCGGACAGCTCAAGCACGCGCTCCTGCAGCCGGTGCGTGCCGTCGAGGATCACCTGGAAGTCGTGCCCCGGGTCCACCACGAGGCGGAGCTGGCCGGTGGTCTGGGCGATGGCCGGTGCGGCAAGGAGGCCCAGGGCCCCGATGAGATGGACACAGAGGAACACGTTCCGACCACCGCAACAGCGTGAACGGGGACCGGTGGTCGATGCGGACAAGGTCACGACCTGTCCCGGCTCAGCGGGATGCCCACGACCTGTACCGCCCCTGCGGGATGAGCACAAGGCCGTGGTCGGTTCATGTGCGTTCATCCTCATACCTCTTCCTCCACTTCGTCCAGTTTGCGGGCGATCGCCTTCACCGGATCCTCCGGCTTGTCGTTCACCACGTCCTTCTCCACGCGCAGGTTGCCGATGATGAACTCCTGCCGCTCGGGGGTGTTCTTGCCCATGTAGAAGTCCAGCAGCTGCTGCACGGCTGCGTCCTTGGTGATCATCACCGGCTCCAGCCGCATGTCGGGACCGATGAAGTGCTTGAACTCGTCGGGGCTGATCTCGCCCAGGCCCTTGAAGCGGGTGATCTCCGGATCACGGCCCAGCCGCGCGAGGGCCTTCTGGCGCTCCTCATCGCTGTAGCAGTACACGGTCTCCTTCCGGTTGCGCACGCGGAACAGGGGCGTCTGCAGGATGTAGAGGTGGTCGTTCTTCACCAGGTCGGGGAAGAACTGCAGGAAGAAGGTCATCAGCAGCAGCCGGATGTGCATGCCGTCCACGTCGGCGTCGGTGGCGATGACGATGCGGTTGTAGCGCAGCCCGTCCATGCCGTCCTCGATGTCGAGCGCGGCCTGGATGAGGTTGAACTCCTCGTTCTCGTACACCACCTTCTTGGTGAGGCCGTGGCTGTTGAGCGGCTTGCCCTTGAGGCTGAAGACGGCCTGCGTCTCCACGCTGCGGCTCTTGGTGATGCTGCCGCTGGCGCTGTCGCCCTCGGTGATGAAGAGGGTGGTCTCCTGCTTGCGCGGGTCGTTCCTGGAGTCGCTGAGGTGGATGCGGCAGTCGCGCAGCTTGCGGTTGTGCAGGCTGGCCTTCTTGGCGCGTTCGCGGGCGAGCTTGCGGATGCCGCTCAGTTCCTTGCGCTCGCGCTCGCTCTCGAGGATCTTCGCCTGCAGGGCCTGGGTGGTCTCCGGGTGCTTGTGCAGGAAGTTGTCCAGCTTGGTGGCCAGGAAGTCGCCCACGAAGCTGCGCATGCTCTGCCCGCCCGGCTCCACCTCCAGGCTGCCCAGCTTGGTCTTGGTCTGGCTCTCGAACACCGGCTCGATCACCTTCACGCTCACGGCCGCCACGATGACCGTGCGGATGTCGCCGGCCTCCCAGTCCTACTTGAAGAACTCCTTGATCACCTTGGCCACCCCCTCGCGGAAGGCGCCCTGGTGCGTGCCGCCCTGCGTGGTGTGCTGGCCGTTCACGAAGCTGTAGTACTCCTCGCCGTAGTGGTTGGCGTGGGTCATCGCCACCTCGAT
>JADLBK010000015.1 GCA_020847755.1 Flavobacteriales bacterium | reverse complement strand
AGGCACGGATCGCAGTACCTGTCCCGCATTAGCGGGATCCGCGCCAGCGGCATTGTTCAAAGACCCCGAGCATTGCCCAGGTGTGCTGGCGCGGATCGGCGATCCGTGCCATGCCCTGTTCTCGCGCAAGCCCGCTCTGGCGCAAGGGTCAGGCGAGGCTCCGCGAGCCCGTCCTCTTGTGCCCCGCTCTGGCGCAAGAGTTAGGCGAGGCTCTGCGAGCCGTCCTCTTGTGCCCTCACGATCGATCGTTCCCAACCCATGGGAGTATCTCAAGGCACGCGTGTGGTCGCTCGCGCCAAGGGGGACAAGCGCTCATTCACCCGGCGCCACCGGGACGAAGACCCTGCGGGGGATGAGCTGTCCGTGCTTCTGGAGAGGTCCTACAGATCCACGAACCGAGCTTTGCGATGTACTGATCGCTATCGCGATCCTATTTTGATGATGACCATGGCTTGCATGCCATGCGCATCATTGACCTGTAGCACATAAGCGCCCGCTGGCAGGTCAGCTGTGGCCATTTCCAATGTGGAGGTACCCGACCAGGTGCGCTCATCAACCAGTTGCCCCTCCACGGAAAGGATACGCAGTTCGTGGATCCCTTCCGTTGCGGCGGTGATGAAGAGCCGGTCATTGAAAGGGACAGGTCCTACATGAAATGGCGCCGCGATACCGGTAGTGGCGGTCAGCCCGACGCCGATGACAGAGAGGCTCACCGTATCCGTGTGGTGGACCTCATTTCCGCCGCAGCCCGCGTACAGGGCGGTGGCGTGGTATTCGCCCACATCGTTCGGGCCCGCGTTGGTCAATACCAAAGTGGTGCCGTTCGCGCCGGGGATCAGCACCCCATCATGGTACCACAGCACCTGGGAAGGTGGAGGCGTGGCGGTGAACTGGAACGTGGCCGACTGTCCCGCCAGCACGGTCGCATCCACGGGCTGGGTAATGGTGGGAGTGAGACCACCTGGTGGCACCACTGTGAACACTTGCGCTATCGTGTCCACATCCAACCCGTTGGTGCCGATCAGCGTGAGCACATGGGTGCCCGTACCGACCTGGATGTTCACTGGAGCGAAGGCGGTGGACACCGAGGTGCCGTCCAGCAACCATTCATAGCTCGTGTATCCGGTGGAGGCGTTCCAGATCTGCAGCATGGCCGTGTCGCACAGCGAATACGGGTTCAGGTTGAACTGTAGCGCCAATGGTGCGAGTGGCCCCACCGTCATGCGCTGCAGAGCCCGGTTGCCGGTCTCGTCCACGGTGCGGAAGTAGGCGCCCGGAACGGCCTTCAGGTCGGTCAAGAAATAGGATCCACCGCCCCCGCCGACGGTCGCTGGCCAACTGTTCAGCGCATACTGCCAACAGGCGCCTCCGTCCTCGGTCAACCGTATGTCCGAGTCCATGCCCACCAAAAGACCATGCTGAATGTCGGCGAAGGCCGGCGGGAGCGACGGCCAAACACCATCGTTATCCACGTGGAGGTCCGCGACCGCCCAATGAAGACCCCCATCCATGGTTCGTGCCACGTAGTACCCACCCCAGCCAGAGATGATCACGATGTGCGCCACGCTGTCGTTCACCATGCTCACATTGATGCCTCCGCCCGGACCGACAACAACATGTTGATAGGTGGCCCAGCCATCGAAAGTGACCATGGCATGGGTGGTATCCGGATCGCCGATCACTTCATAGGGCACGATGCAGTGGTCGACCGATGAACACGCCATGGTCGTGAAGTGTATCGAGTCGGACACGAGGAAGTTCGTCCAGTTCGCGCCCTGGTCGGTAGTTCGCATCACGGCATGACTACCACCAAGCACTTCTGTGACCGCGTAGGCGATCATGGGGTCAGGGGCGACCACGGTGCGGACATAGTCCGGCTGCTGCACCTGGAACACCAGATCCCATGAATCACCGCCATTGAGCGTTCTCCAGATATCACTATCCCCATTGGGCTGCCCGCCATAGGCATATCCCACGAAAGGATCGAACATCGCCAGATCTTGGACAGGTCGTTGCTTCATCAACACCGTAGCACCTCCATCCAACGTCATGTACAAGGAATTCGGTGCCACGGTCATGGAGACCATCGCCGCGTTCTCAGAAAAAGCCGCGATCCTGCTGATGCCGTGTGAAGGAAGTTGGATCATGTCGGTCCACGGGCCCGGATCCGCAGGTGGCGGTGCCAGGATCTGGATGGTGTCCGTGTCCCAGCAGTACATGGAGCTCCCCGCAGGGGTTCGCCCTTCCACCACGTACGTCATCGGTGCCTGGCCCACGAAGGTGGTGGTATCATTCCCCCAGGTGGTCAATCCCGTCCACGGCGTCCAGAAGTATTGCTCCGCGCCCGTGGCCTGCAACAAGGCCGTGTTCCCCAAGCACACCACCACATCCGGCCCTGCATCCACGGTTATGGCGTGTTGCACCAAGAGGGTGTCGGTCCAGTGAACCGTTCCGGTGTTCAGCCCATCGGACACGGTGAGCGCATAGTCCACCACGTTCACGCTATCATACAGCCAGTGTTCCACCGGTGTCACTGTGGGCAGCGGAACGCCGTTCACCGTCCAGGAATAGGTAAGGCCGGTGTAGGAGGTGTTGTTCAGCGTCACCTTGGCCGAATCGCAGTAGTAGCTGATGCCGTGCGTGAACGAGGCCGCCAGGAAAGCGGGGCCGCCGCCGGTGGTGGTCACCAGCACCTCTCCGCTCTCCGCACCCGCCACCCCGATCCCGGCCGATATGAAATGGATGTCGTTCACCTGCTGGTCCGCAGGTGCCGGATACGTGCCCCAATTGCTTCCGCCATTGAAAGTGACCCAGATGCCCTGTTCGGTGGCCACATAGATGGTGTCCAGGTTCAGGGCATGCACCGCCTTGGGGTCGGTGAACGGCGCGGCCTGCGTCTGCCACACGGCCCCGTGGTCGGTTCCCGTATAGAACGCGTTGTCACCGGCGGCGAACACGGTGCTGTCCACGCTGGACAATCCCCCCAGGTCCGTGCCGGTGATCCGCAGTGTCCAGTTCGTGCCCGCGTTGGTGGTGCTCCAGATCTTGGTCCCGCTCTGCACCACGCCGCTCTGCTCGGCGGTGAAGTGCACGTTGATCAGCTCGTCCGTGGTGGGTGAGGGCATTACGCCCCAGGTGCCGCCGCCGGTGGTGCTGCGCCGCATGGCGCCGGTGGTCCCGCACGCGTAGCCATAGCTTCCTTGGATGTGGATGGCGTTGTACCGGCGTGGCCACGGGCCGCTGTTGCTGTAGTCCACCACCTGCCAGTCGTGCCCACCATTGCTGCTGCTCATGATGAGGTACTGCGCGTCCAGGTCGGCCGAGCCTACCACGAACCCGTTGGTGCTGTTGGTGAAGTAGAGGTCCTTCAGCACACCGATGAAGGCCCCCCCTTGTACGGTGGGGTACCAACTCGTCCAGGTGGCTCCGCTGTCCGTGCTCTCGGCGATATCGCTGCTCAGCGCGAGCACCTTCCCTGATCCAGCGGGTGCGATGTCGTTCACCTGCACCGCGGTCGTATGCATCAACGACCATTGTCCCCTTGCGGGCGCGGTAGTTAACGAGAGAGCAATGGCAAGGGCAGCGAACAGTCCGGCTCGGGAGTGGCTCATGGCACGCGGTGGATGGGCGGAGTGCGAAAATAGCCTACCCTTTTCTCGCGGAAGCATCAGCCGAGGCCCCGCAAGCCGTCCTCATGTGCCCTCACGATCGGTCCATCCCAGCGCACGGGAGGACGGCCTGCCCACCCGCAGGCCACCGAACACCGAACCTCCGCGCGCGTGTAGGACCCGCTTCCGAAGTCACGGACTTCGGCGATCCTGCCCGGCACCGGAGAACAGGATCTCGTTCGGCACAAGTGACCCCGCGCGAACCCAGGCGCGGGAACTCGTGCGCCAGATGGGGCTCCGCAAGGTCCGATCAGTGGATCATCGGGGCACGCTCGAGCGATCGTCGAACATGGCGACGATGACGACACGGTCGCGATACACGCGATAGACCGCCGTGGTGTTCCGATGAACGAAGCCCAGGCGAAGCTTCTTGCTGCGCTGGGAACATTTGAACCCGCTCGGCCACAACGCGATCAGCTTCTCGAACTCCTGGACCGGATCAAGCAAATGGTCCGCCTCCCGCTGTGACCAGTTCTCCAGCACGAAGGCGTGGATCGCTTCCAGATCGTGCTCGGCACGGGAGGTCCACTCAACCTTTCGGGGAGCGGCCATATTTCCTCCACACTTCGGTCGACGACCTTACGCGGCCGGCTACGATGTCGGCCTCACCCTCGGCGATGGCCGCTTGCTGCTCCTGCGACAGTGTGTCGTACCAGTCAGCGGCCTCGTTGGCCTTCTTGAACTGAAGCAACGAAGCGAGCAGGCCCTTATCGTTCATCTGGGTCAGCCACTGGATGAGCCCCAGCTTCATGGTCTCAGCGCTCATGCTGCTCGTATTGACGTACAAAATTACCACAAGGTAACCGCTGTTTGGGCATCAGCGTCAGGCGAGGCCACGCGAGCCGTCCTCATGTGCCCTCACGATCGGTCCATCCCAGCGCACGGGAGGACGGCCTACCCGCCCAGCGGCCACCGCACGTCGATCTCCCGCGCGAAGGGGGGCAACGTGGTGATCAGGTGGAAGGCACGGATCGCCGATCCGCGCCAGCGGCATTGAACATTCGCGCCAGAGGGCGGGTCTTAGGGACAGTGGATGGCGTTCGCTTCCCGGAACAAGCGCTGCCAACCCCGGTTGGAGCGCTCCACTTCATAGACATCCTTCTTGTAGGAATATTCGATGCCCTTTTCCACCGCCGCGATCCCTTCCGGACAATCCGCGAAGTACGTCCGCACCACCCTTTCGAGCAGGGCCCGATCCTCCTTCTCGGTCGTGGAGTGCTTCTCTTTCTTCACCACGAACTCATTCGTGGTCTTGTCGAGCACGAAGAGGTACAAGAACCCGTCCAGGTAGTCGGTCAACACGTAGCGCTCATTCTCCAGGTGCACCTCGTGCAACCGGTCCATGCCCAGGCTGGCGATGGGCATGTTCACCCACTTGTGCCCGTCGAAGTGCAGCTCTTTGATCTTGCGCTGAGCGATCTGTGTCTCGCTCTTCTTCCCCTTTTGGTAATAGAGCACGATGTCCGTACTGATGCTCACGGCTTGGTAGATGGGCTTGGGCGAGGGATACATCCATACGGTATCCGCGTCCTGCGTAACGAAGAAACCCACGGGATCCTGCGCGGCCGACACGAACGGTGCAAACAAAAGGAGGATGGACATGCGGAGCTGAAGACGATCCATGTGCTTCGATGTGGTTGGCGAATATACAGGGACCTGATGGCTGCTCGCGCGGCACCGCACCTCGCTCGCGCCGATGTTCGCTGGCGCGGATCTGTGATCCGTGCCATCCCCTAGCTTGGACCTCGTGAGCCGGAAGTACAAGATCCACGACCAGACCGATGCTCACTTCATGACCTATGCCACTGTGGGCTGGGT
>JADLBK010000014.1 GCA_020847755.1 Flavobacteriales bacterium | reverse complement strand
GTCGTGGGCCCCCTGGCTTGTTGGGCCTCTGCTGGTGCTGAGCCCGGAGTACCTGGGCACCGCCGTGGCGGGCATGACCGAGGTGCTCTTCGGGGCGCTCGCCGCCTGGGTGCTCTGGTGCGTGTGGCAGGAGCGCATCACCGCGGCGCTCATCCTGGCTTCGCTCATGCCTTTCAGCCGTCCTGAGTGGGTGGGCTTCCTACCGCCCCTGGTGCTGTGGATGCTCTGGCAGGGCCGATGGCGCCAGCTGCCCTGGCTGGGCACCGCCATCCTGATCATCGGGGTCATCGGGGCCGTGGTGCGCCGCGACCCGTTGTGGTTGATCCACGAACACCCCTACCAGCACGACATCACCTATTACGGTCAGGGCTCCTTCTGGCACTTTGTGCTCCAGGCCCCGCGCATCCTGGGATGGCCCCTGCTGGTGACCGCCCTGGTGGCCCTGCCGGTGCTGTCGCTGAACGTGCGAGCGGATGCGGCTCGGCGGTGGGAGGTGCGCTTGATCCTCGCCCTCGGCGTGCTGCCCACGCTGCTGATCTTCTTCGCCCACAGCTGGGTGTGGTGGCGTGGCACCAACGGGTCGTACGGCCTGCTGCGTGTGCTGGCCACCACGGTGCCTTTGCTGATCCCGACGGCCGTGGCGGGCATGGCGCTGATCGTGCGCACATGGCGTTCTTCCTGGGCGCGTCGCCTCGTCGGTGCAGCAGGCCTCCTGGTCGCTGCCATCGGTCTGCAGCATTTGGTGGTGCGTCCGCCTTGGCCGATACGCCCATCCGAGGCCGAGCGGGCCATCCAGCGGATGGCCGCTGGTGCCCAAGCGGCCGGTGTGGCCGACCGTCGCATCGCCACGGCCCATCCGTTCGCGGCCCACGCCACGGACCACGACCCCTTCGACAGCACACGCACCCGCCTGTTCTGGCGCCTGCGACCGGAGCGCGCGGACATGGGGCTGAACGAGGGCGACCTGGTGCTCTGGGAATCGGAACTCGGTCCCACGGACGGTGGCCTGCCGCTGATGCGGCTGATGGAGCAGGACGTGTTCAAGGTGCTCGGTGGCTGGAACGAGCAACACCCCGAGCGCTTCTACGCCGGCGCGGAGCCGTACGAGGCATGGCTCTTCGAGCGCACCGCCTGTACGCGCACGGTCACCGTGGACACGCTGATCGCCCTGGACGGCCCGCGCCGATCACCCGAGCCCCTGATGGGTGTGCTGATGCCGTGCCCGGACGGCGGGCCCGGTCCCTGCATCACCGAGGAGTACAGCCTGTCGTTCGAGGATCCCTTGGGCGAAGGGAGCGCCGTGCTGAACGAGTTGGTGCTGGAGGGCGAACTGCGCCTGCCCGAAGGTTCGACCGGACCGGTGATGCTCGTGTTCCGGGAGACGGACGGCCAGGGCACCACCGTTCGCTACCACCAAAGCGATCTGCAGGACGGGCCGTTCAGCATCCGCCTGCGCGCTCCGTCGCGCGGTCCGGAGATGGGCGGGGCGCTCTTTTGGTGGAACCCCTCCAAGGTCCCGTTCGCCCTGCTGCGGTTCCACGCCCTGCGCATCCGCCACACCCAGCGGTAGAGCGCAGGTCCCGAACCCGGTCATTCGCGTTCGACCCGTCGTTTTTGGGCACGTGTGAAGTGTAAACTTGAGCATGGTCGAAGGAGCACGCCACTCAACGGGTCCTGGGACTTCCCTGGAGCGATGGGCCCCGAGGTTCCTCGCCACCCTGATCGGCGCCTACGTGGTCATTCTGCGCCTGCTTTCCGACGGTGTACCGGAGTCGGGGGACGGTATCCTCCACTGGCAGATCGCGCGCTACGCACCTGCGCACCCCGAGCTGTTCTTCGATCACTGGGGAAAGCCGCTTTTCACCCTGCTCGCCGCGCCGTTCGCCCGGCTGGGCTTATGGGGAGCCTGCCTGTTCACCTCGATCTGTGCCGTGCTTACGGCCATGCTGATCGACCGTGCGCTGAGCGGTTCGCATCTGGCGGTTCGGCTTCTCGCCCCTGTTCTGCTCTTCACCACACCGGTATATCTGGAGATGGTGTTTGCCGGGATGACGGAGGTGCTTTTCGCCCTTTTGGCCGTAGCCGCATCCGTAATGGCCTTACGAGGTCGACCCCGGGAGGCGCTGATCATGGCCTCTTTGTTACCATACGCTCGGCCGGAATGGATCGTGCTTTGGCCCGTCCTCGTCGGGTGGGCCGTGCTCAGTGGAAACTGGCGCCACACTCCGTGGGCCCTGTCAGGCAGTGTGGTCTATGCAATGGCTGGATATGTGATCCTCGGCGACCCCCTGTGGTTCGGAAAGGACCAGCTCTATCTCGAGGCGCTTGACATCTACGGAAGTGGACATTGGGATCATTTCCTTCGCCTTGCCGACCATACGTTCGGCTGGCCCTTGCTTCTGGTCCTCGGGCCCGCCGTCGTTCTATGGCTGATGCGGGGCCGGGGGACGCAACGGTGGGAACTGCCCTTCCTGACGATCGTCCCGGCCTTGGGGATCTTCGCGGCACACAGCTATGCATGGTGGTCCGGTGGGCATGCCTCTTTCGGGTTGGAGCGCGTGATGGCCACTACGGTCCCGCTTCTGGTCCTGTTCGCGACCCGTGTGATCCGGGCCGGAGCCCAGCATGACCTGCTCAGGTCGGGGCGGTGGGGCCGCTCCACCTTGTTCGCCATTGCCCTGTTCCTGGGGCTTTGGTCATTCACGGATGTACAGGACAGGGTGCGGTTACCGATGAAAAGAAATGCGGCCCAGGAGATGAACGACCGATTGGTGGAGGTCTTGGTACGGCACTTATCGCCCAATCGAAGGCTGGTCTACACGCATCCATATTTCGCATGGAACGCTGGTCGCGACCCCTTCGACACCACGCAGAGCCTTCGACCGTGGCAATTCCTGTGGGAGCGCCGGGACCTCGGGCTAAGGGATGACGATGTGCTGGTCTGGGATTCGCACTTTTCCGCGAATGAAGGCGGACTCCTGTTACCGCGGCTACTGAACGACAGCGCTTTCCGGTGTCTGGAGGTGATCGTGCCACCAGATGATGTTCCGACCCTTGGTGGGTGGGATTATGAGCTGTTCCTGTTCGATCGACGAGGCGCTGTCCGAACGGTGCGGGTGGATACCCTGTATGAAATGGGCCAGCAGCGCATGTGGGCGCCGCGGGACGTGCGCTGGGTGGCCGGGTCGTCCTCCGGACCTCCGTTCCGGATCGGCCCAGCTGAGAGCCCTTTCTCTGGTTCGGACCTGCCCGTTGGTGAGGGCGAGATCCTGTTCGACCTCCTTCATATTTCGGGGTCGCTCCATTCGTACGCACCCTGCGATCCTCCACTATGCATCGTGGTTACCGAGGAGAATAGCCTTGGACAATACCGGTATTACCAACTCGAGATCGAGGGGGTCTCCTTCGACTTCACGATGCGCTTCCCTCGTCGAGTGCCCGCGAACAATGTTCGGATCCAGTTCTGGGACCGGCAGCAATGGGTGCGTGAGCTCTCCTCATTCCGGCTCATTCGTGAACGCTGGACCCAGCACTAACTCAGGCGAGCCTCAATCAATGATCACCTCCTGCACTTCGCCCACCAGGTCCTTGGCGGGGAAGGGGATGTAGCCCTGGTCGAACGGCGTGCCCGGCCACCAGCGCGTGTTGTGCCACTCCTGGGTCACGATCAGGTGCATCTGCACGTTGCTCACCTCGGTGACCGTGTTGTTCATGTAGGCCACGGTGCGCAGGTGCTCCAGGTCGGGACCGATGCGCCAGAAGATCTCCTGCGGCCGCCAGTCGATCTCGAACCAATAGTGGTCGCCCCCGAAGAGCTCGCGGTCCGGCGCTTCGGTCTTCTGGGTGATCGCCCGGTAGTTGTGGTCCCAGCGATGGTTCACATAGGTGCGGCCGTCCTTCTCGATCGCATGGCAGCCCACGTCGAAGTCCTCGGGGTCGTGGCAGGCCATGTCCCAGTTGGTACAGGCCACGGTGATCATGCCTGGGCCGTCGGTGCGGTCGTCGCTGGTGCTGTAGGTCCAGGCATTGCGGTCGTCCGGCAGGGCCAGCTGCTGCGGATAGGTAGGCGGAAAGGCGCGGTCCGGACAGTAGGAAGGCGTCTTGAGGATCTCGAAGTCGATCTCCGAATACGCGACGCGGGGCACGCGCTGGTCGTTGTCCCCGCCGTAGTAGTTGGCCATGTAGCCGTCCTTCAGGCAGGGTCGTCGCAGGCCGCCCGGCGCGCCGTCGTAGATGAGCCAGATGGCGTTGGTGAGGCCCACCCACAT
>JADLBK010000013.1 GCA_020847755.1 Flavobacteriales bacterium | reverse complement strand
TGTACAAGCACAAGAAGGAGGCCGAGGTGCTCAAGGAGCGCGACCTGCTGTTCAACCTGGTGGAGAACCAGGGCAGCGCCAACGACCTGCTTTTCGTGAAGAGCAACAGCCGCCTGGTGAAGCTGCGCATCAGCGACATCTACTACATCGAGGCGCTGAAGGATTACGTGGTCATCAACACGCTCAACGCCCGCTACACGGTGCACAGCACCATGAAGGACATCGAGAGCAAGCTGCCCGAGAGCGAGTTCGCCCGGGTGCACCGCTCCTTCATCGTGCGCATCGACAAGATCGTGGCCATCGAGCAGCCCAACCTGATCCTGGAGAACGACAAGAAGGTGATCCCGATCGGAGGCAGCTACAAGGACGACCTGTCGCGCCGCCTCAAGCTCGTTTAGTCCGGCCCTTCGTGGAGCCGCGCGCCGCGCGTTCCTCGTCCAGCACCAGGTCCACGGTGCGGCGGTCCATGTCCACCGCCTTGATGCGCACCGCCACCTCATCGCCCAGCCTGAACCGACGACCCGTGCGCTGCCCGGACACCTGGTAGCGTTCGGGGTCGAAGCGATACGCGTCGCCCGGCAGTTCGCGCAGCGGGATCATGCCCTCGCAGCGGTTGGCCTTCAGCTCCACATACACGCCCCAGTTGGTGAGGCCGCTGATGGTGCCCTCGAAGCGTTCGCCCACGCGGGCCAGCAGATACTCGGCCTGTTTGTAGCGGATGCTCGCCCGCTCGGCGTCGGCCGCCCGCTTCTCCATGTTGCTGCTGTGCCGGCAGCTCACCTCCAGCGCCTCCTTGTCCAGGTGGCGACCACCTCCCAGGTAGTGCGCCATGGCCCGGTGCACGAGCAGGTCCGGGTAGCGGCGGATGGGGCTGGTGAAGTGGGTGTAGTGCTCGAAGGCCAGCCCGTAGTGGCCGATGTTGTCCGTGCTGTAGATGGCCTTGGCCATGCTGCGGATGGCCACCTGCTTGATGATGTTCTCCTCCTCGCGGCCCTTCACGGCCCGCAACAGCCGGTTGATCGCGTGCGGCAGGTCCTCGCCCTTGCCGATGCTGAGCTCGTGCCCGAAGCTGCGGGCCAGCGCGCGCAGCTGCTCCACCTTCTCGGCGTCGGGCAGGTCGTGCACGCGGTACACGAAGGGGGGCGCCCCGCCCTTGCGTTGACGGCCCACCCAGCCGGCCACGCGCT
The DNA here is from genome assembly GCA_020847755.1 of Flavobacteriales bacterium. Taxonomy (GTDB): domain Bacteria; phylum Bacteroidota; class Bacteroidia; order Flavobacteriales_F; family PHOS-HE28; genus PHOS-HE28. Next base: position 10,850 of record JADLBK010000013.1, on the reverse strand, counting down.
TGTTGGCCAGCAACATGAACTCCTCGATCAACCAGTTGGCCGGCCCCATCACCTTCTCGTACACCTCGATCGGCCGCCCCTTCTCGTCCAGCCGGAACTTCACCTCGTTGCCGCCGATCTCCAGCGCCCCGTTGGCGATGCGCTCGCTGCGCAGCACCTGCGCCAGCTGGTGCAGGGTGAGCACCTCGGGGCCGAACTCGCCCGCGGCCCCGTCGATGATCGCCTGGGCCTCGGCGTAGGCGAAGCGCCGCTGGCTGCGCATCACCGTGCGGCCGAACCATTCGGCCTTCACCCGGGCGCGGTCGTCCAGCTCGAAGATGGCGCTGAAGCTCAGCTTGTCCGTGTGGGGGTTCAGGGAGCACAGGTCGTTGCTCAACCGCTCGGGCAGCATGGGCACCACGCGATCCACCAGGTAGACGCTTGTGGCGCGTGTGGCGCCCTCCATGTCGATCACCGAGCCGGGGTGCACGTAATGGCTCACATCGGCGATGTGCACGCCCACCTCCCAATGGCCGTTGTCCAACCGTCTCACGCTCAGGGCGTCGTCCAGGTCCTTGGCATCCTCCGGATCGATCGTGAGGGTGGGGATGGAGCGGATGTCGCGCCGGCGAGCGATCTCCTCGGGTGTGCACCCGTCAGGGATGGTGGCGGCCACGGCGAGCACGCTTTCGGGGAACTCCAGCGGCAGGCCGAACTCGGCCAGAATGGCGTGCATCTCGACCTGGTGCTCACCGGCGCGGCCCAGTACGCGTACCACGCTGCCGCGCGGCAGGTCGCGCGCATCCTTCCAGTCGCCGAGGGCGATGATGGCTTTGTCGCCTTCACGCGCACCGCGGCCCTCGTTGGCCGGGATCAGGAAGGGGCGTTGCACCCGTTGATCGTCGGCCACCAGCATCAACCGCCCCTGGCGCAGGTGCACCGTGCCCACGAACTCCGTCCTCCGGCGGCGCAGCACCTCCACCACCCGTCCTTCGGGCCGCGACCCTCGTCCTCCGGTGAGCTTTACCCGAACGGCGTCGCCGTGCAGTGCGATGCCCACGTTGCGGGGGTGCACGAACACATCGCCCTGGCCCATGTCGCTGGCCGGATCGGGCCGCACGTAGCCGCCCCCGCTGCCGATGATGTCGATGGTGCCTTCCAGGGTGTCGGCTCCGCCCGCCGCGATGTACCGTCCCTTTTTGCCGCTGCGGATGCGTCCATCGTCCAACAGGGCCTCCAAGGCGTCGTACAGCAGGTAGCGCTGGCTCTTGTCGCGGAAGCCCAGCTGCAGCGCCAACTGCTGGCTGGTGACCCCGGCGTGGCCGGCGCGCCGGACGGCGGCCAGCACGCGTGTGGCCAGTTCACCGTCGGTGGGGGAGGGGCGTCGGGCAGGCATCCGGAACGAGGTCGGCCACGAAGGTCGTTCAAACGCGCGCCCACCCCGGTGCCCGGGGTCCACCAACGATCGTTGATAACCTCCCGGAGATCACTACCTTTGCAGCCCTTTCGCGGGAAGCCATGTACGAATCCGCCAAGATCTTCAGCGGTACCGCCACGCGGTATCTCGCCGAGAAGATCGCCGCCTATTCCGGCGAGCGGCTCGGAGAGGTGTCCGTGAGCCGCTTCAGCGATGGGGAATTCCAGCCCAGCTTCGAGGAGACCGTTCGCGGCGAGCTGGTCTTCATCGTGCAGAGCACGTTTCCGCCCAGCGACAACCTGTTCGAGCTGCTGATGATGGTGGATGCCGCCAAGCGCGCCAGCGCGAAGCGCATCGTGGCGGTGATCCCCTACTTCGGGTTCGCCCGGCAGGACCGCAAGGACAAACCGCGCGTGAGCATCGGCGCCAAACTGGTGGCCAACATGCTGACCGCCGCCGGCGTGGACCGCGTGATGACGATGGACCTGCATGCCGACCAGATCCAGGGCTTCTTCGAGGTGCCGGTCGATCACCTGTTCGCCAGCAGCATCTTCCTGCCCTACATCAAGGAGCTCGGGCTGAAGGACCTGGTGATCGCCGCGCCGGACACGGGCGGCACCAAGCGGGCCAACGCCTACAGCAAGCACCTGGGCTGCGACATGGCCATCTGCTACAAGCAGCGGAAGGTGGCCAACCAGATCGAGAAGATGACCGTGATCGGCGATGTCAAGGACAAGGACGTGGTGCTGATCGACGACATGGTGGACACGGCCGGCACGCTGACCAAGGCCGCCGACATGATGACCGACCTGGGTGCCAAGAGCGTGCGCGCCGTGTGCACGCACGCCGTGCTGAGCGGCGAGGCCTGCGACCGGCTGCAGCGCTCCAGCCTTGCGGAGCTCATCGTCACCGACACCATCCCCATCGGGCCCGATAAGCTGGCCCGCACCACGAAGATCAAGCCGCTCACCGTGGCCCAGTTGTTCGCCGACGTCATCAAGCGCGTCCGCAGCCACGAGAGCATCAGCAGCCATTTCATCATCGCCTAACCCCCCCGACCCATGAAGAAGGTAGAACTCACCGGCGCCGTGCGCACCACCACCGGCACCAAGAACGCCGACCAGCTTCGCCGCGAGAAGCAGGTGCCCTGCGTGCTCTACGGCGGAGGCAGCGTCACCCATTTCGCCACCGACGCGGCCGCCCTGGGCAAGGTGGTGCACACCCCCGACGCCTACCGCGTCGAATTGGACCTGGGAGGCCGGAAGGTGATGGCCAAGCTGCAGGAAACCCAGTTCCACCCGGTGTCCGATGCGATCCTGCACGCCGACTTCATCGAACTGGCCGAGGACAAGCCCGCCCGGGTGACCCTGAGCCTGCGCCTGAAGGGACAGCCTGCCGGTGTGCGCAAGGGTGGCAAGCTGAACCAGACCCTGCGCAAGCTGGAGGTGGTCGGCCTGCCGAGCCAGCTTCCCGAGCACTTGGAATACGATGTGGAACATGTGGAGATCGGCCAGAACGTGCGTGTGCGCGACCTGAAGTTCGCCGGCATCGAGGTGCTGAACAAACCCGAGGAGGTGGTGCTGAAGGTGAGCGTGCCGAAGAAGGAGGCCGAAGCCGCCCCGACCGCCGCCGCCGCCCCGGCCGCCGCCGCTCCCGCTGCCGACGCCAAGAAGGCCGAGGCCAAGCCCGCCGCCAAGAAGTGATGACCCGGCCCACCGGGCCGCATACCCCCTCCACGGACCCCGCGACCACGGGGTCCGTGCGCATGGCACCCCATGAAGTACCTGATCGTGGGCCTGGGCAACCCCGGCCCGGAATACGCCGGCACCCGCCACAACATCGGGTTCGAGGTGCTGGACCATCTGGCCCGGACCTTCGAGGTGCGGTTCGCCCCGGCCCGCTACGCCGACCACGCCGAGTTCCGCCACAAGGGCCGCACCTTCATCCTGGTGAAACCGCAGACCTTCATGAACCTCAGCGGCAAGGCCGTGCGCTACTGGATGGACCAGGAGGATGTGCCCCTGGAGCGCGTGCTGGTGGTGAGCGATGACCTGGCCCTGCCGTACGGCAAGGTGCGCCTGCGGTCCAGCGGGGGCGCTGGCGGCCACAACGGGCTCAGCCACATCATCGGAACGCTGGGCACCGAAGCCTTCCCCCGGCTGCGGTTCGGCATCGGAAGTGAGTTCCCAAGAGGGCGCCAGAGCGATTTCGTTCTGGGTCGATGGACGACCGAGGAACAGGCCCTGCTGCCCGACCGGGTGGAGTTGGCCGCCAAGGCGGTGGTGCAAGTGGGCCTTCTGGGCATCGCCCAAGCCATGAACCACTTCAACAACCGCTGATCGGCCCGCTACCTTTGCCCCATGCTTTCCAAGAAGATCGAGACCGCCCTCAACGGGCAGATCGCCATTGAGGCCGGCAGCAGCCAGGCCTATCTCGCCATGGCCAGCTGGGCCGAGAACCAGGGCCTCAGCGGAACGGCGGCCTTCCTCTACCGCCACAGCGACGAGGAGCGCATGCACATGCTGAAGCTGATCAAGTTCGTGAACGAACGCGGCGGCCGCGCGGTGGTCCCCGCCCTCAAGCAGCCCTCCACGGCGTTCAAGAGCATCACCGACATCTTCCGCAGCCTGCTGGAGCACGAGACGCACGTGACGGCCACCATCAACCAGGTGGTGGACACCTGCCTGAAGGAGAAGGACTACACCACGCACAACTTCATGCAGTGGTACGTGAGCGAACAGATCGAGGAGGAGGCGCTGGCCCGCACCCTCATCGACAAGCTCAACCTGATCGGGAACGACAAGGGTGGCCTCTACCTCTTCGATCGCGATCTGGAGGGCATGATCGCGGCCCCCGGCGAGGGCAAGGCCTGACCCGGTCGCGCTTCACCAGCGCCACTGTCCGGCCATCCGGAGCTTCTCCTCCAGCCCATCGGCACGCAGCCGCGCGCCAAGCTCCGCTTCCGTGAAATGCCGCGGAAGTGCGGGCGCATCGGCCAGCTGCAACAGCAACGCCCCCACGAAGCGCACGTTGTTCACCATGTCCCGCGGGTCCACCAGGTGCACATCGTCGCAACTGCTGTGGTAGCAGCCGTACACGTGCCCGCCCAGGTCACAGAGCGGGTTGATCACCGGCACGCCGGCCAGCAGGAACGACTGGTGGTCGCTGTGCAGCCAGGCCTGCTCCTTCAGGTCCTTTCTGAACACCGTGTCCAGCGCGTGGATGGGTGCCATCAGCGTGTCCACCAGCGGGCCCCAGCCCGCCGGCCCCACCACGCCGAAGCCGAAGGGGTCGCCGGTCATGTCCATGTTGACCATGCACCGTACGCGGCCCAGTTCGCCGGAGGCCTTGAGGTCGGCCACCAGGGCCTCGGAGCCCAGAAGACCCTGCTCCTCGCCCATGAAGAGCACGAAGCGCAGGGTGCGCCGTGGCCGATGCCCGCTGGCCACCACGGCACGGGCCATGTCCACGATGGAGAAGGCGCCCAGCCCATTGTCCGTGGCGCCCGTGGCCAGGTCCCAGCTGTCCAGGTGACCGCCGACCATGACCACCTCATGGGCGAGGTCCGATCCAGGGATCTCGGCCACCACGTTCCGCGCCTGCACGGTGCCGATGTGATTGGTCATCCGCAGTCCGATGCGAAGGGACGCTCCGACCTTGAGGCGCTCGCGCATCCGCAGCCCATCCTCGGAGGCGATGCACGCGGCCGGCACCGGTATGGTGGCCCCGTCGATCGAGGCGGTCCCGGTCAGCAGCACCCCGCCCTCCACATTGTTGACGAACACGATGCCGATGGCGCCATGCCGGATGGCCAGCGCGGCCTTTTCGCTGCGGTGCAGGTTGCCGGTGCCCTGGGGCGCATCCACCAGCCCGATGTTCATCAGCACCACCCGGCCGGCCACCCGGTCCTTCCACTGTGCGAACTGCTCCGCCAGGCCATTGCCCAGGTCCAGGAGCTCGCCCTCCACATCGGCGCTATCCGGTGTCTGCGCCAGGGCGACGGCCGCCAGATGCTCGGTGCCGGTCCCATCGCCGACCCTCAGCATCACCGTACCTCGGGCCCAGGCCTGAGCGGTGAAGGGGTGCTGTGACACGCGCTCCACACCGGCCACCCGGAACAGGCTGTCGGCCACCTCCTGGGCGCGGACGCCCTGCGGACTGCCCGTGAGGCGGTGCCCGATGGCGGTGGTGCTCCACGCCAGCCACTCATAACCCCGTGCGTTCTCGCGGGCCTCCGCCTCGAAGCGGGACAGGTCTGCGCCTTGTCCGTGAACAACGCCGTGTGAAAAGATGCTGAGGGCCAGCGCCGAACAGGCCCTCCATCGGCATCTACTTTGCCCGCTGTTGGGGACGATCATGGCCATGTGGGACGCGACGGGCAAAGGTAGCCCGCGAACAATGCCGACCTGGGCATGGCGTGCGCTGATGCTTCTCCTGGTGGGCCCGGTCATCGCAGCCGCCCCCCCTCAACTGGACGTGGAAAAGGACACCACGGCCATCGTCCAGGCCAGCTACATCTACAACATCGCCAAGCTGGTGGAATGGAAGGACCCGGGGATGAGCTCGGGCACCTTCGTGATCGGCGTCATCGGCGGAGCCAACCTGTACCAGGAGCTGATCAAGAAGTACAGCACGAAGGCCATCGGGAAGCAGCCGATCGAGGTGCGCAAACTGCCCCGGTCGCCGAACATCGACCGGTGCCACATCCTCTTCGTCGGCCAGTCCGACCTGGCCCTGATGCCCGAGATCTACCGCAACCTGGCCAACAAGCCCACCCTGATCGTCACCGAGTACGCGGACGCCCTGGAGGACGGCGCGGTGGCCAACTTCGTGAAGGTGGCCAGCACGCTGAAGTATGAGCTGAGCGTGACCAACGCGCGCAAGCACAAGCTGGAAGTGGCCCTGACCCTGAAACAACTGGCCCACCGCGTGGTGGAATGACATGAGCGGCCGCCTCCATATCGCCCTTCTGCTGCTCGCCCTACCGGTGCTGGGCGCGGCGCAGACGGACCTGTTGGCCGAAGCCCTGCGCAAGTACCAGGCCGGAGCCCTCAACGAGGCCCGGGCCCTGGTGGACGAGGCGGTGCAGGAACCGGCCCACCAGCGTGACCCGGAAGCCTGGCTGCTGCGCGGCTTCATCCTCAAGGACCTCTACAAGGCCAGGACCGGGACGCCGGAGGGGGAGGCCGACCGGGACAGTGCGCTGGCGAGCCTGGACCGTTGCCTGACCCATGATCAGGGAGGGACGTACACCGAGAACGCCGCGCAGGCGTATGACTTCCTCAGCAAGACCTACTTCAACGACGCGGCCAGGGCCCTGAATGAACTCCGGCCCGACGATGCCCTGGCCCTTTACGGCAAGTACACCGCCGCCACGGACCGCCGGGGCGCACCGCCCGACCGAGCGGCCAAGGATGTGGAGTTCCACAACGCCCTCGGTACGGTGTACACCAAGCTCTACAACCAGGACCGGGAGCAGTTGTCCTGGTACGACAAGGCCGTGGCCACCTATGAGCAGGTGCTGCGCATTGACACGGGCAACTATGGCGCCAACTACAATCTGGCCACGCTCTATTACAACCGGGGGGTGTACAACATCCAGCGGGTAGGGGCGGAGTACGACATCCCCAGCCTGCAGCGGATCCAGGAGGTGAGCCGCGAGTTCTTCCTTCAGGCGCTCCCTTATATGCTGAAGGCGTTCCGGATGAACCCGAAGCGCCGCGAAACGCTCCTGGGGCTGGAGGGGATCTACTACAGCCTTCAGGACGCCGAACGCTCCGAGCACTACCGCAAACTCTTCGAGGAACTGGGTCCGGAGGAGGACCGCTGACCGCCATGGCCAGGCTGCGCATGACCATCGGCAGGAAGATCGGGATGGGCTTCGGCCTGTTCATCTTCTTCGCCGCCCTGGTGCTGCTGCTCACCAACCGCACCCTGGAGCGGAGCCGGCAGATCAACGACGAGATCAACCAGGTGTACAGCCCCAGCGTCGACGCCCTGGTGCGGCTGCGCAACCTGGTGGTGAACGCCCACATGCTGATCAAGCACTGGGCCCTGGTGGAGAGCCGACCGGACGCGCGGGAGAAGACCTCCCTGGTGGAGGTCACCGGCGAGGACCTGCCCGCGTTGTTGGACCGCATCGACACCCTGTCGGCCAACTGGGACCGCCAGGAAGTGGAACTGGCCAACCGGGTGTTCGGCGAGATGGATGCCATGTTCCTGCTTCACACGCGCATCAAGGAGATGCTGCCCGACATGGAGAGCTACAGCGATCCACTGGTCTTCCTGGAGCGCAACGACCTGGCCGAGGAGGGCGGACCGCTGGACGAGCAGACGGACAAGGTGCTCGCCGACCTGGATGTGCTGCTGGCCATGCAGGAGAGCAAGCGCCGCCAGCTGAGCAGCGGCATGATCCGGAGCTTCGACTCGCTGAAGTTCTTCGTGCTTTACCTGGGTATGGGCCTCATCGCCGTGGGGCTCATCGTCGCCGTGGTCATCATCCGTGGCATCGTGGGGCCCGTGCAGCGCCTGCGCACCGTGCTCCTGGGCCTCGGCCGGGGCGTGTTCCCGCGGGGCCGCATCCGCACCGGCAACGACGAGATCGGCGAGATGACCAGTGCCCTCATGGGCCTGATCGAGGGCCTCAAGCGCACAACGGACTTCAGCCACGCGGTGGCCGCCGGCGACTTCGACGCGGACTACAAACCCCTGAGCGAGGAGGACGTCCTGGGTCATGCTTTGCTGAAGATGCGCGCCGAGCTGGGCGAACGCGAGCGGGTCCTTGAGCAGAAGGTGCGGGAGCGCACCGAGGAGGTGGTGCGACAGAAGGAGGAGGTGGAGCGCCAGAGCCGCAAGGTGGTGGAGCTGTACAAGAACGTCACCGACAGCATCCGCTACGCCAAACGCCTGCAGGAGTCGATCCTGCCGCCCGAGCGCAAGATCCGTGAACTGCTGCCGCGCTCCTTCGTGTTCTACCGGCCCAAGGACATCGTTTCAGGCGATTTCTACTGGTTCGAGCGCGTGGCGGACCGCACGGTGTTCGCCGCCGTGGACTGCACCGGCCATGGCGTCCCCGGGGCGTTCATGAGCCTTGTGGGCCACAACGGCCTCAATCAGGCGGTGCGCGAAAGCGAGGCCCTGCGCCCCAGCACCATCCTGCGCGCGCTGAACCGCATCGCCTTCGATGCGCTGCACAAGGACCGCGACCAGTCCATCGTGCGGGATGGGATGGACATGGCGCTCTGCGTGTTCGACCCCGACACCCGCACCTTGGAATATGCCGGCGCCAACTGCCCGCTCTATCTGGTGCGCGACCGGGATGTGATCCAGTACGCGCCGGACAAGATCCCCATCGGGGGCTTCGAGCTGCATGGCCAGTCATTCACCGACCACCGCATCCAGCTGCAGGAGGGCGATGTCGTGTACATCTTCAGCGATGGTTACGCCGACCAGTTCGGCGGGCCCAAGGGCAAGAAGTTCCTCTATCGCCGCTTCCGTGAACTGCTGGTGGCCATCAGCAATGAACCGCTCGAGGCCCAGAAACGGGCGCTTCTGGAAGCCTTCATGGACTGGAAGGGCGCCCACGAACAGGTGGACGACATCCTGGTGATCGGCATGCGCGCCTGAGGCCTACGGCCCCCAGATCGGCATGTCCGACGTGGTGTTGTTCAGCGGGTTCATGCACATCACCGGGATCATCGGCTCGTTGGTGATGATCTCCTGTTCGTTGGGCACGCCCAACACGCCGAACAGGCTGTTCTGAAGCATGTTCACGATGGCGATCAGGTCCGCATCCACCTTCACCGCGTAACGGATCACCCCCTTCACGAAGTCGTCACTGTCCTCCTCCAGGATGTGCGCCGCGTGCTCGATGCCGCGCTCGCGCAGGAACTGACCGGCGAATTTGATGTGGTTGTGCAGCTGGTTGTGGAGGAACTCGTCGCTCTCCTTGGGAACCACCACATGCACCTTGCTGTGGAAGTACTTGGCCATGTCGGCCACCAGGCTCAGCTTGTGCCGGCTCTCCTTGTGCAGGTCCAGGGGCACCACGATGTCCCGATAACCGTCCGACTTGATGTTGCGCTCCTGCACCACGATGAAGGGCACCGAACTGTTGGTGATCACCCGCAACGCACGGCTTCCGGTGATGAACTGCATGCCCCGCATGCCGTGGGTGCCCATGATGATCAAGGAGGCGCCGATCTCCGCAGCGGCTTCGCCGATGTCCTCGTACACGCTGCCGACCCGCACCAGGGTCTCCACCCGCACGGTCGTGCTCCACTGCGCGGCCCGCTTGGCCTCCATCTCCAGCTTGGTCCGGGCCTCGTCCATGAGGGGGGCCTTGTCCACGATGTGCAGAAGGGTCACGCCGGCATCGACGCGCTCCGCCAGCTTCATGGCGTGGTTCATGGCACAATCGGCCACCTTGGTGAAATCCGTGGGGACCAGGATCGTCTTGCGCGTGCTCATTGGCGCGGTCTCGGTTGGGGCGCCAAGATAGGCGAGCCCCGCCGTCAACGCCATGCCTTCACCGCACGCATCCGATGGACGCGGCCATCGACCGTGATCAGAACGGCATAGGCACCGGGGGCGAGGGCGCTGGTGTTCAGCTCCAGGATGGGGCCCGCATGGTCCGTACGTCGCAGGACCGTGCGTCCAGTGCCGTCCACCAGATCCACGCTCTTCGCGGTGCCGGAGAGCCCGCCCACCATCAACCGGTCGGCGAAGGGTTGCGGGGACAGGGTCGGCACCGCCTGGTCCCCGGTGTCGCCAACGGCCATTCCGCCCACGAGCACGTTCTCACAAAGGACCACCACGCAGCTGTCCTGTGACCAGGGGTCGAGGCCCACCACCGTCATGCATACCGTGTAGGTGCCCGGACCCGCATAGGTGTGCGCCGCCGACCCGCCGCTGGCCGTGCCGCCATCGCCGAAGTCCCAGTTCACCGACAAGATGGGCCCGTTGGCCTGTGTGTTGTTCTGGACCGCGATCGCCGTTCCCACGCCCGTCCAGACGAAGTCCGCTACGAACAGGCTGTCGCAGGAGGCGGTGGAGGCGATACTGATCCACTGGCAATGCGTGGCCCAGCAGGTATCCTGCCCCAGCGGCTCCCAGTACCAGGTGCTGAGGCACGCGTAGTATGCACCAGGCCCGGGATAGACATGCTGCGTGTTCTGGCCACCGCCGGATGTGCCATCGCCAAAGTCCCACGACCACCCAACGGTGGGCAGGGTGGAGAGCCCGTGGAAGGCCACTGAACCGCCCATGACCAGAGCGGTGTACGTCGCCACATAGGTGCTGTCACATCCCCCGCCGGCCGGCACGGTCACCGGTGCACAGGTGCTGTCCACACAGGTGATCACCCCGCCGCCGGGCTGCTGGAGAATGCTGATGGCCGTGAGGCAGACGGTGTAGGTGCCGGGCTGTGGATAGGTGTGGACGGGCTGCGGGTCGT
>JADLBK010000012.1 GCA_020847755.1 Flavobacteriales bacterium | reverse complement strand
AGCGGATCGTTGAAGGCGTCCACGTGGCCGCTGGCCTTCCAGGTGGTGGGGTGCATGAAGATGGCCGCGTCGATGCCCACGATGTTCTCGTTGAGCTTGGTCATGGCCTCCCACCAGTAGCGGCGGATGTTGTTCTTCAGCTCCGCGCCATAGGGACCGTAGTCGTAGGTGGCGCTGAGGCCGTCGTAGATCTCGCTGCTGGGGAACACGAAGCCATACTCCTTGGCATGGCCGATGAGGGTCTTGAGGCGGTCTTCCTGGTTGCTCATGGTGGGTGGTGGCGTATGCCCTGGAAACCTTCGGCAACGCGGCGGCAAAGATGGGGAGCCGCGCCGTGATCCGCGGCTTGGCCAACGCCGGCGTCCCGGGCCGCACCGCGACGGGCATGGTGTGGTCCGGGCGACGCACGTTCACGCATGATCCCAGCGTTGGAACGGCCATGGAACCCAGCTCGAAAGGAACCGCTCCGCACCCTGTCCCGTCAACACGCCCGTGTGCGCAACTTGGAGGGAGCTGCGGCCTGCCTCCGCCGGCCCCCCGGGTACTTTCGGCGCGGCCGCTCGTGCGTCCTGTCGCCATCATGTCCACCCTGCTGCGGATCGCTTTGTTGATGCTGCCTCTGCTGGCTTGTGGGCCTGCGGCATGGGCCCAGCCGGTGAACGACGATTGCGCCTCGGCCCTCACGCTCTGCGCCCAGCAGCCGCTCACAGGCAACAATACGGGTGCGGTGGGCATCCCGGGGTTCTGCCCGGGCACCAACAGCGTGCTGTGGTACACCTTCACGACCAACACGCAGGGCGGTGCGGTGAACGTGGTCATCAACGGTCTGGACTGCCCGGTGGTGGCCGGCATGGACAATGAGCTCAGCGTGATCGTGCTGAGCGGGGACGGCAGCTGCCAGCCGGGCAGCTTCACGGCGGTGGGCAACTGCACGCAGGATTCGGTGGACTTCACCATGACCACGGACAGCCTGTCGCCCAACACGCAGTACTGGGTGCTGGTGAGCGGGGTGGCGGACAACGGGGCCACGATCAGCGCGCAGTGCGACTTCGGGGTCACGCTCAGCGGTCCAGGAGCGGACATCGTTGGGGTGGACTTCAGCGCAGGCGAGGATGTGGAGATCGGCGAGGGCGAGTTCGCGGAGCTGGAGGCCACCGGCGGCACCACCTGGACCTGGACGCCGAACGCCGGACTGAGCGACGACGCGATCCCCGATCCACTGGCCAACCCGACGGAGACCACGACCTACACGGTGACCACGCAGTTGAACGGCTGCACCTACAGCGACGAGGTGCTGGTGGAGGTGATCCGCCGGATACAGCCCACCAACACCTTCACTCCGAACGGCGACGGGTACAACGACACGTGGACCATTTACGGCATCAGGGACTACCCGGCCTGCGAGGTGACGATCTACGACCGCTGGGGCCAGCGCGTGTTCCGCGATGTGGGCTATGCCGAGCCTTGGGACGGCACCAACGGCGGAGCGCGGCTGCCGATGGCGACCTACTACTACCACATCGTGCTCAACACCCGGGAGGGCGGATCCGCCGCCGCCTACACCGGGTCCATCACCATCGTGCGATGAGGGCCACGCTGCTGTTGACGGTCGTGCTGTGCGCCCTGGGGGTTCGGGCGCAGCAGGTGCCGCAGTACTCGCAGAACGTGCTCAACTACTTCAACATCAATCCGGCGGTGGCGGGCAGCAAGGACTGCATCGATGTGCGGTTGGGCTTCCGCAAGCAGTGGGTCGGTTTCGAGAACGCGCCCACCACGGGCTGGGCCAGCGTGCACGCCACCCTCCGCAACAAGAAGAAGCCGTACCTGAAGGGCAAGCACGGGATCGGCGGCTATGTGGAGGCGGACGACACGGGCCCGCTGGGCTATACGCTGATCAACCTGGCGTACGCCTACCATGTGCGCATGAACAAGGACCACTACCTGGCGATGGGCACCTTCCTGGGGGTGAAGCAACAGAAGTTCGATGTGGGGCAGACGTTGGTGGCCGACTTCAACGACCCGGTGCTGGCGAGCAGGAGCTCCACCTTCGTGTTCCCGATCGTCTCGCCCGGCATCTGGCTGTACAGCAGGACGTACTGGGCCGGTCTTAGTGTTCATCAGCTGCTGAACAACCGCGTGCCCGGCATCGGGGTCGACTCGCGGCTGAGCCCGCACTATATGCTGAGCGCAGGCTACCGCTGGCGCCTCGGCCGCAAGACCTCGGTGACCCCCAACGCGCTGATCAAGCTCTCACGCGGGTCGCCCATGGCCATGGACATCAACGCCATGCTGGAGTGGAACCGGGTGCTGGGCATCGGAGTGAGCTACCGCAACCAGGATGCGGTGGTGGCCATGGTGAAGGTCGGCTTCCTGAAGTTCTTCACCGTGGGCTACGCGTACGACATCACCACCTCACGGCTGAAGGCCGCGAGCAGCAACACGCACGAGGTGATCCTGGGCATCACCCCCTGCATACCGGTCGACCCCAGCAAGCGCATCGTCAGCTGCCCCATCTTCGAATAGGACCCCATGAAGGACCACGGACCCCGAACGCTCTTCCGCCCGGTACTGTTGCTCGCCCTCCTGCTGATGGGGGCGGTGGCCAGTGCGCAGGACGTCCTGTACTGGACCGGCGGTGACGGCCGCTGGAGCGATGCCCGCATGTGGTCCGCCACGCCGGATGGAGCGGGCGGTGCCGGCGTGCCGGACGAACGCACCGAGGTGCGCATCGGTGGCGTGCGGTCGGCCGCGGTGCGTGTGGAAGGATCGGTGGTCTGCCGCTCGCTGCATGTGGATGCGCGCGGGGCGCGTGTGCGCGTGAGCGGAGGCCCGGAAGCCCGCGTGGCGATCGCCGGTGGCTGGGTGATGGCGGGTGATGCGGGGATGGAGGTGCGGGGTGGTGTGCAGCTCACGGGCCGCGCCGGCGATGCCGTCATTGACCTGCACGGCGCGGTGGTGGCGAGCGACGTGGTGTTGGATGGCCCGGGCGGCTGGGACCTGCTGAGCGCGCTGGCGATCGATGCGCCGCACGCCCTGCGGTTGGAGCGGGGTGAACTACGGTTGAACGGCGGTGTCCTGAAGGCCGGAGCGCTCGTCGTCGGACCGCGGGCAGCGGGCGGTCTGAAGGCCGAGGGAGCCACGGTGCTGCTGGACCGGCTGGAAGGTGCCGAGCGTGTGGCCTGGGAACCGTCAACGACGCTTCTGGTGAACGGAACGGCCCGGCGCTGGGACGGCACGACGGTGGGCCAGGAAGAGCTGATGCGCATGGCCGTGAGCTGTGGCACAGGAGCCGGCCAGACGCCCTTCCAGGTGAATGCGACGGTGACCAGCGACTACAGCGGCTTCGGGGTGAGCTGCAACGGGGTGTGCGATGCGGCGGTGACCGTCTCCATCCAAGGCGGCATCGGGCCGTTCGCGATCCAATGGCAGGGCGGACCCAATGGCACCGGTACGTCCCTCCCGTGGTTGAACACCTGCGCGGGGAACAAGCTGGTGATCGTCACCGATCTGGGCCAGAACGTGGGCTGCTTCGCATCCATCCTGGTGACGCCGCCGCCGCCGCTGGGTGTGGTCTTTTTCGGGCTCAATCCGCCGGCCTGTGCCAACGTTTGCAACGGCACGGCGATCACCTTCCCGGGTGGCGGCACGGGTTTCGGCTATCAGTACAACTGGAACAACGGGACGGAGACCGTGCCGAACCCCTCCCAGCTGTGCGCGGGGGTGAATACGTTGGAGATCATCGATGCCAACGGCTGTGTGTTCGACACCACCTTCAGCATCACGTTGCTGGCGCTGGAAGCCACGCTGCAGAGCGCGCCGCCGAGCTGCGCGGGCGATTGCGACGGCACGGCGGAGGTGACGGTGACGGGTGGCACACCGGGCTACACCTACAACTGGGAGCCGGGCACCCCGCCCGGGGACGGCACTTCGCAGGTGACCGGCCTTTGCGCGGGCAACTACACGGTGTTGGTGGCCGATGCCAACGGGTGTGATACGCTGATCGCGTTCAACCTGGTGGCGCCGCCACCGATCGTGCCGAACCTGGTGACCGCTCCGGCCAGTTGTGCCGATGCCTGCGACGCTACGGCCACAGCCACCCCGACGGGGGCGGTGGGCCCGTTCACGTTCCAGTGGACCCCGACGCCAGGAAGCGGACAGGGTACCGGCACGGCCACCGGGTTGTGCGCCGGGAGCGGCACTGTACTGATCACCGACCAGGCCACGGGCTGCGACACGCTGGTGAGCTTCACCATCGCCTCGCCACCACCGCTCCTGGCCACCTTGACGCCGGCGAACGCCACTTGTGCGAACACCTGTGATGGCAGTGCTGGCGTGGTGGTGAGCGGGGGCACGCCCGGGTACACGTACACCTGGTCGCCGGTGCCGGGCGCAGGCCAGGGCACGCCGAACGCCACGGGCCTCTGTGCCGGCAACTACACGCTGCTGGTGGCCGACGCGGTGGGCTGCGACACCCTGATCGCGTTCGCGATCACCGCGCCGCCGCCGTTCACCATTGTGCTGGACACCACCTCGTTGAGCTGCGCCGGTGTGTGCGATGGGGCCGCATCCGTACAGGTCACCGGCGGAACCCCGAACTACAGCTACCTCTGGTCGAACGGGCAGACCGGGCCGGCGATCACGGCGCTGTGCGCCGGGCCGTATTCCATCACGGTATCGGACGCGAACGGATGCGACACCACCCTGGCCTTCGTGCTCGCCGACCCGCCGCCGCTCGATGCCGTGCCCACGCAGACGAATGTGACCTGCGGCGGGCAGTGTGATGGCACGGCGTCCGTGGCCGTGACCGGCGGCACACCCGGATACACCTACGTGTGGACGCCCGCACCCGGCGGCGGTCAGGGTACGGCGGACGCGACGGGCCTGTGCGCCGGACCGACCAGCGTGCTCATCACGGATGCGAACGGATGCACGGTCACCGTGCCCTTCACCATCCTCGACGCGGTGCCCCTGCAGTTCTCGCTCACCGTGCAGGACGCCTCGTGTCCCGGGGTGTGCGACGGTGAAGCAGGGGTGATCATCACGGGCGGCACACCGAGCTACACCTACCTGTGGTCGCCCGCGCCGGGTGCGGGACAGGGTACGCCGAACGTCACCGGCCTGTGCGCCGGGCCCTACCAGGTGACCGTGACCGATGCGCTCGGTTGCGACAGCACCATCGCCTTCACAGTGAACGCCCCCACGGCCATCCTGCCCAACGAGGTCGTGGTGGAGCCGGTGTGCTCGGCCTCCTGCGACGGCAGCATCACCCTGGCGCCCACCGGCGGCACCGGTGCGTACACCTACACCTGGGTCCCGCAGCCGCCCAACGGCCAGGGCCAACCGCAGGCCACGGGGTTGTGCGCGGGCCTCTGGAGCGTGACGATCGCTTCCGGAGGTTGCGACACCACGCTCACGATCGACCTGCAGGCACCCCCGGCCCTGGATGTGCAACTGACGTCGACGGATGCCAGCTGCGCCGATGTGTGCGATGGTTCGGCCACGGCCGCAGTGAGCGGAGGCACGCCCGGGTACACCTATGCATGGACCCCTGCGCCGGGCGGAGGGCAAGGCACTCCGAACGCCACGGGGCTCTGCGCGGGCAACTACACGCTGCTGGTGACGGATGCGGTGGGTTGCGACACCACGCTGACGATCACGATCGATGCGCCGGACCCGCTTGATGTGCAGCTGGCGACCATTCCGGCGAGCTGCGGTGGTGCATGCGATGGCACGGCCACGGCCCCGGCGGGCGGGGGCACCCCGGGCTACACCTACGTATGGACCCCCGCCCCCGGCGGTGGTCAGGGCACCCCGAACGCAACAGGTCTCTGCCCCGGTGCCTACACGCTGGTGGTGGCCGATGCGAACGGGTGCGACACCACGATCGCCTTCACGATCAGCACGCCGAGCGGGATCCAGGCCACGCCGCAGGTGACACCGGCCAGTTGCGCCGATGTGTGCGATGGAGCCATCGATCTCGGGGTGACGGGCGGCGTGGGACCGTATACGTTCGATTGGACGCCCGTGCCCCCGGTTGGCGCGGGCACGGCGAACGTGGGCGGGCTCTGCCCCGGGGATTGGACCGTGGTGATCAGTGATCAGGCACAGTGCGATACGGTATTGGTGATCAACGTACCGGCACCGCCGGCCTTGAACGCGGTGCTGACCGTGACGGACGAGACCTGCAACGGACCGTGCGACGGCACGGCGAGCGTGGCCGTGAGCGGCGGACAACCTGGCTACCTCTACACCTGGGCTCCAGCGCCGGGTGGCGGGCAGGGTACGCCGAACGTCACGGGCCTCTGCGCGGGCACTTATGTGCTCACGGTGAGCGACGCGGGCGGTTGCGATACCACCCTCACCTTCGGTGTGCTGCCCCAGCAGCCGATCGACGTGGGCCTCGTGGTGGTGGATGGCATCTGCGCGCTGACCTGCAGCGGGTCGGCGACCTCGACGCCCACAGGTGGCACCGGCCCCTACACCTTCTTCTGGTCACCGGCTCCTGGCACCGGCCAAGGCACGGGTAGCGTGACGGGCCTCTGCGACGGCCTGTATGCCCTGACGGTGACGGATGTGAACGGATGCGACACCACGGTGACGTTCAATGTGGTGAAGCCGCCCCCGATCGTGTCGAGCCTGCAGTGGGGCGACGAGACCTGCGATGGACCGTGCACGGGCAGTGCGGCGGCCTTCCCCACGGGTGGGAACGGTGCGCCATACACCTTCCTGTGGACGCCGGCACCAGGTGGTGGTCAGGGCACCAACATCGCCACGGGGCTTTGCGCAGGCATCACCTACAGCCTCACCATCACCGATGCACTGGGCTGTGACACCACCGAGAGCTACACCATCCTGCCATTCCAGCCGATCGAGCCGAACCTGGGCACCACACCGGTGAGCTGTGCGGGCACCTGCGATGGCACGGCCACGGTGGGCCCCACGGGCGGTGAAGCGCCGTACACCTACACGTGGTCACCAGCTCCGGGCGGAGGCCAGGGCACGCCTCAGGCCACGGGCCTGTGCGCAGGCGTGTACACGGTGACCATCGCCGACTTCTTCAACTGCGACACCACCGTGCAGGTGTTGATCACCGGACCGCCGCCCCTGGACCTGGGCGCGTCGGTATCGCCCATCACCTGCAATGGCCAATGCGATGGGAGCGTGGTGCTGAACGTGAACGGTGGAACGCCAGGCTATTCCTTCAACTGGACGCCGGACCCGCCGAACGGCGATGGCAGCAACAGCGCCTTCGGTCTGTGCCCGGGCACCTATGTGGTGCTTGTGACGGATGCGAACGGGTGCGACACCACGGCCACCTTCATCCTGGCCGAGCCGCTGCCGCTGACGGCCACCCTCACCACCACGCCGAGCCAGTGTCAGCAGTGCATTGGTGCGGCCGAGGTGGAGCCCGCCGGGGGCACACCGCCGTACAGCTTCCAGTGGACGGGGCAGGGCGGTGTGATCATCGGCACGGACAGTGCCGTGGTCAACCTCTGCGCCGGGCTCTACACCGTGCTGGTGAGCGATGCCAACGGATGCCTGTTCTCGTTGCCGGTGGTGCTCACCGACAGCGATGGGGAAATGCTGGCCACGACCAACGGTCTCACCAGCTGCCCGGGCGGTTGTGACGGTTCAGTGAGCGTGCAATACGTGTGCAGCGACCCCCCCTGCACGGTGCTGTGGACGGATGCGCTCGGCGTGGATCTTGGCCAGCCCACGGACACGGCCACCAACCTGTGCGCGGGCAGCTACCTGGTGCAGGTGACCAACGGATCGGGCTGCATCAGCATCGACACGGCCGTCGTGGCCTCGCCGCCGCCGATCGTGGCCAACCTGAGCAGCACGCCCGAGACCTGCGCGGGCAGTTGCGATGGCACCGCCACGGTGGGCCCGGTGGGGGGGCAGCCGCCCTACACCTTCGATTGGACCCCCGACCCGCCGGGCGGTGACGGGGGGCCACAGGCCACCGGGCTCTGCGCCGGTGCCTATGATCTGTTGATCACGGACCAGGGCGGATGCACCCTGCAGCTGAGCGCGCTGATCCTGGCGCCCACGCCCATCGACCCCGTGGCCGTGATCTCGCCGGAAGGATGCCCGGGCAGCTGCGACGCGAGCATCGTGCTGAACCCGGTCGGTGGCACGCCGGGCTACACCTACTTCTGGCAGCCCGTGCCGCCCAACGGGCAGGGCAGCTCCTCTGCGATCGATCTCTGCCCAGGGGATTGGACGGTCACCATCGCCGACCTGAACGGATGCGACACCACCGTGGTGTTCACCATCGCCGAGCCGACCGCGCTGGTGCTTTCGGGAAGCAGCACGCCCAGCCAGTGCCAGGTGTGCAACGGCACGGCGGAGGTCGTGATCGCCGGTGGTACACCGGGCTACACCATCCAGTGGACCGATGGCAACGGCCTTCCCGCAGGCAGCGCACCATCGCTGGCAGGGCTGTGCGCAGGTCTCTACACGGTGACGGTGACCGATGCGGGCGGTTGCAGCGCGAGCCTCGTGGTGCCCGTGACCGATGCGAACGGCGAAGTGCTCACCGTCACCGACGGCAGCACCTCCTGCAGCAACACGTGCGACGGTGAAGTGAGCGTGCAGTACGTCTGTTCGCTGCCGCCATGCACGGTGACGTGGACCGATGCGCAGGGCGATACGCTGCTCCAGAACAACAATGTGCTGACGGGCCTGTGTGCGGGCAGCTATTTCATGGCCGTGGAGAACGCTGCAGGCTGCATCACGATCGACACGGCCGTGGTGGCACCGGGCACCTCGCTGCTGCCGGGCCTCTCGTCCACGCCCGTGAGCTGCGCCGGTGCATGTGATGGCACGGCCACCGTGGGTCCCACCGGCGGCATCGGACCTTACACCTTCGACTGGTCGCCCGATCCGATCACAGGGGATGGCGGTCCGCAGGTGAGCGGGCTGTGCGCCGGGGTGTACACGGTGCACATCGTCGATCAGGGCACGGGGTGCGACACCCTGGTGAACGTGCTGATCCTGGAGCCACAGCCGCTGAGCGCCTCGGCCGTGGTGGAGGATGCCTCCTGCGATGCGCAGTGCAACGGAAGCATCGTGGTGACGGTGCAGGGAGGTACGGGGGCGTACACGTACGCCTGGGCGCCGGTGCCGGCGAACGGCGATGGCACCAACGCGGCCTTCGGCCTCTGCGCCGGCAGCTACGACCTGCTGATCACCGATGCCAATGGCTGCGATACGCTGATCACGTACACCATCGCCGAGCCGCCACCGCTGGTGCTGACAGCGAGCGCGACACCGAGCGAATGCGGCCAGTGCATCGGCACGGCCGAGGTGGAGGTCGCCGGTGGAACACCGCCGTACACGTTCGCCTGGACCCTCAACGGGACCCCGGTGGGCGCGGACAGCGTGGTGACGAACCTCTGTGCGGGCCTGTACACGGCCACGGTGCAGGATGCCAACGGCTGCCTCGCCGCGTTGTTGGTGCCCATCACCGACAGCAACGGCGAAGTGGTGAGCACGACCGACGGGATCACCAGCTGCCCGGGTGAATGCGACGGCGAGGTGTCGGCCTCCTTCATCTGCAGCGATCCACCCTGCACGGTGGTGTGGACGGACGCCCTCGGCAACGACCTGAACGAACCGGGGACGAGCCTGGACAGCCTATGCACCGGACCGTACTTCATCGCGGTCACCAACGCTTCGGGCTGCATCACCATCGACACGGCCACCGTGGTGGAGCCCGATCCCATCGTGGCGCAGCTGAGCACCACGCCGGTGACCTGTGCGGGGCTGTGTGACGGCACCGCCACGGTGGGTATCAGCGGGGGTGTCGGTCCGTACACGATCGATTGGTCGCCCGATCCGATCAACGGCGACGGCACACCCCAGGTGACGGACCTCTGCGCGGGCACCTACGACCTGACCATCACCGATGCCAGTGGCTGCAGCATCACGGTGGCGGTGCTCATCCTGGAGCCGCAACCGCTCACGATCACCGCGGCGGAGGAGCCGGTGAGCTGCAACGGCGCCTGCGATGCCAGCATCGTGCTCACCGTGGCGGGCGGCACACCCGGCTACAGCTTCGACTGGACGCCCGACCCGCCGAACGGCGACGGCACCAATGCGGCGTTCTCGCTGTGCGCAGGCAGCCATGCCGTGCTCATCACCGACCTGAACGGCTGCGACACCACGCTCACCTTCACCGTGGTGGATCCCCCGCTCCTCGAGGCGCAATTGTCCACGACGGACAACCTCTGCTTCGGTGATTGTGCGGGCACGGCCACGGTCGTTCTCAGCGGGGGTGTCCCGGGCTATACCCTCACCTGGTCCGATGCCGGTGGTGTGATCCTGGCTCAGGACAGCACCTTCATCGAGGGGCTCTGTGCCGGTGACTACACCTTGGTCGCACTTGATGCGAACGGATGCACGGTCACGCTGCCCTTCACCATCGGACAGGGTGCGGCCATCGATGCCGGCCTGTTGTTCACCAACGAGACCTGCTTCGGACCCTGTGATGGCACGGCGAGCGTGAGCCCGTCGGGCGGTGCCGGAGGCTTCACCTACCTGTGGCAGCCGGAACCGGGGGGCGGTCAGGGCACCCCGAACGCCACGGGCCTCTGCCCTGGGAACTGGACGGTGACGATCGCCGACAGCCTGGGGTGCGACACCACGGTGGCCTTCACCATCCTGCCCTTCGCACCCATCGTGCCCAACGCGGTGGTGACGGACGTGCTGTGCAATGGCGCGTGCGATGGCACCATCACGGTGGCGCCGACCGGTGGCTTCGGGAACTACGGCTTCTCCTGGTCGCCCGTGCCGCCGAACGGTCAGGGCACCGCCTCGGCCACCGGGCTCTGCCCGGGCGTTTGGTCGCTGACGATCACCGATGCGATCGGCTGCGACACCACGGTCACCTTCACCATCCAGGAGCCGGCACCGGTGCAGGTGACGGTGGACAACATCGTGCCGGCGAGCTGCAACACCGCGGCCGACGGCTCCATCGCCATCACGATCGGTGGCGGGGTGGGCGGCTACACCGTGCTGTGGGCCGGTCCGGGCGGGTTCTCCAGCAGCGCGGAGGACATCGTGCAGCTGTTCCCCGGGCCATACACCGTGGTGGTGACCGACGCCAACGGCTGCTCGGTCAGCGCCAATGCCCAAGTGGATCCGTTGGTGACCGTGATCGCCGATGCGGGAGCGGACCAACAGGTCTGTTCAGGGGCGTTGGTGACGCTGGACGGCAGCGCGAGCACCGGCGCCACGAGCTGGCAATGGACGGATGGTCAGGGCACCGTGGTGGGTACCCAGCCCGTGCTTTCCCTCGCGGGCCTGGCCCCGGGGACCTACACCTACACGCTGACGGTGACGGATGGGCCGTGCTCGGCGCAGGATCAGGTGACCGTGGAGGTGTGGCCCTCGGCTTTCGCCGAAGCCGGGCCCGACCGGACGATCTTCCTCAACGCACAGACCGAACTGGGCGACGATCCCAGCGGTCCGCCGGGCTCCACCTTCAGCTGGCAACCGGACTCGTTGTTGAACGATCCGACCTCGGCCAACCCATTGGCCACGCCTCCGGGCACCACCTGGTTCGTGCTCACGGTGACCACGCCGGACGGCTGTTCGGCCGTGGATTCAGTGCTGGTGACCGTGGTGCCCGAGGTGGTGATCCCCTCCGGGTTCACCCCGAACGGCGACGGATGGAACGATGCATGGCAGATCGACCTGATCGACCTGTTCCCCGAGTGCGAGGTGGAGGTGTACAGCCGCTGGGGCGAGCTGCTGTTCCAGAGCGTGGGCTACAAGGAGCCTTGGGATGGCCGCTACAACGGTGGGTTGGTGCCTGTGGGCACCTACTACTATGCCATCCGCCTCAACCACCCGGATTTCCCCGAACCCTACACCGGTCCGCTGACCGTCATCCGCTGAAGCCATGAACCTGCGCCACCAAGTCCTTCCGCTGTTGATGGTCGCCGGCACGGCGGCCGCGCAGCAACTGCCGCAGCTCAGCCAGTACGTGAGCCAGGACTACCTCTACAACCCGTCCGTGGCGGGTTCGCGGCCCTGGTTCGAACTGCGCAGCGCGCACCGCTATCAGTGGGTGGGGGTGCAGGATGCTCCGCGCACCTTCATGCTCAGTGCCACCACACCGGTGGGCCGCAAGATGGGGTTGGGCGGCTTCCTGTTCACCGACAACGTGGGCCCCACGCGCCGCACCGGGTTCCAGCTCACCTACGCCTACCACCTCCAGCTCACCGAAAAGCTGCGTCTGGGCCTGTCGCTGAGCGGCGGGTTGGTCCAGTTCCTCATCGATGGGTCCAAGATCACCTTCCACGATGGCAGCGATCCGGTGATGGACGATCAATTGCGCGGTGACGTGATGCCCGATGCCACCTTCGCGTTCCTGTTGCACCACCCCAACTATTGGTTCGGCGCCACCGCTCCGCAGCTGTTCAACAACCGCATCTACTTCTTCGATGAACAGGAGGAGACGCTCAGCCGGTTGGAGCGGCACTATTTCGCCACCGGCGGATACCGGATCCGGTTCTCCGATGACCTGCGCCTGGAGCCGAGCTTCCTGGTGAAGTACGTGAGCCCGGTGCCCCCGAAGGTGGACATCAATCTCACGCTGAACTACAAGGACATCCTCTGGATCGGAGGGGGCTGGCGGTCCAACGACGCCATTCCGCTCATGGTGGGTTGCTGGCTGAAGAAGATGTTCCAGTTCGGGTATTCGTTCGACCTCACCACCACGGGGATGAGCCGCTACAGCCAGGGCACCCATGAGGTCATGCTGGCCCTCACCTTCGGCAAAGACCGTCCGGCCCCGCGCACCAAGGCGGGCATCACGCCCCCGGCAGCGCCCGTGGCACCGTGACCAGCGTCGTAGGATGGCGACAGGTCCACACGCCCGAGCCGCTCGTCGCAGCGAGCCCGTGACCGGGCGAAAACCCGCGCTGGACTGGCGTTCCGAGGGGTGTTTTGGCTACCTTGCACCCCCTTGCGCCCGACCGTGAGCTTCGACCCGATCCTTGGACCGATCCGCCCGTGGGGTGCGGCCTTGGCGGTGGTACTGTTATCCACCGCCTCCGTGGAGGCCCAGACCTTCGTGATGGGCAACGCCAGCTGGCAGGCCTGCAGTGGGGAGTTCCTGGACAGCGGAGGTTCCGGTGGACCATACGGGGACAACGAGGACCTCACGGCCACCCTGTGCCCGACCAATGGTGCTGGATCGGGCTCCACCGTGTCGGTGACCTTCACGGCGTGGGCGGTGCAGCCCGGGGCCACGGACCAGCTCTTCATCCACGACGGCACCAGCACGGCGGACCCTCTGCTTGGCACGGGCAACGGCGCCAACTCGCTGAACGGCCAGACGTTCACCGCCACAGGCCCCAGCGGGTGCCTCACGTTCCACTGGGTGAGCGACGCGGCCAACACCTTCGCGGGATGGTCTGCGACCATCGGCCCGGCCCCCGATGCGGGCGTTTCCACGGGGCTCACCGTGTGCGACACGGATGCGCCGCTGGACCTGTTCGCCGCGTTGGGCGGTACGCCGGATGTCGGTGGGACCTGGACGGACCCGGCCACCGCCCCCCATGGGTCCACCTTCGATCCCGGCGCGGATCCCCCGGGCATCTACACCTATACGGTCAATGCGGGCGGTGGCTGCCCGGTGGCCACGGCCACGGTGACCGTGGTGGTGAACGCGCAACCCGTGGCCGGGGTCAGCACCAGTATCGGGGTGTGCAGCGACGATGCCCCCTTCAGCCTCTTCGCTCTGTTGGGACCCACCGCCGATCCCGGGGGCAGCTGGACCGGTCCCGGAGGTCCACATCCCCCGACCTACACCCCGGGCGTGTCCCCGGCCGGGATCTACACCTACCTGATACCCGGAGTGGCGCCCTGCATCGACGCAACGGCCACGGTCACGGTGAGCGAGCAGTCCGCCCCTGACGCCGGCGGGGATCGCAGCATCACTGTGTGCAGCGATGACGCCCCCTTCTCGCTGACCGCGCAGCTCAACGGCACCCCCGATGCGGGCGGGCAGTGGGTGGGCCCTGGTGGGCCGATCCCTGGCGATCTGTTCGACCCCGCCGTGGGTCCGGCCGGGGTGTGGACCTATACCGTGACGGGGATCGCCCCGTGCTCGAACGCCTCGGCCCAGCTCACCATCACCGTTCGCCCAGCGCCTGATGCGGGCAGCGACCGCACGGTCGTGGTCTGCAGCACGCGGGGCTCCTTCGCGTTGGTGGATTCCCTGGGCGGCACCCCGGACCTCACCGGTGCCTGGACCGATCCGAACAACGCGGCGTTCAACGGCACCTTCATTCCGGGCACCAGCGCGCAGGGCACCTACACCTACACGGTCACCGGCCAATCGCCCTGCGACCCGGCCGTGGCCACGGTCACCGTGCAACTGGTGATCGCCCCGGATGCGGGCACCAACGCCACCCTGCTGCTGTGCTCCACGGATGCCGATGTGCAGCTGTTCGGTGAGCTGGGGGGCGCTCCGGACCCGGGAGGCAGCTGGACGGACCCGGACGGGGACCCCTTCTCCGGAACCTTCGATCCCGGCAGCGATGATCCCGGTATCTATACGTACACCGTGCAGGGC
Organism: Flavobacteriales bacterium; assembly: GCA_020847755.1. Classification (GTDB taxonomy): domain Bacteria; phylum Bacteroidota; class Bacteroidia; order Flavobacteriales_F; family PHOS-HE28; genus PHOS-HE28. The sequence goes on along the minus strand of JADLBK010000012.1, from coordinate 19,934 downwards.
CAGGCGCCGTGCGCCGATGCCAGTTCCACGGTGACCATCACCGTGACCCCGGCGCCGAACGCGGGCAGTTCGGGCACCGCCTTGGTGTGCAGCACCGAGGGGGCCTTCGACCTGGTGGACAGCCTGGGCGGATCGCCGGCGGTGAACGGGACCTGGACCGATCCCAATGCCGTGGCCGTGCCTTCCGGGACCTACGTGCCCGGCACGTCCACGCCCGGCCTCTACTCCTATACGGTGACGGGCCTTGCACCGTGTGCCAATGCCATCACCACGGTGGACGTGGACGAGACCACGGCGCCGAACGCCGGAACAAGCGCCGCCATCACGGTGTGCAGCGATGATCCCGTGGTGGACCTCCTCGCGCTGCTGGGCGGAGCGGATCCCGGTGGCACGTGGACCGATCCCGCGAGCCAGCCGCACTCGGGTCAATACGACCCGGCCACCGATGTCGGCGGCACCTATACCTACGCGGTGGTGGGCGCCCCGCCCTGCGCGGATGCGGTGGCCATCGTGCAGATCACCCGCCGCATCGCGCCGAGGGCCGGGACGGACGGAAGCACCACCGTGTGCAGCAACACCGGCAGCTTTCCGTTGATCTCCGTGCTCGGTGGGTCGCCGATGACCACCGGGGTGTGGACGGACCCGAACGGGGTGACCGTGCCCTCGGGCAACTTCGTCCCGGGCCAGAGCCTGCCCGGACCATACCGCTACGTGGTAAGCGGTACGGCGCCCTGTGTGAACGACACGGCCTTCGCCACGGTGAACGTGCAGCAGGCGCCCAACGCCGGCATCAACGGGGACACCCTGGTGTGCGGCAATGGGTCCTCGTTCGCGCTGAACCTGGTGCTGGTGGCGCCCTTCGATGCCAACGGGTCCTGGACCGGACCGGGCACGTCGCCGCACGGCCCCATCTACGACCCGCTGACGGACGTGCCTGACGTGTACACGTACACCGTGGCCGGGGACCCGCCGTGCGCCAACGCCACCGCCTCGGTGATCGTGCAGGAGGTGGCCCCGCCGAACGCCGGCACCAACAACACGATCACGGTGTGCAGCAACGCGGCGCCCTTCGGCCTGTTCGGTTCGCTGGGCGGGACGCCGGCAGCGGGCGGTACATGGAGCGGGCCGGGCGGTGCGATGAACGGCACCTTCACCCCGGGCACCAGTCCCGCAGGGCAATACACCTACACCGTAGCGGGCAATGCGTCTTGCGCATCAGCTTCGGCCATCGTCACCGTCGTGGTGAACAACGCGCCCACGGCCGGAGGCGATGGGGCTGCGACGGTGTGCACGAACTCGGGCGCCATCGACCTCTTCACGCTGCTGCTGCCGCCATATACGGCGGGCGGCACCTGGCTGGATGTGAACACCACGGGCCAGTTGTCCGGCAGTGTGCTCCAGACCAACGGGCTGCCGAACAACGTCTATCTGTTCCGTTACGTGGTGCTTGGCTCAGGTCAGTGCCCGAATGACACGGCCGAGGTGTCCATCACCATCGTGCCGCAACTGGACGCTGGAAGCAACACGTTCCGGCAGGTCTGCGGCAATGAAACGGCCTATGACCTCTTCGTGCACCTCAACGGCGGGCCCGATCCGGGCGGTGTCTGGATCGACAACGACAACACGAACGCGCTCACCAACGGGGTGTTCAATGCCACGCTCGTGGCCCCGGGCAATTACGACTTCACGTATTTCCTGGACGGTGGCGGGTTCTGCCCGGACGACCAAGCGGTGATGACCGTGAACGTGGAAGGGGCGCCGGATGCGGGGCTCAGTGCGGACACGGTGGTCTGCGGCAACGGCGGTGTGTTCCAGTTGTTCACGGTGCTGGGTGGCACCCCGGACGCGGGTGGGACCTGGAAGTTCAACGGCCAGCCGCACGGACCGAGCTACAACCCGGTGAATGACCTGCCCGGTGTGTATGAGTACCGGGTTGATGGCGACCCTCCCTGCCAGGATGCCATCGCCACGGTGACCGTCACCGAGGTGGCCCCGCCGAACGCGGGCCAGGGGCGCCCGGTAAGCGTGTGCGAGAACGATGCGCCGTTCGTGATGACGGACAGCCTGGGTGGGACACCGCAGTTGACGGGCACGTGGACGGACCCGAACAACCAGGTGCATGCGAACCTGTTCGTGCCCGGTGTGGACCCCTCCGGGGCCTATGTGTACACGGTACCAGGGAACTTCCCGTGCAGCAACGCCTTCGCGGTGCTCACCGTGAACAAGACCTTGGAGCCGGATGCGGGAGGGGACGGTCAGGTGACGGTGTGCGATGATGCGGGCGCCTTCCTGCTCAGCACGGTGTTGAGCGGCACGCCGGATGCGGGCGGGTTCTGGCGTGACCCGAACGGGGCGATCACCGATGTGCTGTTCGATCCGCTGGTGGACCCCGAAGGCGACTACACCTACGTGGTGCCGGCCAGCGGGGCCTGCGAAGCGGACAGCGCGGTGGCCAGTGTGTTCGTGAACCCCCGGCCGAACGCGGGCAACAGCACCTCCACGACGGCGTGTTCCACCGGCGGGTCGCTGAACCTGTTCCTTCTGCTGGGCGGTGCGGACAATACCGGCTTCTGGACCAACCCGCTGGGGCAGTTGCACGGGGGTGTGTTCAACCCGCAGAACGATCCACCAGGAGCGTACAAGTACAAGGTGAACGGTGTGTTCCCCTGCCCGGCGGACTCGGCGGTGGTCATTGTTTCCGTGAGCGCGCCGTTGAGTCCGGGCACCAGTGTCACGCGGTCGGTCTGTTCGTCCCAACCCTGCTTCTCGCTCTTCACGCAGTTGGGCGGGTCGCCGGCGGCCAACGGAACATGGACAGGGCCCAACGGGGTGGACGATGGCGTGTTCTGTCCAGGTCAGGACCCGCCCGGGGTATACGTGTACACGGTGAGCGGACCGCCGCCGTGCCCGGCCATCTCCGCCACGGTCACCATCGGGGTGAGCAACAGCGTGAACGCCGGCAATGATGTGACCACGGTGGTCTGCCGCCCCGGACCCACCATCAACCTGTTCAACCAGATCACCGGCAACCCGCAACCGGGCGGCAACTGGCTGAACCCGCTCGACCAGCCGCACAACGGGCTCTTCCAGCCGAGCCTGGATATCGCGGGGGTCTACAAGTACATCCGCACCGCCCAGTCGCCCTGCCCGAACGACACCGCGCGCGTCACGGTGGTGGTGAACAATGCCCCCAACGCGGGCGGCAATGGTGTCACCATCGTTTGCGATGATGAGAACCCCTTCGGTCTGTTGGGGCTGCTGACCGGTGGGCCGGACTTCAATGGCACCTGGCGCGACCCCAACGGGGTCACCGTGGTCGGCATCTACTTCCCCGGGTCGAGCCCGCCGGGCGTGTACACCTACCGGGTGGGCGGCGTGCAGGCCTGCCCCAACGATTCCAGCACGGTGACGGTGATCGAGAACCACCAGCCGTGGGCGGGGACCGATGGCGTGGAGGAGGTCTGCAGCACCGAGCCGTCCTTCCCCCTGTTCCCGCTTCTGCAAGGCGGGCCCGAGCCAGGGGGCACCTGGCGCGATCCGAACAACGGACCGTTCTCCGGGACCTATGTGCCCGGGATCTCCATCGAGGGCACCTACAGCTACATCCTGTTCGGCGATGCGCCCTGCGTGAACGACACGGCCAAGGTCACCATCTTCGAGAGCGAGCAGCCCTTCCCCGGGGTGGATGCGGCGCGCACCCTGTGCAGCAACGGTCCATTGGTGGCCTTGTCCACCCTGCTGAACGGTTCGCCCGATCCGGGCGGCACGTGGAGCGGACCGAACGGACCGGTGCCCACGGGCAACTTCGACCCGGCCACCGATCCGCCGGGGGCCTACGTATACACGATCCCGGCCGCAGCGCCCTGCGCCACGGTGAGCGCGACCGTGCAGATCACCACGGTGCCGGCCCCGAACGCCGGACAGCCGGGCTCCTTGGCCGCCTGTGTGGATGCCAGCGCGGTGGATCTCTCCACCGGCCTGAACGGAGAGGACCTTGGGGGCGTGTGGGCCAACACCAGCGGCTTGGGCGTCCTCACCGGCGGCATCTGGAACGCGACCGGTGTGCCTACGGGCAGCTACGATCTCACGTACACCGTCACCGGTACGAGCCCGTGCACCTCAGCTTCGGCCACGGTCACGGTGCAGGTGGTGCAAGGTCTCGATGCTGGTGATGACAGCGCGGCCGATGTATGTGAGAGCGAGAGCCTGGTGTCGCTCTTCGATCTGCTGCAGGGCACACCGCAAGCCGGCGGTACCTGGGTGGATGTGGGTGGTTCGGGCGCGATGGTCAATGGAGTGTTCAACGCCTCACTGGCCGGTGTGGGTGCCTGGCCGTTCGACTACATCCTGGCCCCTTCCGCAGCATGCGAAGGGGACACGGCCAGACTGGTGGTCAATGTACTCGAGGGTCCCAATGCGGGCTGCACGAGCGGCCAGACCGTGTGCAGCAACGCCAACCCCTTCCTGCTGATCCAGTTCCTGAGCACCAACGGCTGCAGCCCGGATGCCAACGGCACATGGACGGACCCCGACGGCCTGCCGCACAGCGGACAGTTCGATCCGGCGGTGGATACCTCCGGGGCTTACACCTACACGGTGCCGGCCATCGGCAACTGCCCGCAGGCCCAGGCCACGGTGACCATGACCGTGGAGGCCGCGCCGTACGCAGGACCCGACACGAGCCTGAGCGTGTGCAGCGATGGCGGATTGGTGGCCTTGATCACCCTTCTTCCCGGGGCGGATACGGATGGTGCCTGGCTGGCACCGGGCAATGTGCCCTACAGCGGCATATACAACCCCAACATCCACAACGACGGGCTTTACGTGTACAATGTGCAGGGCTCCTTGTTCTGCTTCCCCGACCAGGCCACGGTGACCATCACCGAGAACCAAGCGGTGAACGCCGGGTTGGACAATGCCGTCACCGTGTGTTCGTCCCAGGCCTCGTTCGTCATGAACGGACAGTTGGGTGGCTCCCCGGACTCGCAGGGGGACTGGCTGGACCCGAACGGTGGGCTTCTACCGGATGATCTCTACGACCCCGCCGTGGATGATCCTGGAGCCTATCAGTATGTGATGGAAGGCGATGGAGCGTGCGCGAACGATACCGCCACCCTGATCGTGAACGAGGTGCCCGAACCGCAGGCGGGCACCGGGCTCACCCTGCCGGTGTGTGTGACGGAGACAGCGCAGGACCTCTTCGAGGGTTTGCAGGCCCCGTATGATGCAGGTGGGGGGTGGTCCGATCCAGGAGGGACCGGCGCGCTCACGGACAGCCTGTTCGATGCCACGGTGGTGGGTCTGGGCACCTACACCTTTGTGTACACCGTGGCAGGCATCAGCCCGTGCCCGAACGACCAGACCACCGTCACCGTGGAGGTGTCCGCCGGGATCGACATCGGCACGGGCGCCATCGACACCATCTGCGGCAACGCAGCATACGACTTGTTCAACTCCCTGCCGGTCGGCACGGTGCAGACTGGCACCTGGATCGACAATTCGGGTACGGGGCAGTTGAACGGCTCCGTCCTCAACGCCGCCCAGTTGCCGAGCGGGGTCAGCTATCCGTTCACCTACGAGGTGCAGACCGTGGCCTGCGGACTGGTGTCGGTCGGCGTCATCATCCACGTGGCGGCGGCGCCCGATGCCGGTGGGAACGCCACGGTGCAGACCTGCGCGAACGCCGGTACGGTGGACCTCTTCGACGCCCTGACCGGGACCCCGGAGACGGGAGGCAGTTGGACCAACCCCTTGGGATCCGGTCACGACGGATCCTTCGAAACGGCGACCGATGTGCCGGGCACCTACACCTACACGGTCCAGGGGAGCGCGCCATGCACCAACGCCACGGCGACGGTGACCATCACCGTGAACCAGCCTGCCAGTGCGGGGGCGGACAGCAGCGTCACCCTCTGCAACACGGCAACGGCCTATGACCTCTTCGCGGCCCTTGCCGGCCAGCCGTTGGTGGGCGGCACGTGGACGGAGCTCAACTCGAGCGGCACGCTGACGGGCGCGGCGCTGAACACCACCCTGCTGGGACCGGGCACCTACGGTTTCCGCTACACGGTGCAGATCCCGGGCTGTGCGCCCGTTTCGGCCACCGTATCGGTGACCCTCTTCGAAGGGGTGACCGTAAGCGGCTTGACGCGCATCTGCAACGAAGTGGACCGCACCTACGTCGTGCAGTTCACCATCAGCGGCGGCGATTCGTCCACATACAGTGTCACCGGACTCGACGGTGCGGTTTCCGCCACGGCGCCCTTCGTATTCACCAGCACGTCCATCCTCACCAGCCAGGACTTTGCGTTCACGGTGACGGACGCCAACGGATGTTCGCCACAACTGGTGGAGGGGGTGAGCCCCTGCGCCTTCGAGGACGACGTGTTCGTGCCGGGGCTCTTCTCGCCGAACGGGGATGGGGTGAACGAGACCTTCCAGCTGCCGGGCATCGAAGGCTGGCCGGGGAACACGGTCGTGATCTTCAACCGGTGGGGCGATGAGGTCTACAGCGCTGCGGGCTATGACAACAGCACGGTGGTCTGGGACGGCACCTCGCAACGCGCGAGCCTCTCGGGTCAGCTGCCGAGCGGCACGTACTACTACATCATCGAACTGGGCGGCGGTCGCGAACCGCTCAAGGGATACGTCTACCTGAACCGATGAAACGCCGCTCCGTCGTCCACGCCCTTTTCGTGCTGCTCCTGCTGGGCGTGGTGGCCGGTCGCGTGCGTGCGCAGCAGGATCCCCTGTACAGCCAGTACATGTTCAACACGCTGGCCTTCAATCCGGGGTACGCGGGCAGTGCGGATGTGTTCACGATCATGGCCCTCACGCGGCACCAGTGGGTGGGCTTCGAGGGGGCGCCCAGCACGCAGACCCTGACGCTGCATTCCCCGTTGCCGCTGAACGGACTGGCCCTGGGTGGGACCGTGCTGCATGATCGCGTGGGTCCGACGCGGCAGACCGGCGCTTTTCTGGACGTGGCGTACCGCATCCGCACCGGCGAGCGCTCTCGCCTGGCCTTCGGTCTGAAAGGCGGGGTGAACCTCTTCCAGGCCGACCTCGCAGGATTGAGCACCGTGGAAGTGGATCCGTCCGCCGCGAGCATCAGCAGCAAGGCGCTGCCGAACTTCGGGTTCGGCCTCTTCTGGCACGCGCCTCGCTGGTACGTGGGCCTTTCGGCGCCCAAGTTGTTGCAGAACACCCTCACCGAGGCACAGAGCGCCGTGGTGGCCACCGCGCAGGAGGATCGCCACTACTTCCTGCTCGGTGGTGCGGTGTTCGACGTGGGCCGCGACCTGAAGCTGAAGCCCTCGGTGATGCTGCGCGCGGTGGCGGGTGCGCCGCTTTCACTGGATGTGAACCTGAACCTCCTGCTGCGGGAGCGCATCTGGCTGGGCGGCATGTACCGCGTGGGCAATGCCTTCGGCGTGATGGCGCAGTATCAGTTCAGCGAGCAGTTCAGGGCGGGCTACGCCTTCGACCTCACCACCACGCGAGTGGGCGCCTACAACGCCGGCACGCACGAGGTGATGCTGAGCTACGACCTGAAGTTCACCAAGGGGCGGACGATCTCACCACGCTACTTCTGACCCATGCGCGCGCTCCGCCTGTTCCTCCTGCTTGTGCTGCCCCTGCTGCCGGCAAGGGCAGCGATGGCTCAAGGAGGCGCCGATGCGCGCATCCGCTCGGGCGATCTGCACTTCGCGCAGCTGGCTTACGCGCTCGCTGAGAAGGAGTATCGTGCCGCCGCCGATCTGGGCGCCGTGAACGAGCATGTGGCCAAGCGCCTGGCCGAGTGCAACATGAAGCTGGGCAACTCCGAGGAGGCCGAGCGCTGGTATGCCATCGTGGTGAAGTTCCTGAACCGTGAGCCTCGTGACCTGTACGCCTACGCCCAGGCCCTGAAGAGCAATGGCAAATACGATCAGGCCGAGGAATGGATGGACCGCTACCTGGCCACGCGCCCACCGGAAGGAGGGGCCCAGCGCAGCAACATCACCAGCTTCGCCCGCAAGTTCACCGACCAGCAGGAGCGCTTCACCATCACGCCGCTGAAGATCAACACGCCGTACTCGGACATGGCGGCCACCTGGTGCGGTCCCGACCAGGTGATCTTCTCCAGCAGCCGCAACGAGAAGGTCGGCATCCAACGGCGGGCGGCCTGGAACGACCAGCCCTTCCTGGACCTTTACCGCGCCACGCGCCAGGCCGATGGGACCCTGGGCGCCCCCGCACTGCTGGAGGGCAAGGTGAACAGCGCTCTGCACGACGGACCCGCCGTGTGCAGTGCCGATGGCAGCACCATGTACTTCACCCGCAACAGCAGCGTTCGGAGCCGCAACGGCATCACCCGCCTGGGGATCTACCGGGCGCGGCGCACGGGCAATGAGTGGGGCGGGGTGGATCCCTTCCTGTACAACAACAGCGAGTGCTCGGTGGGCCACCCCGCACTGAGCCCCGATGGCAGGCGCCTGTACTTCGTGAGCGACATGCCCGGTGGTTTGGGGGGAAGCGACATCTATGTGTGCCGCGACCTGGGCGGGCAGTGGGGCGAACCGGAGAACCTCGGACCGGTGATCAACACCCCGTACAACGAGGTGACGCCCTTCATCGCGGCCGATGGCACCCTGTACTTCAGCAGCGATGGGCATCCGGGCCTGGGCGGCCTCGACGTGTTCGCCGCACCTCCGGCCGACGGCGACCGCTTCACCACGGCCATCAACGTGGGCGCACCGTTGAACGGCACGAAGGACGATCTGGCCTTCATCATCGATGCCACGGGGAAGCACGGGTACTTCAGCAGCAACCGGCCCGGAGGCATGGGGGACGATGACATCTACGCCTTCGTGATGCACAGCCCCTTGGAGCAGCGGTTCCTGTGCACCGGTGTGGTCATCGACGACGAGAGCGGCTCACCGGTGATCGATGTGGTCGTGGAGCTGCAGGACATGAGCGGCGCGGTGCTGGCCAGCACCAGCACCGATGCCCGCGGTGAGTACTCGTTCGGGGTGCAGAAGGACAAGGAGTACCGCGTGGTGGCCCGCATGAAGGGCCGATACGACGGCAGCCAGCACCTCAGCACCGAGCAGATCGAGAACCAGCAGATCGTGGCGCGGGACATCCACCTGGTGCCCGATGCCGGGGTATGGCTGCGGGGCGCGGTGCGCTACAAGGACCGGCTGGGCTTCATCGAGGGCATGACCGTGAGCGTCGTGAACCTCAGCAGCTTCTATTCCGAGAGCCAGGTGACCGGCGAGGGGGGCGACTTCAGTTTCAGGCTGCAGGCCAACGAGGAGTTCGAGGTGCTCTTCGAGAAGCCGGGCTATTACAGCCTCAGCGTGTCGGTCTCCTCGATCGGCATCCGCAACAGCGTCATCGACCTCAACGCGGCCTTCGACCTCAGCTTCGAGCCCGTGGAGGTGGGCCGGCCGGTGCGCCTCAAATACGTGAAGTGGGCCGATGACAAGAGCCTGGCGCTCGACCCCGTGGCGCGCACCGAGGTGGACCAGCTGGCCGAGCGACTGAAGGTGAACCCGACCCTGCGTGTGGAGCTGGCCGTGCACGGCGATGCGCGCGGCGATGGTGAGGCGCAGGTGAAGCTCACCCAGAAGCGTGCGCAGGCCATCGTGGACCAGTTCGTGGCCAAGGGGGTGCCGAAGGACCGCGTCACCGCCAAGGGCTACGGCGGCATGCGCCTGGTGAACCACTGCGTGCCCGGGGTGCAGTGCTCCGAGGCCGAGCATGCGGAGAACCGCCGCGTGGAGTACACCGTCACCGAGATCCGACCCTGATCATGAACACATCCTTTCGTCCCCTCTTCGCGCCGCTCTTCCTGTTCGCCTCAGTGACCCTGCATGCGCAGGAGGCCGGCGTGGAGTGCGACCCGGCCCGGTTCGCGAAGGTCATGGCCGAGAAGCCCGGCCAGGTGGTGGACGTACGGACCCCCGAGGAGTGGGCCACCGGCGTGATCACCGGAGCGCGCTTCATCGACTTCAACGCCGGCGGCTTCAAGGAGGCCGCTGCCGCTCAGCTGGACAAGACGAAGCCCGTGTACGTTTACTGCGCGGCGGGTGGCCGCAGCTACCGCGCCAGCAAGCAGCTCAGGGAGCTCGGATTCACCGAGGTCTACGACCTGGTGGGCGGCATGGGCGCGTGGAAGGAGGCGGGCATGCCCACCGTTCCCTATGCAAGGGATGCGAAGCGATAGCCATCGGACGACCAGCGGGCCAACGCCTGCGGGAGGAGGCCGGTGAGCCGATCGGCGGCTTTCGGCACGTCGTGGAACACGATGATGGACCCTGGTCGCGCGTGCTTCAAGGTGCGGTCCAGGCACTGCTGCGCGCTGCATCGGGGGTCATAGTCGCGGGAGAGCACGTCCCACATCACCACGCGAAAGCGACCCTTCAGGGCGGCGAGCTGCGCCGCGGTGAGGTGGCCGTAGGGCGGTCGGAAGAGCGTGCCGCCCACCTCGCGTTGGCCGCGCAGCACGTTGCGCAGGTAGGGCCTCAGCGGGGTCCGCCAGCCGTCGGGGTGGTCCCAGGTGTGGCCGCCCACAGCGTGCCCCTCGGCGCTGAGGCGCTCCACCAGGTCGGGCCGGGCCCTGGCACGATCGCCGCGGCAGAAAAAGGTGGCGTTCGCGCCCGCTGTGGCCAATTGGTCCAGCACCCACGGGGTCAGCTGCGGGTCGGGCCCGTCGTCGAAGGTGAGGTAGAGCACCCGCTCATGCGGGGGCATGCGCCAGAGCACCCCCGGCATCAGCGCGCGCAGCGGCCAGGGCGGGCGGGCGGGCACCACGGTGTCAGAAGCGCATCTTGTTGGTCTTGCGCCCGGCGCTCTCCATCTCCATCAGTTTCTGTTCGTAGGCCTCCTCGGCGGCGTCCATCCGCTGCTGCAGGCGGTCGGCCAGCTCCTGCTGTTTGTGGATCACCTTGGCGGTGGTGACGATGCGGTCCATCACCGCGTGGGTGATGGCCATCTCGCTGCTCACCTTCTCGGCGAAGCGCGGCTCCAAGCGGGTGTACCAGGCCAGGTTCTCCTCCATGATGGTGAAGAGGCGCTCGGCGAGCGCGTTGGCCTTCTCCGTGCCTCCGGCCTTGTAGAAGGATTCGATCACCGGCAGCATGATGCGGTCGAACGGCACGTTCCGCTCGGGCATCTTCTCCATGGTGAGGTCCAGCACCTTGAGCGCGTCCTCCTTGCGGCCCTCCTCGGTGAGCGCATCGGCCAGGCTGCTGAGCTGCAGGCGCAGGTTCGTGGTCATGCGCAGGATGTTCTCGTCCAGGTAGATGTCCTCCTGGCTGTCCATGTTGCCCCACACGAACTTGTTCATCACGTTGTCGAACATCACATCGGTGCCCACGCGGCCGCTGAGGTTGGGGTTGTCGTTCTTGGTGAGGATGGGCACCAGGCGGTAGGTGAGGCCTTCGAGCTGGAAGTGGTTCTGCAGGCTGAGGTAGCTGTCCGGACCGGTGGTGACCGCGAAGTAGATGGGGCGGTCCCAGTTGAAGTTGGCCAGCAGGTCCAGCACCATCAGCTGGTTCTTCAGCAGCACCTGCTTGTTGATCTGCCAGTCCACGTTGTCCACGATCAGCGCGGTGTCCTTCAGGGCCACGGTGCCGTTGTCCACCACCTTGGCGCTGTCCACCGGGATGCGGAATTTGTTGGTGGGGAAGTAGGCGTCCTTGGTGCCGCGCTGGAAGAGGGTCTGCATGTTGCGGTCGTTGGCCACGAAGTCCATGGCGGCCTTCACGTCCACGAACACGCCCTTCTGGTTCTGGCTGGGGATCACGGCCACGATGTCGCGGGTGCCCTGACGGTACTTCTCGGGGGCCAGGCCGAAGGGCACCGGCGCGCTCTCGTAGGCCTGGCGCCGCATCTGGTCGATGTACCAGTCGGTGTTCAGCAGGCTCAGGTTCACGATGCGGATGTCGGTGCGGATGCCCTCCACCTCCTGGGCGTACCAGAGGGGGAAGGTGTCGTTGTCGCCGTTGGTGAAGAGGATGGCGTTGGGGGCGCAGCTGTTCAGGTAGTCGCTGGCCAGGTCGCGCGCCGGGGTGCGGATCGAGCGGTCGTGGTCGTTCCACTCCTCGCCCAGCATGTGCAGGGGCACCAGCAGGCCCAGGGCGGAGGCCAGCAGGGCGGGCACCCGTTCGCCGCGTGTGGCCCTGCCCAGCACGTGGAAGAGCGCGAGCGCGGCTCCACCGGCCACCGACAGGTAGAAGATGGAGAAGCTCACGGCGTGGTCGTCGCCGCTGAGGGTCTCCACCAGGAACTTCAGCAGGCCCAGGCCCAGGCCGCCGCCCACGGCGTAGAGCAGGTCGCGCTGGCTGAGCGAGCGCGCCGCATCGAAGAGCGCGTACACGCCCAGGCCGATCCAGATGGCGAAGGCGTAGAAGCTGCCCACGTAGGCATAGTCGCGCTCACGCGGCTGCAGCGGCGTCTGGTTCAGGTAGATCACGATGGCGATGCCCGTGAAGAAGAACAGCAGCATCACCACCGACCAGTCGCGCAGGTGGCGGAAGAGCTGGTACACCAGGCCGATGACGCCCAGCAGCAGCGGCAGCAGGTACAGCTTGTTGTAGGCCTTGTTCCAGGTGAGGCTGCCGGGCAGGTCCTTCTGGGTGCCCAGGCGCTGCTCGTCGATCAGGTCGATGCCGGTGAGCCAGTTGCCGTCCACGATGTTGCCGTGGCCCTGCACGTCGTTCTGGCGGCCGGCGAAGTTCCACATGAAGTAGCGCCAGTACATCCAGTTGAGCTGGTAGTCCACGAAGAAGCGCATGTTCTCCCCGAAGGTGGGCTTGTTGATGATCGTCGGCTTGCCCTCGCGGTCGGTGGTGCGGATCGGCGTGCCCTTGAAGCGGCTCCAGGTCTTGTACTCCTCCACGTGGCCGCGCTGGTTGCTGTACATCCGGGGGAAGAGCATCGTGAAGCGCGGGTCGTACACCGGTTCGGTGCCCTTGCGGGGGTCGGTGATCACATAGGCATGGTCGATCTCGTGGCCGGGGTTGGCCTCCAGCCAGTGCTGGGCGGTCCAGCGGTCGTAGAACTGCTTCACGGGGCGGCCGCCCTTGGTGGCCTGCCAGGTGGCGGTGTACACCGGGCTGCCGTCCTCGCGCTCGTTGCTCAGCTCGCTGTCCCAGAACTGGCCGAGCAGCAGGGGGCGGTCGCCGTACTGTTCGCGGTTCAGGTAGCTCAGCAGGTTGAAGACGTTCTCCGGGTTGTTCTCGTCGATGGGCGGGTTGGCGGTGCTGCGGATCACGATCAGGGCGTAGGTGCTGTAGCCCACGATGATGACGGACACCCCGAGGATGATGGTGTTGACGATGTCGCGGCCCTGGCGCTGGCTCCACAGCAGGCCCCACACGATGAGGCCCACCAGCAGCAGGCCGTAGACCAGGTTGCCGGTGTTGAAGGGAAGGCCCATGTCGTTCACGAAGCGCAGCTCGAACCAGCCGGCCGTGCTCACCAGGCCGGGGATGATCACCGCCTGGATGGCGCCCAGGATCAGCGCGCTGATCACCAGGGTCCACAGCACGCCCATCGGGGTCACCTTGTGCTTCTTGAAGTAGTACACGAAGGCGATGGCCGGGATGCACAGCAGGTTCAGCAGGTGCACGCCGATGCTCAGGCCCATCAGGTAGGCGATGAGGATGAGCCAGCGCTTGTTGTGGGGCTGGTCGGCCTCGCTCTCCCACTTCAGGATGGCCCAGAACACGATGGCGGTGAAGAAGCTGGAGAGGGCGTACACCTCGCCTTCCACAGCGCTGAACCAGAAGCTGTCGCTCCAGGTGTAGGCCAGGCTGCCCACCAGGCCGCTGCCCAGTACGGCGATGGTGCGGCCGGCGGTGAGGGCCTCGCCATCGCGCGTGGCAAGCTTGTGGGCCATGTGGGTGATGCTCCAGAACAGGAACAGGATGGTGAAGGCGCTGGCCAGGGCGCTGAGGGTGTTGATGGCCACCGGCACCTGCTCCGGGCTCACGAAGGCGCTGAAGGCGCGGGCCAGGATCATGAACAGGGGGGCGCCGGGCGGGTGGCCCACCTCCAGCTTGTAGGCCGTGGCGATGAACTCCCCGCAATCCCAGAAGCTGCTGGTGGGCTCGATGGTGGCGATGTAGGTGATGGCGGCCACCAGGAACACGAGCCAGCCGGTGATGATGTTGAGGCGCTTGAAGTCCATGCGGGGAAAGGTCCGGGGGATGAGGCCTGCCTACCCGCCACGGGATCAGGGGGTTCCGGCAAGGCGAGGGCGAAAGTACCGAAAGGCGGCGGGAGGCTGTGCGTGCGGGGCGGCAGTGCTGGGGAGGGTGCGCACCGGGCACCGCTGCTGTGGCCGTGGACCGCCCCTTGCGGCAGATCCGGTGTCAATGCCTACTTTTGCCGCGCTTTGGCGGGTCGACCCCGCCAAGCCCAGGTGCAGCGATGGCCGATGGTGTAACTGGCAACACGTCTGATTTTGGTTCAGAAGAGTCTAGGTTCGAGCCCTAGTCGGCCAACAGGAAAGCCCCGCGAAGAGCGGGGCTTTTCGTTGGCCGACGGTCATGTGCGCAGCATAGGGCAGCGCCGGTGGGCGCTGAGCGGGGCTTCGTGTTCCTGCCCCGGCCACCCTTGCTCACATCGATACCGATCGTTCTCATGGTACTTTTGGGTTGTTCTACCACTGAAGGGGCTGAGCAGGTGTCCGTTGCTTCAGAACTCGAACAGGCCGCGAGCCTCAATTTCTATCCGAGCCGTGGACACCGGGGTACGAGAGGTCCCAATAGCAGCACAGGACTTGTTCCCGAACCTTCGCCCGGTTCACCTCCCGTACCGTTCGGCTTCCTTCAGTTGGCTTGTTCGCTAAGGTCAGCTTGCAAGCCTAGAGTACCTTCGGTCGCCAACCACGCTCGCGCATGGAGCTTCTCACCCCCCAGCACCGCCTGGCCTTCAAGGGCAAGGGCGGCGACCTCTTCGCCGTGCTCATCGTCAACTGGCTGCTCACCCTGGTCACCCTGGGCTTGTACTACCCGTGGGCCAAGGTGCGCCGGCTGAAGTACTACTACGAGCACACCGAGCTGGACGGGCATCCCTTCCACTTCCACGGTACGGGGCGCGAGATGTTCATCGGCTTCATCAAGGCCGTGGGCCTGCTGGTGCTGCTGTACGGGGCCTTCTTCGGCCTAGCCATGCTGCAGGAGGCCTGGGCCAGCGTCCTCGGCTTCCTGGTGCTCTTCGGCGGCCTGCTGCTGCTGCTGCCGCTGATCATCCACGGCACCTACCGCTACCGCATGAGCCGGAGCAGCTGGCGGGGCATCCACTTCGGGTACCGCGGCGACCGCGATGAGCTGTACCGCATCTGCCTGCGCGACGGCCTGCTTACCCTGGTCACCCTGGGCATCTACGGCAGCTGGTTCACCATCAACCTGCGCAACTACGTGATGAGCCATGTGCGCTGGGGCAGCTCGCAGTTCGCCTACAAGGGCGACGGGCTCGACTTCTTCCTGATGAACCTGAAGGGCTACTTCCTCACCTTGTTCACCTTGGGCATCTATGGGTTCTGGTGGCAGAAGGACCTGTTCCACTACTATGTGGACCACCTCAGCTGGACCTTCAGCGATGGCAGGCGCCTGCAGTTCAAGGGCACGGCCACGGGCGGGGGCTTCTTCGGCCTCATCGTCACCAATGTCCTGCTGGTGATCTTCACCTTCGGCATCGGCTATGCCTGGGCCGAGGTGCGCACCATGCGCTTCATCCTGGCGAACATCGCCCTGGTGGGTGATGCCGACCTGAACAACGTGGCGCAGACCGAACAGGAGCACAAGGGCGCGCTGGCCGAGGAGCTGGGCGATCTGATGGACATCGGCATCTTCCTGTGAGCGAAGGGGTGGAGGCCGTCCTGTACGACGGCGTGAGCAGCAGGCCGATCGAGGCACGGGTGAGCGTGCGCGAGCCCAACGCCCTGGCGGTGGAGCACGGGAACGAGCGCTTCACCTGGCCGTTGGAGCACTCGGGCCTGCAGTGGGAGCGCACGCGCGACACGCTGCGCATCAGCTTCGGGGAGTTCCCCCGGCGGGTGCTCATCGTGCGCGACCCGCTCTTCATCCGCAGCTTCGTGCTGCGCATGCGCTACACGGGTCGCCAGGGCGTGTACGACCGCCTGCTGGGCGTGGCGCGCAGCGGTCCGCTGCTCTTCTTCCTGGGCGTGGCCGTGCTGCTGGTGGCCAGCTACGTGTGGCTGCTGCCCTGGGCGGCGGAAGGCGTGGCCGTACTGATGCCGCGTTCCGTGGACCAGCAGCTGGGCGCGGCCGCCTGGGGCACCATGGCCCCCACGCTCGACGAGGACACCGCACGCAGCCGCACCCTGCAACGCTTCGGCGATGCGCTGCAGCTCAGCCCCGACCATCCGCTCACCTTCCACGTGGTGCGCGACGACCAGGTGAACGCCTTCGCGCTGCCCGGCGGCCACATCGTGGTGTTCACCGGCATCCTGGAGCGCATGGACCGGCCGGAGGAGCTGGCGGCCTTGCTGGCGCACGAGGGCACGCACGTGCAGGAGCGCCACAGCACGCGCATGCTGATGCGGCAGCTGGCCAGCTACGTCTTCCTCAGCCTCATCATCGGTGATGCGAGCGCCATCGCGGCCGTGGTGGCCGAGCACGCGGACAACGTGCGCAACCTGTCGTACTCGCGCGGGCTGGAAACGGACGCCGACCGGCATGGCATGGAGCGCATGCACTCCCGCGGAGTGGACCCCGACGGCATGGTGGGCCTGCTGAACCTGCTGCAGGAGGAGGCGGTGGACCTGCCGGCGGCCATGGAGTTCCTCAGCAGCCACCCGCTCACCGCCGAGCGTGTGGCCGAGGCCGAGCGGCTGGCGGCGCAGCTCGGCGATCCGGTCGTCGCCCGCCCGCCCCTGGACGGCTTGTTCGCGGCGTTGACGACGCCCGAGGTCAAGGAGATCCCGGTGGGGACCGCCGCCGAATAGCTCAGCCCTTCACCACGATCCCCAGCTCCTTGAGCTGCTCGTCGTCGATGCGGCTCGGCGCGTCGATCATCACATCGCGGCCCGCGTTGTTCTTGGGGAAGGCGATGAACTCGCGGATGTCCGTGCGGTGGCCGAAGAGGCTCACCCAGCGGTCGAAGCCGAAGGCCGCGCCACCGTGCGGAGGGGCACCGAACTCGAAGGCGTCCATCAGGAAGCCGAACTTGTAGCGCGCATCCTCGTCGCTGAAGCCGAGCACGCGGAACATGGCCTCCTGCATCGCGCGGTCGTGGATGCGGATGCTGCCGCCGCCGATCTCGGTGCCGTTGATCACCAGGTCGTAGGCGTTGGCGCGCACGCTGCCGAGGTCCACCTGGTCGAAAAGCTTCTGGGCATCCACCGGCTTTGGTGCCGTGAAGGGGTGGTGCATGGCGTGCCAGCGGCCGGTCTCCTCGTCCTGCTCCAGCAGCGGGAAGTCCACCACCCACAGCGGCTTGAACACCTTCGGGTCGCGCAGGCCGAGCTGGTCGCCGAGGTGCAGACGCAGTTCGTTCAGCTGCTTGCGGGTCTTGTCGGCCTTGCCGGCCATCAGGCAGAGCAGGTCGCCGGGCTTCATGCCGAAGCGGGCGGCCCAGGTCTGCAGCTGCTCCGGCGTGAAGAACTTGTCCACGGTGCTCTTCAGGCCTTCCTCGTTCCACTTCACGAACACGATGCCGGTGGCGCCGATCTGCGGGCGCTTCACGAAGTCGATGAGCGCATCGGTCTGCTTGCGGCTCCAGCCCGCGCAGCCTTCGGCGTTGATGCCCACCACCAGCTCGGCCTCATCGAAGACCTTGAAGCCAACACCCTGCACCAGGTCGTTCAACTCGTGGAAGCGCATCCCGAAGCGCAGGTCGGGCTTGTCGCAGCCGTAGCTCTTCATCGCTTCATCGAAGGACATGCGGGGAAAGGCCTCGCTGAACTCCACGCCGTGGATGGACTTGAACAGATGCTTGGCCATGCCCTCGAAGGTGTTCAGGATGTCCTCCTGTTCCACGAAGGCCATCTCGCAGTCGATCTGCGTGAACTCCGGCTGGCGGTCCTGGCGCAGGTCCTCATCGCGGAAGCACTTCACGATCTGGAAGTAGCGGTCGAAGCCGGCCACCATCAGCAGCTGCTTGAAGGTCTGCGGGCTTTGGGGCAGCGCGTAGAATTCGCCGCTGTTCATGCGGCTGGGCACCACGAAGTCGCGCGCACCTTCCGGTGTGCTCTTGATCAGCACGGGTGTCTCCACCTCCAGGAAGTGCTGTGCGCTGAGGTAGTTGCGCACCTCGATGGCCATGCGATGGCGCAGCTCGAAGTTGCGGCGGATGTTGGCACGGCGCAGGTCGAGGTAGCGGTACTTCATGCGCAGCTCGTCGCCGCCGTCGGTCTCCTCCTCAATGGTGAAGGGCGGGGTCTTGGCCGCATTCAGTACAGTGAATTCCGTGACGATGAGCTCTATCTCGCCGGTGGGGATGTTCCTGTTCTTGCTCTCGCGTTCACGCACGGTGCCGGTGGCCTGCACCACGAATTCACGGCCCAGCTTATTGGCCTGTTCGCAGAGCGCGTCATCACGCTCGGTGTTGAAGCTGAGTTGTGTGATGCCGAAGCGGTCGCGCAGGTCCACGAAGGTCATGCCGCCCATGGCACGGGTGCGTTGGACCCATCCGGCAAGGGTCACGGTCTTTCCGGCATCAGCGAGGCGGAGTTCGCCACAGGTGTGGGTGCGGTACATGGGAATGGAGGCGGGCCGCGAAGATACCGGGCCACGCCGCTCGTGGCGGCCCCAACCGGTCGGCCCGGCGCGGGCAGCGCGGACGCCCCTGTGCCCCATCTTCAGGTCCGATCCGAACACCATGCGACACCCGATCCTCCTCACCGTCCTTCTGGCCCCGGCCCTGTCCCTGGCCTGTTCCTGCTTCGGTCCGCAGACCTTTTGCGAGACGCTGGCACCGCCCTATCCCGAGCCGCAATGGTGGGTGCCGGACAACATCATCCTGGCGGTGAAGGAGAACAGCGTGGCCTACGGCGCCGATGTGCGGGTGGTACAGACCTTCAGCGGAACCCTCGTGCCGGGGGCCGTGGTGCGCGTGTGGGGCGACTGTGGCCTGCTCTGTCGTCACTATGTGGATGGGGTGCCCGATGGGGATACCGTGCTGTGGGCGATCCAGGATTGCGATCTGTCCGGCAACGGGGGTTGCGGCACCAGCCTGGAGTCGCCCACGGACCATCAACTTTCGATCTGCGGGGTGTACTGGCTGAGCTATGCGAACGGGGTGGTCTCGGGTCCGTTGCTCACGGAGGGCGCCACGGAGAGCATGACGCTGGCCGAGTTCGACATGTTCGTGGATGGTTGTCTGGCGACGTCGGTGCCCGGGCCTGCTCCGCAGGAGGATGGCGAGCTGTCGATCCTCAACGGTCGCCTGCACCTGCGGGGCGGCCCCGACATGGCCGGAGCGGAACTGCGGGTCTGGGACCTGGCCGGTCGCGCGCTCGTCAGCGTCGTGGTCCGGCCGGGAGAACGCAGCTGGCCGCTGCCACCGGGACCGACCACCATGATGGTGGTGGAGCTGCGGACCACCGACCGGCGCTTGGTGCGAAGGCTGATGCGGGAGTGAGCGCGGCGCTCACTCGGCCAGCAAGGCGGCCCGGCAGGTGCGGAGGGCCTCGGAGGCCTTGGGGTCCGCCACGGGCGGCCGCAGGTCCAGGGCCTCCAGGCGTTCGCGGATCAGGCGGCCCACCAGGGCGCGGCTCTCCCACTGCTCATCGGCCGGAATGATGTACCAGGGGGCGTGCGGAGCGGCCGTGGCCCCGATGGCCTGTTCGTAGGCGTGCATGTAGTCCTCCCAACGGGCCCGCTCCGCCACGTCGCCGGGGTTGAACTTCCAGTGCTTCTCCGGGTCGTCGATGCGCTCCAGGAAGCGCTTCTTCTGCACGGCCTTGCTCATGT
>JADLBK010000011.1 GCA_020847755.1 Flavobacteriales bacterium | reverse complement strand
TCGGCGTTGAGCGCCTTGTCCGCGTTGCCGTGGTCGGCGATGATGACGAAGCCGTAGCCCGCGGCGCGGCCGGCGTCCACCACGCGGCCCAGGCAGCTGTCGGTGGTCTCCACCGCCTTCACCACCGCGCTGAACACGCCCGTGTGGCCCACCATGTCGGGGTTGGCGAAGTTGAGGATCACCAGGTCCGGACCGTGGGGCGTGAGGGCCTGCGCCACGCGTTCGGCCAGCTCCGGCGCGCTCATCTCGGGCTGCAGGTCGTAGGTGGCCACCTTGGGGCTGGCCACCAGGATGCGCTCCTCACCGGGATAGGGCGCTTCACGGCCCCCGCTGAAGAAGAAGGTGACGTGCGGGTACTTCTCCGTTTCCGCCGCGCGCAACTGGCGCAGACCCGCCGCGCTCACCGTTTCACCGATCGTCATGGGCAGTTCGTCCTTGCCCAGCACCACGTGCACGTCGCGGTAGGTGGCGTCGTACTCGGTGAGCGTGACGTAATGCAGGGCCAGCGGCGCCATGCCCTGCTCGGGGAAGGCCTGCTGGGTGAGGGCCTGCGTGATCTCGCGGCATCGGTCGGTGCGGAAGTTGAAGCAGATCACCACGTCGCCGGGGCGGATGGTGGCGAGCGGCTTCCCGTCGGGACCCGCGACCGCATGCGGCGCGATGAACTCGTCGGTGATGCCTTCGGCGTAGCTGCGCGCATAGGCCTCGGCGGCTTCGGTCACCACCGCGCCCTCGCCGCGCACCAGCAGGTCGTAGGCGCGCTTCACGCGTTCCCAGCGCTTGTCACGGTCCATGGCGTAGTAGCGGCCCACCACCGAGGCGATGTGCACCGGCAGGCCCTGCACGCCGGCCAGGAAGTCGCGCAGGTAGCCCAGGCCGCTCTTCGGGTCCGCATCGCGCCCGTCGGTGAAGGCGTGCACGAACACCTCGGGCACGCCGGCCTGCACCGCCGCGTGGCACAGCGCGCGCAGGTGGTCCTGGTGGCTGTGCACGCCGCCCTTGCTGAGCAGCCCGATGAAGTGCAGCCGCGCTCCCGGCCGCAGCGCGGCGCGGAAGGCCTCCTGCAGCACGGCGTTGTGCGCCAGTGTGCCGTCCTCCACCGCCTTGTCCACCCGCAGCAGGTCCTGGTACACCACGCGGCCCGCGCCGATGTTGAGGTGGCCCACCTCGCTGTTGCCCATCTGGCCGGCGGGCAGGCCCACATGCTCGCCGTCGGTGCGCAGGGTGGCGTGCGGGTGGTGGGCCAGCAGCTCGTGGAAGCGGGGCGTGCGGGCCTGGGCGATGGCGTCGGTGCGGTCGCCGGCGCCGATGCCCCAGCCGTCGAGCACGACCAGGGCGACCTTGCGGGTTGCGGGCATCAGGAGGCGGTGGGGAAGGAGGCCGCGAAGATAGCCCCCCCTTGCGGGGCGTTGCGCACCGTGAGGGTGCCGCCCATGCGCCGCATGAGCCGCCGCGCGATGTAGAGGCCGAGGCCGGTGCCCTGGGTGCGCCGGGTGGACTCGTCGCCCCCGCGGTAGAGGCGCTGGAAGATGCGTTCGCGTTCGTCCTCCGGCACGCCGGGGCCCTCATCGGCCACTTCGAGCACGGCGCCGTCACCGCGCCGGTGCAGGCTCACGCGCACCACGCTGCCGGGCGGGGTGTACTTGCCCGCGTTCTCCAGCAGGTTGTCCACCACCGACCGCATCGCCAGGGCTTCCGCCCGGGCGGTGAGGGACTCCGGGGCGTCGAGTTCCACCGTGTGCGCGGCGAGCGCGGTGCCGCGGGCCTGGTCCACCGCCTGGCGCAGCACTTCCGCGGCGTCCACCGGGCCCACCTCCAGGGGCAGGTCGGTCTCCTCGGCCCGCGCCGCCAACAGCACCTTGTCGGTGAGCGCCGCAAGCCGGTCCAGGTCGCCCACGGCGCGTGCGGCGAGGGCCTCGCGTTGCTCGGGCGACAGGCTGCGGCGCTGCAGGGTCTGCACGTTCAACTTCGCCCCGGCGATGGGCGTGCGCAGCTCGTGGGTGACGGCCAGCAGGAAGTTGCGCTGGGCGCGGGCCAGCTGCAGGTCGCGCCGGATGGCGCGGTAGGTGAGCACCAGCGCGGCGATCAGCAGGGCCAGGAACACCACGCCCTCGCCCACCACCATGCGGAAGGTGCGTTCGGCGCGCCCGCTGTCGGTGTCCGTGGCCAGGTGGAACGCGTCGATCAGGCCCTGCATCTCCTGGTCCTTGCGCACCAGCAGGTAGGCCCACCACAGCGATTGAAGCACGATGTACACCGCCAGGATGCCGAAGAGCAGCAGGGTGCGGCGTTGGCCTCGCGGGAACATGGGACCAAGGTACTGGTGCGGAGGGCGCGTTATCTTGGCCGCATCCGCATGGATACCCAGGCCGCCAAAGCCTACATCCTGCTGAAGCTCCGCGAGGAGCTTCCCGACCGGCGCACGTACCACAGCCTGGAGCACACGCTCGATGTGTACGCCGCGGTGATCGACATCGCCGCGCAGGAAGGCGTGGAAGGCGAGGACCTGCAGTTGCTGAAGACGGCCGCGCTTTACCATGACGCGGGCTTCACCGAGCAGGACCTGAACCATGAGGACGGCAGCTGTGCCATCGCACGGCGCGTCCTGCCCGGGTTCGGTTACGACTCCGTTCAGGTGGAGCGCGTGTGCACCATGATCCAGGCCACGCGGATCCCGCACCGGCCCGAGGATGACCTCTCCCGCATCCTGTGCGATGCGGACCTCGACTACCTGGGCCGCTCGGACTTCGAGCGCATCGGTTCCCTGCTCTTCGCTGAACTGCGCGCCTACGGTGTGCTCTCCACCGAGCTGGAATGGAACCGCATCCAAGTGCGCTTTCTGGAGGAGCACCGCTTCTTCACGGCCACCAATCAGCGCGACCGCGACCCGCTGAAGGCCGAGCACCTGGTCGCCCTGCGGCGCTGGCTGGCCGCGCACGACCCCGCATGAACGCCGAAGGCCGGTCCTGCGACCGGCCTCCGGGTGGTGGTGCCTCCCAGAATCGAACTGGGGACACACGGATTTTCAGTCCGTTGCTCTACCAGCTGAGCTAAGGCACCCTATGTTTCGTCCGCGTTCCGCCCACAGGTCGGCGGACAAGGGCGGCAAAGATAGCAGGATGGGATCCACGGACCAACCCACCATCGACCTCGTGGTCGACATCGGCAACTCGCGGGTGAAGCTGGCGCTCTTCCAAGGGCCCCGGGTGTTGCGCTTCGCTCGGATCGACCGCCTCGATGCGGATGCGCTCCAGAGCTTCCTCGGCGCCGACCGGCCCACGCACATCGCCGCCGCCTCGGTGGGCGTCCCGGTCGGCCCGCTGCTTCACGTGCTCTCCGCCCATGGCCCCGTGGTGGAGCTCACCGGCGCCTCCCCGGCCCCTCTGCCCAACACCTATTCCACCCCCTCCACCCTGGGGGTGGACCGCTTGGCGAACGCCGCCGCCCTGCACGCCCTCTTCCCCGGCCGCCCCGCCCTGGCCATCGACCTGGGCACCTGCATCACGTACGACCTGGTGCTGCCCGGGACCGGTTTCGTGGGGGGCGCCATCAGCCCCGGACCCCGCATGCGCGGCCAGGCCATGCATCGCTACAGCGCCCGCCTGCCCCTGGTGGAAGACCCCGGCCGACCGGCGCTCGTGGGCACCGACACGCTGGGTGGCCTGGCCTCCGGCATCCACCATGGGGTGCGCTTCGAACTGGCCGGCATGATCGGTGAACTGGGGCAACAGCACACCGGCCTGGCCGTTGTGCTCACCGGTGGTGCCGCACCCGCCTTCGCCGCCGCCCTCAAAAGTGGCAACTTTGCCGACCCGCTCCTGACCCTTCGCGGCCTCCATGTCCTGCTTGCGCACCACCGCCTCCATCCTTGCGATCCTGGGTCTGGTGGGGCTGCGGCCGATGTGGGCGCAGGAAAGCGATGAATCGCCCTACTCGTCGTACGGTTTCGGCGACCTGCTGATCACCAACCAGGTGGTGCAGGCCGCCATGGGCGGGGTGGGCGTGGCCGCCACCGACCCCTACAGCGTCAGTGCCCAGCAGCCCGCCAGCTACGCCCATCTGTTGAAGCCCACCTTCGAGATCGGTGGCTTGGCGCGGTGGGTGCGCCTGCGCGCCGAGGAGGGTGAACAGCAGCGGAGCGCCGTGCGGCCCCTGGGCCTCAGCGTCGGCGTTCCCTTCGCCAGGGGCAAGGCCGGTCTCGCGCTGGGCCTTTCCCCCTTCACCGATGTGGGCTATCGCATCAGCGACAGCGGCACCCTGCCCGATGGCGGCACCGTGCGCTACACGTACGAAGGATCCGGAGGCCTGAACAAGGCCTTCGTCGGGGTGGGCACCACGGTGTGGCAGAAGCGCGATTCCCTGGGCAACGGGCACAAGCTCACCGCCGGGGGCAACTTCGTCTACCTCTTCGGCGGCATCGAGCGCACGCGCAAGGCCTACTATCCTGAAGGCGGCAACTACCTCAACACCCAGGCCTTCTCCTCGCTGGTGATGCGTGGCCCCGCCGCCACGCTCGGCCTCCAGTACATCGGCGACCTGCGCCGCCGCACCACGCTGGACGAGGAGCCGCTGCGCTACACGGTGGCCCTGAGCGTCGACCCCGGCTTCGCCATCGGCGCGCGCCGCACCGAGCTGGTGAACTCCTTCACGGCAACGACCACGGGCGTGGAGACCTTCCGCGACACCATCGTCTTCTCGGACGGGGCCCGCGGCACCGTGGGCCTGCCCACCGCCTGGGGGCTGGGCTTGGGGCTGGTGAGCCCCACCTGGACCGTGATGGCGGAGGCCCGCCTGCGCGACTGGAGCAGCCTCCGCCTCGATGTGGAGGGCTATACGCTTCCGGAGGACCTCGGCCCCAGCATCGCGTACGCCATCGGTGCCGCCTGGACCCCGCTGGGCCTGCGCAACGGCTCCTTCCTGGGCCGCACCACCTATCGCCTCGGGTTCCGCCATGCCCAGGACTACCTGCGGGTGGGCGGCGAAGCACTGCGCGAGACCGCCGTGAGCGCCGGCCTCTCCCTTCCGCTGATGGGCTCCATGACCCGTTCGCGGTTCACTATCGGAGCCGACCTGGGCCAGCGCACGAGCCCGGCCGCAGGCCGGATCAGCGAGGGCTTCCTCGACCTGTACGTGGGCTTTACCATCACCCCGGACATCCGCGAGGTGTGGTTCCGCAAGCGCCGCATCGAATGAACAGGGGCGCTGGGCGGCCGCTGCCCTGGCTGGTGCTTGGCGGGCTGGCCGCCGGCCCCATGGCCTGCACCAACGACCTGGACCGCGTGGCCTCCGTGGAAGTGGCCGCCGACGCTCCCGACCGCATCACCAGCGATGCGGAATACCTCTTCACCGACAGCGGGCGTCTGCAGAACCGGCTGCGTGCGGGCCGCATCGCCGAGCATCTGGCCAAGGACAGGCGCCGTACCGAACTGAGCGAAGGCGTGGAACTGGTGTTCTTCGACCGTACGGGCCGACCCGGGAGCGTGCTCACCGCCCGCCGCGGCATCATCCTGCCGGCCGACAAGCGCATGGAGGTCAGCGAGAACGTGGTGTTCACCAACGCCCGCGGCGAGCGGTTGGAGACCGAGCACCTGGTCTGGCGCCAGGACAGCGGGCGGGTGCACACCGACCGGCCGGTGCGCATCGCGCGGGGCGCCGATGTCATCCATGGGGTGGGCCTGGAGGCCAACGAGGACTTCAGCCGCTACACCATCTCGCGCATCACCGGCACCTTCGTTGTCGCCACGGGCGATACCTTCGCCACCCAGGCCCCCTGACCGCCATGCGCAAGGTCCATCGCTTCATGGAGCACTTCTGGCTCGCCGTGGCCATCGGCACCCTGCTGGCCGCCATCTGGGCCATCGCGGTGAACGGATGGCAGGAGGGCGCGCGCTGGCTGTGGTTCCCGGTGATCGCCGCGGCCATGTGGGGCATGCGCCGCATGGTGCGCGGCAAGCTGGAGGCCATGGACGACCGGGCCCGCAAGGCCTAGGCTTTCCGCATGGCCACGGCCGACATCATCCTGCTCGTTGCCAGTCTCCTGGTGTCCGCGCTCTGTTCGGGCCTGGAGATCGCCTTCGTCACCAGCAACAAGCTCTACATCGAACTGCAACGCAAGCAGGGCGCCTGGTGGGCGGCCCTGGTGGCGCCCCTGCTCGACCGGCCGGCCCGCGTGATCGGGGCGCTGCTGGTGGGCAACAACATCGCCCTGGTGGTCTTCGGCCTGGTGACCGCCCAGGTGCTGGAGCCCTGGCTGCGCGGCATCCACCCGAACGAGCTCTTCGTGCTGGCGGCCCAGACCGGCCTCAGCACCCTGGTGATCCTCATCCTGGCGGAGTTCCTGCCCAAGGCCGTGTTCCGCATCGACCCCAACAACAGCCTGGCCCTCTTCGCCCTGCCCCTGCGCGCGCGCTATGTGCTCCTCTGGCCCATCGTGATGCTGCTCACCGGTGTGAGCCAGGGCCTGCTGCGCCTCTTCGGGGTGAAAGGACAGGCGCGCAGACCCACCTTCGGCCGGGTCGACCTCGATGAGTTCCTGCGCGAGATGAGCGCCGACGGACCCCGGCCCGAGCAGATGGACGCCGAGGTGGAGTATTTCCGCAACACCCTGGCCCTGAGCGCCACCAAGGCCCGCGATGTGATGGTGCCCCGGGCCGAGATCGAGGCCATCGAGGTGGAGGAGCCCATGGGCGTCCTGCACCAGCGCTTCGCCGAAAGCGGCCTCAGCAAGATGCTGGTCTACAAGGACAGCATCGACAACATCATCGGCTACGTGCACAGCTACGAGATGTTCCGCAAGCCCCGCACCATCCGCTCGGTGCTGCGCCCGGTCGACTTCATCCCGGGCACCATGCCGGCCGATGAGGTCCTCCAGAAGTTCACCAAGCAACGCGCCCATGTCGCCGTCGTGGTGGATGAGTTCGGGGGCACCGCAGGGCTGCTCACCATCGAGGACGTGGTGGAGACCATCGTGGGCGACATCGAGGACGAGCACGACAGCGGCGAGGGGGTGGAGGAGCGGGTGGGCGAGCATGAGTTCCTCTTCAGCGCCCGCACCGAGGTGGAGCACCTGGTGGAAGCCCACCGCCTGGCCCTGCCCCAGAGCGAGGAGTACGACACACTGGCCGGCCTGCTGCTGCACCACACCGGCTCGCTGCCCGAACAGGGGCAGGTGATCCACCTGGGGCCCTTCCGCTTCACGGTCGCCCAGGTCGCCCACAGCCGCATCGACCTGGTGCGCCTGCTGGTGACCGACCCCGGGCGGGGCTATATCCCCTAAGGTTCAGCCGCCTATATTTGCACCCCTTTCAACAAAGCACCCATGGCAGTCATCGGCAAGATCCGTGAGCGCAGCGGCCTCCTCCTCGTCCTGGTGGGCGGCGCCATGGTGGCCTTCATCCTCACGGACCTCTTCAGCAACCGCGGCAGCAACATCAACGACCAGGCCGTGGGCGCCATCAACGGCGAGGAGATCCCCCTGGTGCAGTTCGAGAAGCGCGTGAGCGACGAGCTGGACAGCTACCGCAACGACTTCGGGCAGACCGTGGACGGCCAGATGACCGAACAGGTGCGCACCAGCGTGTGGCAGGAGGTGGTGCGCGAGCACACCCTGCTTCGCAGCGCCGAGGAGGCCGGCTTCGGCGCCACCCTCAGCAAGGAGGAGTACGACGACATCCGCTTCGGCAACAACGTCCTGGCCGAGTTCAAGGGCAACCCCAACTTCCAGGGCCCCGATGGCCAGCCCAGCAAGGACGCCCTGCGCAACTACTTCGAGAGCGTGCAGACCAACGCCCCGGTCTACCACGAGATCCAGAAGCGCCGCATGATCACCAACCGGCTGATCACCAAGTACAACACCCTCGTGCGCAAGAGCGTGTTCGTCAACGCCGCCCAGGTGAAGGACGACCACATGCAGCGCAACGCCAAGGCCTCGTTCAATTTCGTGGCCAAGCGCTTCGACAGCGAGCCCGACAGCCTCTACACGGTGACCGACCAGGAGCTGCGCCGCTACTACGAGGCCCACAAGGACGACAAGCGCTACGCCCAGAAGCCCTCGCGCGCCTTCGACTATGTCACCTTCCCGGTGACGGCCACCGCCGCCGACATCGAGCAGCTGCGCACGGAGATGGCGTCGCTGAAACCCGACCTGGAGGCCGCTGCCAACGACTCCCTCTTCATCACGGCCAACAGCGAGGACCGGAGCTACACGGTGACCCCGTACAGCCCGGGCACCGCCGACGCGCTCAACGACAGCCTCATCCAGGCCGCCGCCGTGGGCACCGTGGTGGGCCCCTTCCGCGAAGGGCAGAACTTCAAGCTGGTGAAGGTGAAGGAGCTGGCCAAGGTGGAGGAGGCCCGCGTGCGACACATCCTGCTCAGCACCCAGAGCGGCAAGCCCGAGGACGAGGTGAAGCAGCGCGCCGACAGTGTGCTGTCCGCCGTGAAACGCAACAAGGGCGTGTTCGAGGACCTGGTGAAGAAGTACAGCGAGGACCCCGGCAGCGTGCCCAACGGCGGCGTCTACGAGTGGTTCGACCGCACCCGCATGGTGCCCGAGTTCACCAAGGCGAGCTTCGATGAGAAGGTCGGTGCGATCACCATCGCCAAGACCACTTTCGGCTACCACATCGTGGAGGTGCTGGGTCAACGCGACCGCGATGAGCGCCGCGTGGTGAGCCTCGCCCGCCGCATCAAGCCGTTGCCCGCCACCTACAAGGAGGTGTACAAGACCGCCAACGAGTTCAGCCTCAACCACGCCACGGTCGACAGCATGAAGGCCGTCGCGGAGCAGCGTGGGCTTCAGTTCATGAACGTGGACGAACTGCGCGCCGATCAGCGTTTCGTACCCGGCCTTCAGGAGCCGTTCAGCCTCATCAGCTGGGTGAACCGCGCGGAGGTTGGCAAGGCCAGCGAGCCCATCGAAGTGGGCGAGAGCTACGTGGTGGCCCTCCTGCGCAAGGTGCGCGCCCAGGGCCGACCCGAACTGGATGACGTGCGTGAGGCCTTCACCCGCGAGGCCGTGAAGGAGAAGAAGGCCGAGGCCTGGACGGCGAAGATGGCCGGCAAGACCGACCTCAACGCCCTCGCCGGCGAGCTGGGCTCCACCGTGCAGAACGCGGCCGACCTGGCCTTCAGCGCCACCAGCATCCCCGGCGGTTTCGCCGAGACCGAGGCCATCGGCCGCATCTTCGCCATCCCCGCCGGCGAGACCAGCGGCCCCATCAAGGGTGATAATGCGGTGTACGTGGTGAACATGACCGCCCTGACCCCGGCGCCCGAACTGGCCGACGTGAACGCCGAACGCACCAGCCTGTTGCAGCGCATGCAAGGCCGGGCCGAGGGCAATCTGTTCAGTGCCCTGCGCGAAGCCGCCAACGTGGTGGATGAGCGCAGCAAGTTCTACTGAGCACCGACCATCTCTTCATGGGGCGGGCCTTTTCAGGGCCCGCTCCTCGTTTCAGCGCAGCTGGGTGAGGCGTTCGGCATCCAGCCGCACCAGGATGCCCAGCAGGATGGTGAAGCCCAGCAGCGAGCTTCCTCCGTAGCTGAAGAAGGGCAGGGGGATCCCGATCACCGGGGCCAGTCCGATGGTCATGCCCACGTTGATCATCAGGTGAAGGAAGAACACGCAGGCCACGCAGTAGGCATAGATGCGCGAGAACCGGCTCCGCTGCCGGTCGCTGATCTGGATGCAACGCAGGATGAGGAGCGTGAACAGGACGACGACCGCGGTGGTGCCCAGGAAGCCCCATTCCTCGCCCACCGTGCAGAAGATGAAGTCGGTGCTTTGCATGGGCACGTACTTGTACTTCGTCAGGGTGCCGTTCAGGTAGCCCTTGCCGGTGAAGCCGCCGCTGCCGATCGCCGTCTGGCTCTGCTTCACGTTGTAGCCCAGTCCCTGCGGGTCCTCCATCTGGCCGAGCATCACCAGGATGCGGTCGCGCTGGTGCTGGGCGAGTCCGCTCACCAGATGGTCCACGCTGCTGATGAAGCCGATGCTGCCCAGCAGGGCGAAGAGGATGAGACCGTAGAAGCGCTTGCGGTGGCGCCTCACCACCAGGTTGCGCACGGCCCAGAAGGCCAGCAGCGCGAACGCGGCGATCAGCGCCATCAGCAAGTACTGGCCGCCCAGCCGCGCGTCGGTGAAGGGCAGCCCGAAGCTGCTCTCCTTGAGGATCAGCGCCAGCACGCTGAGCACCGCGGCCACGATGGCGATCAGCAGGATGTTGCCGGAGAGCCCCTCGCGATAGAGCACCAGGATGAAGGCGCCGGAGACCAGTGCGGTGCCCGTGTCCGGCTGCAGCATGATGAGGGCGACCGGCGCCAGGATGAGCAGGGTGGCGATGACGCGCGAACGCAGATCGGCCAGGGCCTTCAGCCCGCTGAGGTAGCGCGACAGGGCGAGGCTCGTGGCGAACTTGGCGAACTCGGCGGGTTGGATGCCGAAACTGCCCACACCGAACCAGGCCTTGGCCCCGTTGACCTCCTTGCCCACGAGCAGGACCAGGGCCAGCAGCACGAGCACGGCCGCATAGATCACCCAGGCCAGGTCGCGGAAGAAGCGGCCCTGGATGAGCAGGATGCCGGCGCCCAGCACCAGGCTCGCCACGATCCACACGCTCTGGCGGCCATACTCCATGCCTTGGTCGAAGAGGCCGGGATGGTCGGGGTGGTAGGCCGCTGAGTAGATGTTGGCCCAGCCGGCGCCCATCAGCACCAGGTACAGGATCACCAGCACCGGGTCCAGATGCGCCGTGATGCGGTCGCGTGTGGTGCTCATCGCCGGCGCCGGGGGGGCTTGGGTTTCTTGCGGAAGAACTTCTCCTGGGCGATCAGGTCGGCCTCCAGCATGCGCTGCTCCAGGTCGGGCCGGCTGATGCTGTCGGTGAGGTACTGCTCCATGAGCAGGCTGGCGATGGGCGCCGCCCAGGTGCCGCCGAAGCCGCTGTTCTCCACGTACACGGCCATGGCGATCCGGGGATCCTCCATGGGCGCGAAGCACACGAACACCGCGTGGTCCTGGCCGTGCGGGTTCTCCGCCGTGCCCGTCTTTCCGCACACGGTGACACCGGGGATCCGTGCCTGACGTGCGGTGCCACCCGGTTCGTTCACCACGCGTCGCATGCCCTCCTGGATCAGGTCGTACCAATGCGCATCCACGTCCGTGAAGTGCTTCTGCTCCCACTGTGGCAGCAGGCTGTCCGGCCGGCCCACGGCGCGCACCACGTGCGGGTCGCGGTACCAGCCCTTGTTGGCGAAGATGGCCGCCAGGTTGGCCATCTGCATGGGCACCACCAGCACCTCGCCCTGCCCGATGCTCACGCTGTAGATGGTGCTGAAGGCCCAGCGTCCCTTGCCGTAGATGCGGTCGTAGAACTTCGCGTCAGGGATGCTGCCGCCCTTGAGCGCGGGCAGGTCCACCTGGGGTCGCTGGCCCAGCCCGAACGATCGCATGCCCGCGTTCCAGTGGTCGAGATTGATGCTGGCGGCCGTGAAGCGGTCCTTGTGGCCGCCCTGCTCCATCAGCCGCTTGAACACCATGTAGAAGTACGGGTTGCACGAGTACTGGATGGCGCTCTGGATGGTGCCGGCGGTCGGGTGCGCGTGGCAGCCCACGAGGGCCTTGTTGCAGGGGAAGCCGGTGTTCGGCGTGATGGCCGAATCCTGCAGCGCCAGGAGCGACTGCACGATCTTGTAGATGGAGCCGGGCGGGTATTGCGCCTGCAGCGCCCGGTCGAAGAGCGGCTTCAGGCTGTCGCGCTGCAGCACGCCGTAATTCGTGTTGCGCACACGGCCCACGAGAAGCTCGGGGTCGTAGGAGGGGGAGGTCACCAGGCAGAGGATCTCGCCCGTGGCAGGCTCGATGGCCACGATGCTGCCCTTCTTGCCTTTCATGAGGCGCTCACCATAGGCCTGCATGCGCGCGTCGATGCTGGTGTAGAGATGCTTCCCCTCGTGGGCCAGCGTGTCGTACAGACCTTCGCGGAAGGGGCCCTGCACCTTGTTGTGCACGTCCACCACCACGTACTTCACGCCGCGCCGCCCGCGCAGTTCCTTCTCATAGTACTGCTCCAGCCCGCCCACGCCGATCACGTCGCCCGGTTTGTAGTACGGATCCTGCTCCACCTTGCGGGCGTCCACTTCGCTGAGGTAGCCCAGCAGGTGGGCGGCAATGCGCCTTGGGTAGGTGCGCAGTGTGCGGCTCTGCCCGTAGAACCCGTGGTACTTGGACAGATGCGGAGCGATGGCGGCGTACTGGTCGGCGGTGATCTGTTTCTCGAACACCGAGGGTTTGTAGCTGCTGTAGCGGCCCGCCTCGGCGATGCGGCGTTTGACCTCCTCCAGGGGTACGCCCACCAGGGCGGCGAAGGCGGTGGTGTCGAAGGCGGAAACCTCGCGTGGGACCACCATGATGTCGTACACCGGCGTGTTGGCCACCAGCAGTTCCCCGTTCCGGTCCAGGATCAATCCCCGCGCCGGGTAGACGGTGACCTTGCGTTCGCTGATGTTCGCGGCCTCGGCCTTCCAGTGATCGTCCACCACCTGCACCCAGAAGAGGCGGAGGAGGAACACCGAGCTGATCAGGATCACCGCGGCGATGAGGACGTATTTGCGCTCCTCGAAGTTCATGTCCGGGCCCGTCGGTCGGTGCGCATCAGGAACTGGGCAAGGAGCACCAGCACAAGGGTGAAGGCCGCGCTGCCCAGGGCGCGGAGCAGGGTGCCGCCCGCCCGGTCGAACCTGTGCAGCTCGAAAAAGAAGAGCCACAGGTGGTGCACCAGCACCAGGACCCCGGCGTAGGTCAGCGTCCAGGAGAGGCCCATGTGCTGCACATCGGGGCGCATGCCGTACTCGTATCCCTCGCGCGGGGCGATGAGGCGTTGCCAGATGCCGCGGACGTACATCATCACCAGGCAGGCGGTGGTGTGCATGCCCTGTGTGTCGCTCAACAGGTCCATCAGCCCGCCGGTCGCGCCGCCCGCCAGCAACAGCGACCAGGCCGGCAGTTCAAAGGGGAGCATGAGCAGGAACAGCGCGTAGAGGTAGGGCACCAGCCAGCCGTTCGCCACGTCCAGGTGGTCCAGCACGATCACCTGCAGGGCGATGAGCACCACGAAGCGCAGCAGGTTGGCGATGATGGTGGCGATCATGGGGCCTGGGTGCGCGCCTCCAGCGTGTCCCGTTCCACGCGGTGCAGGTCCTTGACGATGTACACATGGCCGCTCCGGGTGAGGTCCTCGGTGAGCCGCACGCGGATCGTGTGGTAGTTGCTGCTGGGGTCGTTGACCACCTCGGTGACCACGCCCACATCGATGCCGGCCGGGAAGATCCCGTCACCACCGCGGGTCACCAGGGTGTCGCCCACGGCCACCGGGGCGTGCTTGGCGATGTCCACCGCCGAGGCGGTGCTCGGGTCGCCGGTGTCCCAGCTCAGCAGGCCGAAATGCCCGGTGCGCTTCAGCTGCACGCTCGTGTTCAGGTCCGGGTCGAGCACGCTGGCGGCCACGCAGAACCGGGGCCCCACCTGCCGCACCACGCCCACGATGCCATGGTCGCCGATGACGCCCATGTCGGGCGCCACACCGGCACCGGTCCCCTTGTCCAGCGTGAGGGTGTTGCGCTGCTTGTGCGTGGTGCTGTTCACCACACGGGCGGCCAGGTGCGCGTAGCGCTGTTCATGCACCGTGTCGTGGAAGGCGGTGAACCGGGCGGACAGCGGGGCGTAGTTGCCGCGTCCGCGCATCATCAGGTCGGCATTGGCCTTCGCCAGCCGCTCATTCTCCTCCCGCAGCCCGGCGTAGGTGGCCACGTCCGATCTCCAGGTGTACAGCGTTCCGATGGCGGTGTTGGCCGATCCGATGGCCCGCGACCGGTGATGCTCGTTGCCGTCCAGCGCCCAGCCGTACGCCAGCGCCATCAGCAGCAGGAAGAGCAGCGTGCTGCGGATCCGGAACAGGAAACGGAAGAGGTCGCGCATCTCACCGGAGTGGCGAGTGGCGAGTGGCGAGTGGCCTTGTGCCGCTGCACGCGCCACTCGCCGCTCATCACTCGCGCATTAGGAACTGGAAGCGGTCAATGTTCTTCAGGGCGATGCCGGTGCC
>JADLBK010000010.1 GCA_020847755.1 Flavobacteriales bacterium | reverse complement strand
TGATCCTGGACTTCGACGACGAGAAGAAGCGGATCGCCCTGGGCCTGAAGCAGCTGAGCGCGCACCCCTGGGACGCCCTGAGCGCCGACATGAACGCCGGCGACAAGGTGAAGGGCAAGGTGATGGTGATCACGGACTACGGCGCCTTCGTGGAAGTGGCGCCCGGCGTGGAGGGTCTCCTGCACGTGAGCGAGATGAGCTGGAGCCAGCACCTGCGCAGCCCGAAGGACTTCCTGAAGGAGGGCCAGGAGATCGACTGTGTGATCCTGAACATCGACCGCGAGGAGCGCAAGATGAGCCTGGGCATGAAGCAGCTGGCCGCGGACCCCTGGGCGGACATCGAGTTCAAGTACCCCGTGAACTCGCGCCACACGGCCAAGGTGCGCAACTTCACCCACTTCGGCATCTTCGCCGAGCTGGAGGAGGGCGTGGACGGCCTCATCCACATCAGCGACCTCAGCTGGACCAAGCGCATCAAGCATCCCAGCGAGTTCTGCAACGTCGGTGACGACATCGAGGTGCAGGTGCTGGAGGTGGACAAGGACAACCGTCGCCTCAGCCTGGGCCACAAGCAGGTGGAGCAGAACCCCTGGGAGGTGTTCGCGGGCACCTTCACCGAAGGCAGCGTCCACGAGGGCACGCTGGTGGGACGCAACGGCAACAATTTCATCGTGTCCCTGCCCTACGGCGTGGAAGGCACGGTGAGCACCAAGCACCTCAAGAAGGCCGATGGAAGCAAGGCCGAACTGGAGGAGAAGCTGCCGTTCAAGGTGCTGGAGTTCAACGGGGAGGCCCGCCGCATCGTGCTGAGCCACACCCGCACCTTCGAGGAGGGCGACGACACCGAGGAACTCGGCACCGCACGCGGTGGCCGCGCCCGGAAGGCCCCCGCCGGAGAAGGACAGAGCGCCAGTGTGAAGAGCGTCAACGAGAAGGTGGAGAAGAGCACCTTGGGCGACCTCAGCGTGCTGAGCGACCTCAAGAGCGCCATGGAGAACAAGGAGCGCTCCGGCAAGAAGTCCAGGAACGAAGAGGAGGAGGGTTCGGAGAACTGACCCGTCCGATCGCACGAGCAGCGAAGCCCCGGCCCTGCCGGGGCTTCGTCGTTCCGGCGCGGCGCGGAGCATCCCGTTATCTTCGGGGCCGCATGCACGCCGCCACCCTTCTGGACAGCACGGCCTTCGGCCTCACCGTGCAGCGGCTGTGCTACCAGCTGGTGGAGGACCACGACGACCTCTCCAACACGGTGCTGCTCGGCCTGCAGCCGCGGGGGGTCTTCCTCAGCCGGCGCCTTGTGCGGGAGCTGGGCCGCATCCTCGGCGGTGCCCGCATCGGCTCCGGGGAGCTCGACATCACCTTCCACCGCGACGACTTTCGGCGAAGGCCGATGCCGCTCGCCCCGAACGCCATGCAGATGGACCTCTCGATCGAGGGCCGACATGTGGTGCTCATCGATGACGTGCTGTACACGGGCCGCAGCATCCGCGCCGGGCTGGATGCCCTGCTCAGTTTCGGGCGGCCGGCCTCCGTTCAGTTGCTCGTGCTCATCGACCGGCGCTTCGCCCGCGAGCTCCCCATCGCAGCGGACTATGTGGGGCGCTGGGTGGACAGCATCGAGGGGCAGCGCGTCACCGTGGACTGTGCCGAGACCGAGGGCGAGGACCGGGTGCTCCTCCACGGCGGTGATGGCGGTACGGCGCGCGGCATCCACCACCAAGCCTCCTCCACGACGTGAGCGACCAGTTGAGCACCGAGCACCTGCTGGGCATCCAGGACCTCACCCCGGATGACATCGACCTCATCTTCCGCACGGCGGACGGGTTCAAGGAGGTGCTCTCCCGGCCGATCAAGAAGGTGCCCTCCCTGCGGGACATCACCGTGGCCAATCTGTTCTTCGAGAACAGCACCCGCACGCGCATCAGCTTCGAGCTGGCCGAGAAACGGCTCAGCGCCGACATCATCAACTTCTCCAGTTCGTCCAGCAGCGTGAAGAAGGGCGAGACCCTCATCGACACGGTCAACAACATCCTGGCGATGAAGGTGGACATGGTGGTGATGCGCCATCCCGACCCGGGCGCGGCCGTGTTCCTGAGCAGGCATGTTCGTGCGCGGATCGTGAACGCGGGCGACGGCACGCACGAGCATCCCACACAGGCCCTGCTCGATGCGTACAGCATCCGCGAAAAGCTCGGGCGCGTCCGCGGCGTCAAGGTGGCCATCGTCGGCGACATCCTGTACAGCCGCGTGGCCCTCAGCAACATCCACTGCCTGCACAAGCTGGGCGCCGAGGTCACCCTCTGCGGACCGCCCACCCTGATGCCCCGCCATGTGGCCAGCCTCGGTGTCCGGGTGGAGCACGACCTGGACAAGGCCCTGGCCTGGTGCGACGTGGCGAACATGCTGCGCATCCAGCTCGAGCGCCAGGGGGGCGATGGGTTGGCCAATTTCCCGGGTCTGCGGGAGTATGCCATGCTCTATGGCCTGGACCTTCCGCGCTACCGACGGCTGGGCCGGGACATCGTCATCATGCACCCGGGGCCGATCAACCGCGGGGTGGAGGTCACCAGCGAGGTGGCCGATCACGCCAACAGCATCATCCTCGACCAGGTGGAGAACGGAGTGGCCATCCGCATGGCAGTGCTCTACCTCCTTGCCGGACGGATCCCGCGGGAGAATTGAGGCGCTGATTATATTTGAGCCCACACGCCTTCAGGCGAGGACCA
This sequence comes from Flavobacteriales bacterium, assembly GCA_020847755.1. Lineage (GTDB taxonomy): Bacteria > Bacteroidota > Bacteroidia > Flavobacteriales_F > PHOS-HE28 > PHOS-HE28. The sequence continues at coordinate 25,043 of JADLBK010000010.1, read as the reverse complement.
TGAACTTCACCATCGAGGACAAGGGTAAGTACACGCTGGTGACCTCCAACGTGGACAAGCTGGACACCACCTGTGCGCCGGAGCTGAAGAGCGAACTGGTGTACCTGAACAAGACCGGTGTCCGCAACATCATCATCGACCTGAAGGCGACCCGCTATTGCGACTCCAGCGGATTGAGCGCGCTGCTCGTGGCCAACCGCTTGTGCCGCAGCGTGAACGGTCTGCTCGTGGTCTGTGGCCTTCAGGAACCCGTGCAGAAACTGGTACAGATCTCGCAGCTCGAAAGTGTCCTGTCCATCACCCCGAGCCTCAATGAGGCGGTCGACCTGCTCTTCATGGAGGAGATCGAGAAGGATGTGAAGAAGGACGAATGAACCGAAAACGCATGAAGCACACCCTACTCTCCCTTTCCCTGGTCCTCACCGCCTCCGCCGCCTCGGCGCAGTGCATACCCAACCCGCTCTATGCGGACAGTGCCTTCGGCGTATGGCCGGACACCACCGAGAACTTCGCCGTGGGCATGGTGAACGTGTTCTATTCGGACACACTGAACATGATCGTGCCACAGGACGCAGGGGAGATCGACCCCCAGTTCGCCGGTCTCGCGCTGGACAGCGTGCGCCTGAACAACATCGCCGGTCTGCCGCCGGGGCTCGTGGTCAACTGCAACTCACAGACGGGAGCGCAGTGCACCTACCTCACCGGCATCCTCGGTTGTGGTTCCATCGAGGGTACGCCCACGTCCGAAGGAGTGTATCCGTTGACCATCAACGTGACGGCCTTCGCCAACCTGCTGGGCAACCCGGTGCCGGTGGACTATCCCTTCTCGGGGTACAGCATCGTGATCGGGCCGAACACGGTGGGTCTGGTGGAGAACACGATGACCTTGAGCGGCGTGCGCAACGTGCCCAATCCGTTCATGGAGCGCACCACGATCGAGTTCCAGCTCACTCAGCCGGGCAGCGTCACCATCCGCTTGTTCGACCTGTTGGGCGCCGAAGTGCGGTCCCTGCGTGTGGCGGGCAAGGCCGGCCTCAACCGGTACGTACTGAATGCCCAGGGCCTGCAGGACGGGCTCTACCTCTACAAGTTGGAGACCGGTCGAACGAGCTTCACCGGCCGCATGGTGGTGAGCCGTTGACCGCAGCGATGATGCATTCCCGGAGCCCCGTCCTCACCGACGGGGCTTCACGTTCCCACGGGTCGCGTGCGGTTTGAGGTGATCCCCTTGGGCACCGGTGCCGCGTTGCCCGCACAGGGCCGGTCGCCCAGTGCCCAGGTGGTGCGGCGCGAGGAGTCGCTGTACCTGGTGGACTGCGGTGAGGGGACCCAGGAGCGCCTGCGTATGGCCGGCCTGAACTTCATGCGCATCGGCCATGTGTTCATCAGCCACCTCCACGGCGATCACTACTTCGGCCTCATGGGCTTGTTGAGCACCATGCACCTGCTGGGCCGCACCCGCGAGCTCCATGTGCATGGACCTCCTGCGCTCAAGCCCATCATCGACATGCAGCTGCAGGCTTCGGCCACATGGCTGCGCTACCCGCTCCATGTCCATCCCCTGGTCGACGATGCACCGCATGAGGTGCTCGTGGACCCCCACCTCACGGTGACCTCTCTTCCCCTGCGGCATCGCCTGCCCACCACGGGTTTCCTGTTCCGCGAGCGGCCCGGGCCCCGGCGCCTGCGCGCTGAACGCATCGCCGATATCCCGCACTACCTCCGCACCGCCGTGAAGAACGGCGACGACCTTCTGCGCGAGGACGGAACGGTGATCCCGAACGCTGAGCTCACGTTCGATCCGCTTCCCCCGCGGGCCTATGCCTACTGTTCGGATACGGCGCACCACCCGCAGCTCGTGGACTGGGTCCGGGCCGTGGACCTGCTCTACCACGAGGCCACGTTCACCCGCCACCTGGCGGCACGGGCGCGCGAGACCATGCACAGCACGGCGGCGGAGGCGGCGGTGATCGCCCGCGATGCCGGGGTCGGGGCGCTGCTCCTGGGCCACTTCTCCTCGCGCTACAAGGATCCAACGCCCCTGCTCATGGAGGCCCTGGAGGTCTTTCCCCGCGTGGCGCTCAGCGAGGAGGGACGCAGCTATCCGATCGGACGATCGATCGTGGACAACTCCTTCGGTCCATGATGCCGTGCGTCGGATACCTTTGGCGCTGTTTAGAACGAATCTAAACAGAGCGGAACGATGCATGTGAAGACCCTATTGGCGGATGGTGAGGACCTGGCCCTGGCCGGGCTGCGCGCGATCCTTTCCGGCGTGCCGCGTGTGGACCTCCTCGGTGAGGTGCGTGATGCCCGAGCGCTCGTGGAGGCCGTTCGCCGTGACCGACCGGACGTGGTGATGATCGATCACACCGCTGCTGCCTTGGGCGCGGACGCGGTCCGTGACGCGCTGAAGGTTTCCAAGCGCACCCGGTTCGTGGCCATCACCCACGATCCATCACCAGTGGTGCTGGCGCATGCCTTGCGCAGCGGTGTGTCCAGTTACATCCGCAAGGACTGCGACCGTGACGAGATCGTGAACGCCGTGCTCGACACGGCCGACGGGGCCCGTTTCTTCTGCGGCAAGGTGCTCGCGGTGCTGGAGCGGTCCTCGCTCTCCGTGGAGCAGCTTGCCGAACAGGTGCCCAGCTGTGCGCCCGTGACCCTGACACCGCGGGAGTGCGAGATCGTGCGCCTGATCGCCGACGGGCTTTCCTACACCCGGATCGCCGATCAGTTGGGCGTTTCGGCCCATACGGTCACGACGCACCGAAGGAACATCATGCAGAAGGTCGGTGTGAACAGCACTGCGGCGCTGGTGATGTACGCCGTGAAGCAAGGGCTCACGAGCCCGAACCGGTACCTCTTCAGCGCGGCGCAGGCCTGAGCGGCCTCCCTACCTTGCCGGCATGGGCCTGGTGTTGATCGGGGATGTGGGCGGCAGTTCCTCCCGGTGGGCGGTGTTGGCTGCGGGCACACCCCGGATGCTCCATGAGGGCGGACCATGGCCGGGGGCCAATGCGGCCTCCGGGGATGCAACGGCCCTGATGGACCGGCTGCGGGCCGCCGCCTCTGGCTTCGATGCACCGGAGAAAGTGCTTGTGCATGCGGCGGGCTGCGGCACGGCAGCCCGGGCGGAGCGCTTTGCGGATGAACTGGCCTTGCTGTTCCCCGACGCGGCGATCCAGGTGGAGGGCGACCTGCTGGGTGCGGCGCGCGCGATGTGGGGCACCGGGCCCGGGCGCATCCTCATCGTCGGAACCGGCATGAACGCGGCACGCTATGATGGCGAACGGCTGGCCACGGGCATTCCCTCCATGGGCTACATCCTTGGCGACGAGGGCAGCGGGGCCGACATCGGCAAGGCGCTGCTGCGCGATGCGTTCAGGGAGCGGATGCCCTCCAGGGTGCGTTCAGCGGTGTTCGGGGAAGGGCCGGTCCTGGCCGAAGTGATCGAGCAGGTGTACCGTCGGCCTGGCGCGGCGGCCGCGATCGCTTCACCCGTGAAGAGGCTCCTCGCCGTCCGGGATGAGCCTTATGTGCAGGACCTGTTGTCGGAACGCTTCGGGGCGCTGTCGGCCGAGGTCGTGCGCGCGCTCGGTCCGGGGGAATTGCGGGCGGTGGGTTCCGTGGCGGCGGGCTTCCGGGAGGAACTCTCGGTGGCGTTGGAAGCGCATGGCCTTCTCCTCACACGGACGGTGGCCGATCCCCTTCCCGGGCTGATCACCTACGTCCTGGCGGTGGGACCTCGGTGAGCTCGATGGCGTGCAGGGGGATCTGCAGGGCCTCCCCGATCGCGGTGAACCCCTCGCGGTTCTCCGGACTGCGCAACGCACGGTGCACCTGGCTTTTCTCCACCGCGGTGAGGTGCCAGCTCAGGCTGATCTCGTCACGTTCGTCGTGCCGCAGCTGCAGGTCCACCACCCGCACGGGCACCGCCGTCCAGGTGCTCAGCTCCTGCATCAGTTGGTCGTAGTCCTGGTCCTGCACTCGGACGAAATTGCCGTACACGTTGCGGGCCGGGTCGAGCAGTCGGCCGAGCAGCGAGGCGCTCACTTCGCGCACCTCCAGTTCCTTCTGCTTGTCGCGCATCTGGATGATCACCACCCCGCGGGTGTGGCGTGCGATCCACGTGCGATGCGCGCGCAGGAAGCTGCCCACGGTGCGGAAGCCATAATTGTCGCGGATGCCGGCATCCATCACCCGCAGGGGAGGCTCGCTGGGCAGTGTCACCACCGGGGTGATGTAGGGGAAGGTCGCGCTCATGCGGAGCGCACTGGTCAGCTTGAGGTCCCCGGCACTTTGCGCGGCGAAGAGCCTGCGGAACTCCACCGACTCCGGCTCTGGCCGGTAGTTCATCGTGGCCGATGGCGCGTTGGTGGTGAGGTGCGCCGCAGGCAATGCACTGATGAGCAGACGTCGTCCGTCATTGATGCAGGTGGGCGCTACCATGAACAGCGGCATGCGCGCTTCGCGTTCCTCCTCCGCCAGTTGGTCGAGCCGCACGTCGAGCAGTCCTCCGGTGTTCTCGTTCAGCCGCTGCTCGAACACGAAGCCCCTGTCGCGGGTGTAAAGCCGGGTACCGTCGCTCACACGCTGGTAGCGGATGAACATGTCGTTCGTCACCAGGGTGAAGGCCACCGGGTTCAGGATGTCCGTGCACATGTTGGACACATGGTCCGGGTCATGGACGGAGGGTCCGCCTTCCTCGGCGTTCCGCGCCGCCTGGCGGTAGTAGGCCGCACCGATGGCCCCGCCGGAGGAGCCCGTGATCAAGGCCGTGCGCGTCATCAGTGTGCCCTGGACCAGGCTGTCGATCTCGCGCATGCACAGGTAGGTCCACAGCATGCTGCGCAGGCCACCGCCGCTGGTGCTCACGATCACGAGCGGAGGCAGGCTGTCACCGGCCAGGGCCAGGTTCTTCGCATGCCATCGGTCCAGGATCCCCTCCATGGCCGCCCGGTCACGGTGAACGGCGACGGTGTCGTAGGCGAGCCGCGCCAGGGCATCCCGACCATAGGGAGCGGGCGGCACGAGGTAGTCCAGTCCGTGGGCCTGGCTGTCGTAGAGGAAGGCTTCCGTGCGAAGGCTGATGAGGTTGATGACCACCACGGCGGCCACCACCACGCTCAGTGTCCACCCTTTGAACCAGCTGTAGAGCGCGCTGAGCACCATGAGGAGCATGGTGAAGAGCAGGAAGGCGCTCGCCCCCGTGGGGATCTCGAAGAAGCGCACCCCGGCGAAGGCGCCGAGCGCGACGAAGCTGATGATGACGATGACCTCGAAGATGGAACCGTTGATGTGGTTCTGCCAGAGCACACTGCGAAGGAGGTCCTTGTCGTAGTGCCTGCTGCTGCGCGCCAGGGCGATGCGGAAGGGCGGCACGAGGTAGGTCTCCACATGCCATTTGCGGGTGCGCTGCTCGCGGCGCAGCCAACGCGTGGCGCGGCGTTGCTCCGTGCGCATGGGAGGAATGGGCGGCATCGGACCGGGAGGGTCGGCGGGATGCTCATCGGGCCGGTACTCCTCGGGGCGCAGGCCCGTCATCTTCACGATGTCCGTGTTGGTGCGCGTGAAGTAGGCCAGGGAGATGAGCTGGAAGAGGAACAGGCCGATGAGGAAGGCCAGCAGGTTCAGGGCCACCTCGGGGGGGGGCACCAGTTCCTTGGTGAGCTGCAGTCGGGCCGAGCACCACAGGTAGGTGAGGGTGAAGGCCACCGGGATCACCGCGTTGTTGATGTTGAACTTCAGGAAGGGCCGGCTCAGTGTGGCGATGAACGGGAACCGGTACGCATGCATGGTGTAGCTGTACAGGTTGAAGGCGGTGATGAAACCTCCCAGGGCGAACCCGTTGAGCAGGAAGCCCCAGGGGTTCACCGCCCCCATGTACTCGGGGTAAAGGAAGAGATAGGGGATGCCGTATTTCTGGCCGAGGTTGCCGGTGATGTAGGCCCAAAGCACCAGCCAGAAGAACAGCAGGAGGTGGTTCTTCTTCAGATGGAGCACAAGCAACTGCAGGGGGAAGAAATACACCGCCCTGCGCAGCCAATGCCGCGTGTTCCTGTGCGCCACCCGGTAAAGATGGACCATCTCACGGATTATACGTCCGTGAACCCCAGTGTGTTGTCAGCGACTACACCTTGTCCAGCACCAGGGCCATGACATCGGCCTCCATCGCCTCGGCCCGGCGCTTCAAGGCATCCGCTTTCACCAGGACCTCCTTCTTCCAGGCTTCGTCGTCCAGCCCGGCGCAGTTGATGCGCACGTTGAGGTAGCCACCGAGCGCGCCGGTGCGTGCGCACATGGCGCCCACGCCCGCGTCGCTCACGCTCGCCTTGAGACCCTTCTCCGCCATGGCCTTCATCACCTCCATGCTCTCCACGCACACCTCCAGGGTGCGCAGGGGCACCAGGATCGCCCCTTTCGTGGCCTCGCGGATGGCGTCCTTCCGCGCCGCAGCCTGTTCCGGCGTATCCTTCGGCAGACCCATCGCGGCCAGGATACGGTCGTACGCCTTGGTGTCCTCGTCCACCAGCCGCAGCAGCTCCTGGCGGTAGGCCTCACCCTTCACGGCCCAGTCGCTGAACTCGGCCCAGCGGTCGTCCCAACCGCGCTTGTGCGCGCTGAGGTTGGCCACCATGGTGCCCAGCGCCGCACCCAGGGCGCCGCAGTATGCGGCCACGCTGCCACCGCCCGGTGCCGGGCTTTCGCTCGCCGTCTCCTCGCTGAAGCGCTTCAGGTCCATGCGCACCAGCCGTTCGTCCTTCGCATCGGCCAGCAGGTATTCGATCACGCGCTTCTCCGGGTCGAAGGGGGCCAGGTCGTCGAGGCCCAGGCTCTTCACCGCAAGCTTGACCTTCTCCCGCTCGGGGATGCCGAGGCTGCGCTCCTGGCGCTTGAGGAAGAAGTCGGCCGCGTCGAGCAGGGCCTGCTTGGGCACCAGGCCCACGAGCTCGCTGCCAGTGACCCGGATGCCGCGCTCCTGGGCGCTGATGCATGCCTCGTCGAAGGCGACGTGCATCGGCGTCACATCGATGTCGGTGAGGTTGAGGGAGAGCTGGGCGATGCCGTACTCCTCGATGAACCAGCCGATGCCCTTCACGCACTTGAGCTTGCCGGGGATGTTCACCGGAGCTCCGTTCGCATCGAGCACTGGTTTGCCGGTGAGCGGATCGCCGTCACGCTTCACACGGCCCGCTTCGCGGATGTCGAAGGCGATGGCGTTGGCGCGGCGGGTGCTGGTGGTGTTGAGGTTGATGTTGTAGGCGACCAGCAGCTTGCGGGCCCCGACGGCGATGGCGCCGCTGCGGGCCACGCTCTCCGTGAAGGCGGCCGGCCCGAAGTCGGGCTTCCACGCAGGGTCCACGAGCTTCTTGGACAGGCCCTCGTATTCCCCTGCCCTGTTGTTGGCCAGGTTGCGGCGCTTCTCCTCGCGGGCCGCACGCTCATACAGGTACACGGGGATGGCGAGCTCCGTGCCGATGCGCTCCCCGAGCTGCTGCGCGTAGGGCACCAGCTCATCGAGGGTGATGCCGCTGATGGGCACCAGCGGGCATACGTCCGTGGCACCGAAGCGGGGGTGCTCGCCGCTGTGGCCGCGCATGTCGATCAGCTCCTGCGCCTTCTTCACCAGGCGGAAGGCCGCCTCGCACACGGGCCCGGGTTCCCCCACGAAGGTGATCACCGTGCGGTTGGTGGCCTTGCCGGGGTCGACGTCGAGCACGCGCACGCCTTCCACAGCGGCCGCAGCGGCCACGATGGCGTCGATCTTGGCGCGGTCACGCCCTTCGCTGATGTTGGGAACGCATTCGATGATGGGTCGTTGCATGGGGTCGGATGAGGGGCCGCAAAGCTAGCGGGCCGCTACCTTGTCCGCCATGAAGCGGGCAGCGTGGGCCGGGGTGCTCGTGGCGACGGTCGCCACGGCCCAGGAGCCGGCCCTGCCCGCAGAGCCGCGATGGTCCGCGTCCTTGGACCTGGTGGGGCCGGTCCGCGGCGTCATCGCCGCGGACGACGCCCTGCCCTACCTGCAACTGGACCTGGCCATCCAGCGGTGGGCGTGGGGCGATGTGGCCTGGCGGGTGGGCTATGGGCACGTGAACGACCGCTGGGAGGAGACCCGCGATGTGCTGATGGTGGTGGACAGCCTCACGTTCGAGCAGGAGCACATCGCGGCCCGCGAGCAGGTGCATGCGGTGCGCGTGGGGGCCGTGGTCCAGCATCGCGACCGGGTCTTCGCCCCCTCCGCCGGATTCTCCCTCGTGCTCGGGGTGGAGGGGCAGCAGGCCCGGCGGACGGCCACGGGCCTGACGCCGGACACGGTGCCGTGCACGGACTGCGTGCTGGTGGAGATCCCTGGCTACACGGGCCGGTTCGACGGCGAACGGCGGGACGTCTGGGGCAACATCGGGTTGGAGGCGGCGCTGGCGATGAGCTGGAAGGTGGGGCGCCGGATCGAGCTGGAGGCCCGCGTGCCGGTGCACCTGCGGTGGCGTTTCATGGTCGATGGCGCCATCACCGGCACGGCGCCGGAGGTGGAGGCTTGGGCCCAGCCATGGCGGGTGGGGGTGGGCTTTCCGGCGCTGTTCGTGCACGTGCGCTGGTGATCACGCGATCGCGAGGCTCACCAGGTTGTTCAGCATGTGCAGGCCCACGGGCACCCAGATGGACCCGGTGCGCGAGCGTGCATAGCCCAGCACCACGCCGAGCATCAGCACCAGGAGCAGGATCGGGGCCGGGTATTGCATATGCATCAGCGTGAAGGTGCCCGCGCTGAGCGCCACGGCGAGGTGCTCATCGGCGATCTGCCGCAGCGAGCCGTACAGCAGTCCGCGCACAAGCGCTTCCTCGAACAGGGCCGGCAGCACGCCGATGCCGAGGACAAGCATCACCGGATCGTTCGCGGTGCGCACCACCTGGGCCATGAAGTCGGTGGTGAACACCGGGAACAGATGGCTGAGCCCTTCCTGGGCGGCCGCCACCAGGATGAAAACACCGCTCCAGGTGAGGGCCGCCCGCCAGGTGGGGCGGCGCAGTCCGAGGAAGCGGCCGAGGTGCGGTCCCACCCACTGACGCACCAGCAGCACGAGCAGAAGGAGCGCGGACAAACCGCTCCAAAGGCTGGCCTTGGCGATGGCCGTACCGTTCGTGCTCTGTTGCTGCATGGCGTCCACCAGCCCCGGGTCCTGCAGGAGGTCGGAGAGGGCCAGGTCCTGGAGGGCCGGGGTCACCGTGCGGCAGTGTGCGATGAACACACCGGTCTGGACCAGGAAGAAGGTGGTGAAGACGATGAGGAAGATGCCCATGCCGCGCGCGAAGCGCAGGCCCGGGGGCATCGACAGCTCGGGATCGAGGCGGTCCTCAGGCAAGGGCGTCTCCGGACCGGACGGGTGTTCCATCGATGATGACGGTGTCGAGGTGGTCGGTGCCGAAGGCGTACGGCAGGTAGGCCAGGGAGGGCACCTCACGGGTGATCAGCAGGCTGGCGCGTTTGCCCGGGGTGAGGCTGCCAAGCTCGTGCGACAGCCCCATGGCGGCGGCGGCATTGAGCGTGGCGGCATTGACGGCCTCCTCGGGCAGCATGCGGAGCTGGATGCACGCGAGCGAGAGCACCAGGTTCATGTTGCCACTGGGCGTGCTGCCGGGGTTGTGGTCGCTCGCCAGGGCCACGGCGCAGCCCCGCTCGATGAGCGCACGCGCCGGAGCGTAGGGGATGCGCAGGAAGAACGAGCACGAGGGCAGCAGGGTGGGGATGGTGCCGCCGCCCTGCAACGCGTCCAGGTCCGAGGGCTCCATCACTTCCAGATGGTCCACGCTCAGCGCACCCCGGCGCACGGCGGCGGCGATGCCGCCGAGGCTGGTGAACTGGTTCACATGCACCTTGCCCGATAGTCCATGCTTCGCACCGGCCTCGAGGATGCGTTCCATCTCATCGACGGTGAAATAGTTGGTCTCGCAGAACACGTCCACGAAATCGGCCAGCCCTTCCTTCGCCACCTGGGGGATCAGCTCCCCGATGATCATGCCCACGTAGCCCTGGCGGTCGTCGGCGAACTCCGGAGGCAGGGCATGGGCCGCGAGCAGCGTGGCCTTGATGTGCAGGGGAAGGGCCTCCTTCAACCGGTTCACCACGCGGAGCATCTTCAGCTCGCTTTCCACGCTCAATCCATAACCGCTCTTGATCTCCACGGCCACGGTCCCCTGATGCATCATGTCACGCAGCCGGGAGGAGGCCTGATCGAACAGGGCCTCTTCGGACATCAGGCGCAGCGCGCGCGCGCTGTTGAGGATGCCTCCTCCGCGGGCGGCGATGTCCTGGTAGCTGAGGCCACGGATCTTGTCCACGAACTCCTCCTCCCGCGGAGCAGCGAAGACCACATGGGTATGCGGATCGCACCAGCCGGGCAGCACCAGCCGGCCCGTGGCGTCGATCACGGTCAGGTCGTTCCAGTCGGAGACACCGGGCCATTCGGCCATGCGCCCCACCGACGTGATGCGCCCGTGCTCGGCCAACAGCCATCCGTCCTCGATGGCCGGGAGGGAGGCCATGGCCTGCCCGCCCACGCGGGTGGTGCCCTCGGGATGGACGCCCACGAGGGCCTTCGCGTTCTTGATGAGCAGGCGTGGCATGTGCGGCAAAGAAAGCGCACGGCCGGGGCATCGCCACGGAATGACCGGCATCAGGTCCGGCCCGGTCGCCGTGCAGCATCTTCACCTCCATGAGCGCTCTGGAGTTCCGACCGCGATTCCGCTTCACCACGCCGCTGTCCAAGGACGAGGTGGTGCGGCGCATCGGCGAACGCTTGCGCGAGGAGAACCCGGATCAGCTCTGGCTGAAGAACGCCGACGACCATCTGGTGTTGAGCTTCCCGAGCAGGCACACGCACGCCTGGACGCCGCAGATGGACATCAACCTGGAGGTGCGGCCGGAGGGCACCCTGGTGCGCTGCCTCCTCGGGCCGTCCCCGGGCATCTGGATGTTGTTCAGTGCGGGCTACATCGTGCTCGGCCTGCTGGCGATGACGGGGGCCACGCTGGGCTTCGCGCAGGTCTCATTGGGCCATGCGGCCTGGGGCTTCTGGGCCTTGCCGGTGGGGGCGGCGGGGGCGGTGGTGCTCTTCTTGCTGGCGCGGGCGGGCCGGCGGAAGGCCAGCGGGGAGATGCGGGTGCTGAAGCACTTCGTGGACGATGCCCTCGGATGCGACTGTTTCAAGCTGGCGATGGATCAGGCCGAAGATTGAGGCTGGCGACGCGCCCCGGGAACCGCACCTTTGCACCCCCGGATGGCTCAGTGACCAGGCCGGTGCTCACATGCGGATCGGCATCGTCTGTTACCCCACCTTCGGAGGCAGTGGCGTGGTGGCCACCGAGCTCGGCCTGGCCCTGGCCCAGAAGGGTCACATCGTCCACTTCATCACCTACGACCGCCCGGTGCGGCTGCGCGACCATCAGGGGCAGGTGTTCTACCATGAGGTGCGGGTGAGCGACTACCCCTTGTTCGACTACCCGCCGTACGAGCTGGTGCTCGCCAGCAAGATCGTGGACGTGGCGCGCTACGAGGGGCTTGACCTTGTGCACGTGCACTATGCGATCCCGCATGCCAGCGCGGCGTGGATGGCGCAGCAGATCCTGGCGTCCCAGGGCATCCGGCTGCCGTTCATCACCACGCTGCACGGCACGGACATCACGCTCGTGGGGCGCGACCCGAGCTTCGAGCCCGTGATCACCTTCAGCATCGAACGGTCCGATGCCGTGACCGCCGTGAGCGAGAGCCTGAAGCGCGACACCTACGCGCATTTCCCGGTGAAGGGCCCCGACCAGGGCGGGCGCGAGATCCGGGTGATCCCCAACTTCGTCTGCACGGACCAGTATGCGGCGCCCGACCCCAGACTGCGCGAGCGCTATGCACCGAACGGGGAGAAGCTGCTGGTGCACATCTCGAACTTCCGGCCGGTGAAGCGGGTGGACGACGTGATGCGCGTGTTCGCCAGGGTGCGTGAACGGATCCCCAGCCGGTTGCTGATGATCGGGGACGGTCCCGACCGGCAGCGCGTGGAGATGCTCTGCCGTGGAAGCGAGCTCTGTCATGAAGCCTTCTTCCTGGGCAAGATGACCGACCCGGAGGACATCCTCGCGAGCTGTGATCTGTTCGTGCTCACCAGCGAAAGCGAGAGCTTCGGCCTGGCGGCCTTGGAGGCCATGGCGTGCAGGGTGCCGGTGGTCACCACCGATACGGGTGGCACGCCCGAGGTGGTGCGGCATGGCATCAGCGGCATGTTGAGCCCGGTGGGCGATGTGGAACGTATGGCGGAGAACGCCGTCGCCATCCTGAAGGACGAGGCCACGCTCGAACGCTTCCGCCAAGGTGCCTTCGATCAGGCGAGATCGTTCGATGTGCACACCATCCTGCCGCGCTACGAGGCGTTGTACACCGAGGTGATCGGTGCCCCCATGGTCTGATGGAACGGGTGAGCGACCGTGTCAGCGTCAACCGGGAGGCGGATCGCACCACGGTGGTGATCAGCGCACGCCTATCGCGCGGCAGGGAGGCGCTGCTCGTGGCCTGGACACTGGCCTGGCTGGTGTGCGGAGTGGTGCTGCTCGTGGAGGCCGTTCGACAACCAAGGGGCGACCTGCGGCAATACCTGTTCGTGTTCCTGGCGTTCTGGACCTACTTCCTGGTCCGGGTGGGCCGTTCGGCGCTCTGGCGGCTGAAAGGCTTCGAACTTTGGCGCGTGAAGGATGGTGTGCTCACCATCAAGGACAGCATCCTGGGCTATGGGAAGGCCACGGACCATGCGCTGGAGAATGTCCAGGACCTGGACCTGTTGGAACGCGACGAACGGTCCTGGAAGTGGCACCTGAACGAGAGCTTCTGGGTAATGGGCGGCGAGCGTCTTCAGTTCTCCTCCATGGGCCGCAAGGTGGCCTTCGGAAAGGGGCTCACCGACGCGGAGGCCGCGCGCCTGCTGGCGATCCTGAAGCATGCCCAGCTGCGGTTCCGCACGCGGCAGCGCACGGCCTAGAGGTCGCTGATCCGGAAGGCGTTGCCCCGGATACGGTGCGTCATCATCCCGTCCATCGAGGCCGAAAGGGTCATGTCCCGAGCGGCCGCGGAGCGCATCACCTCATCGATGGAGCGTACGGCCCCGGCGGGGACCTGGGCGTTCCGCAGGGCGGCGAGGAGGGCATCGCGCTGATGCCGTGCGATGGCGGGGGCAAGCAGGCCGGCCAGGGCCGCACGATGCACCACACGGTCCCGGTTGCTTCCGAATCGCTCGTCCGCTGCCAGCGCATGCAGGTCGAGCACGGCGCAAAGCCCATTGAACTGGGCGTCGCTGCCCACGGCCAGGATGATGCGACCGCCATCCTGACACACGAAGAGCTCGCCGTACGGGGCGATGTTGGGGTGCAGGGTGCCGATGGGAACGGCCACATGCCCGCACATCAACTGGTTGCTGGCTTGGTTGATCAGGCCGCTGAGCGCCGCCTCCTCCAGGGAGACCTCCACGAAGGCGCCGCGGCCATCGGAGGACCGCCGCATCAAGGCGAGAAGGATCCCTTCCTTCAGCTGATGGGCGGCGAGCACGTCGATGAGGGCGATGGGAAGCTTCGCCAGCTGCTGCGGGTCCGTACCCGTCATGCTGATGTAGCCGGTCTCGGCCTGCAACACCACATCGAAGGCCGGCCGGTCGCTCCGGTCGGCGAAGCCGGCGACATGGCCGTGCACGAGCGTGGGGTTCAGCCGGCGGAGGCGATCACGGTCGAGCCCCAGGTTCTGCGCATCCCCGGGCAGATGGTTGGTCACCAGCACGTCCGCGATGCGCAAAAGCTCGTCCAGTTGAGTTCTTCCCTCTGCGGACCGAAGGTCCAGGAACCGATGCTCCTTGCCCCAGTTCACGCTGCTGAAGTAGGCGCTCACGGTCGAGGCGGGGTCTTCGGCCGGCAGCTTCCACCGCCGGGTGACATCGCCTCCGGCGCGCTGGTTCTCCACCTTCACGACGCGTGCGCCGAGTTCGGCGAAGAACAGGCCGACACTCGGTCCGGCCAGTACGCCGGCCGTCTCCACCACGAGCAGGTCCTTGAAGGGCTTCATCGGTCCAAGTGTAGGAAGGATGAGCGCCCCATCGACTGATCCGGGCAAGGTCCGTGCGGACCCGGTTCGTTCGGAACCCGGACCGATGCGAAGAGGCCCCACTGCCCACTGGCGTCCTGGGCTTTTCCATGTGGGTGCTCGCTCGATCCAGCTCGGCTCAGGCGAATGAGAAAGCCCCGCCGCTCCGCGGCAGGGCTTCATCATCAAGTGCCCAGGACTGGACTCGAACCAGCACAGCCTTTCGGCCACTACCCCCTCAAAGTAGCGTGTCTACCAATTTCACCACCTGGGCAGGGGCCTTCGGGGGAGAGGCCTCCGCCGAAGGGCGACAAAGATAGGTGGAGAACACGTAGGTCCACAGAACGAACAAGGGGGGCGACGCCCCCCTTGCCAAAGCAGTGTGGAACCGGGTCAGCGGCGCAGGGTGGCGCGGCGCTTGGAGACGATCTGGTTGATCAACAGGGCTTGATTGTCCGTGTAGAACCGGAACGTGAAGGTGGAGTTGGTCGGCAGGGAGGACGTGTTGATCGCCACCACGCTGGTCCAAGGCAGCACCTGCGAGAGCACCACATCGCCCTGGCTGTTCAGGAACTCGATGCGGCACATGGCCGTCTGCTGGGTGGGCAACGCCACGTTCAACACGTTGTCGAACGGATTGGGATACACATAGCTCGTGTTGTTCACGTTGCCGATGGTGCCGATGGGCAGCACCTGGGCCTGGGTGGCGAACGGCGCGGCGCAGACCAGAAGAAGGAGGAGGATCGTGGAACGCATGAGGTCGATTTTGGGTGGTCGTGTGTGCGTGACGGAGGCGTGTTGGGAACGCGCAGGGCGAATATAGGGCAGAACCGGGAATGCCCGATGGTGGGTGCGGACCGGCTTCATCCACCGGGGACTGTTCACGACCGGGATGGAATGACGAAAGCCCCTCGGAAGGGGCTTTCTGGTGACTCCGCTGGGGCTCGAACCCAGGACCCCAACATTAAAAGTGTTGTGCTCTACCAACTGAGCTACAGAGTCTTACCACCGCCAGGTGGCGGTTAAGAGGGTGCAAATGTACACAGCAGGGATCATCGCACAAATCAGCTGTCCTTCTTCTCGATGAGGGGATGGCGGTTGAACGGCAGGCTGCGGTCGAACAGGTAGCGGTAGGTGGCCATGGTGCGGTAGTTCACCGCGTCCAGGTTCTCGCACACCTTGATCATGCGCGGGTTGAAGTCGCCGATCCAGGTGAGCACGGTGTCGCGGTACAGCCCCTGCTCCACGATCTTCTCGGCGAACACGATCATGGCTCCCTCGAGGCCCTTGCCCTGGAACTCCCGGGCCACACCGAACACGATGCCGGTCATGGTCTTCACCGTACCGCGCCACTTGTGCCAGAGGAACTTGAGCTTGCCGATCCAGTTGAGGTCGCCGTTCACGTGGCGGAAGATCTCGTTGAGCTCCGGCACGCTGATGTAGAAGGCGACGGGCTTCTTCTTGTGGTCCACCCAGATCAGGATCCGCGGGTCCATCACGGGCTTCATCGCGCGGATGATCTTCAGCGCCTGGGCCTTCTCCATGGGCTTGAAGCCCGCATGGTCCACCCACGCGGCGTTGTACACCGTGCGGAAGTCCTCGGCCAGCTGGTCCACGCTGCGGCCCCGTGCATCGCGGATGGTGAAGTCCGGGTCGTTCTTCAGCTGGTTGTACTTGCGGTGGAAGATCGGCTGGGCCTTCACCTCCATGCTGCGCTTGAAGAAGAGCTGCTTGTAGTACTCCTTGAACCCGTAGCCCTCCAGCAGGTCCCGATAGTAGGGCGGGTTGTAGTTCACTCCGTAGATGGGCGGGTCGGTGAAGTTGTCGATCAACAGACCCCAGTACATGTTCTTCTCCCCGAAGTTGATGGGGCCGTCCATGGCCTCCATGCCCTGCGCGCTGAGCCAGTCGCGGGCCGCATCCAGCAGCAGGGTCGCGGCGGCGCGGTCGTTGATGCACTCGAAGAAGCCCATGCCTCCGGTGGGGCGTTCCTCGGTGCGCGCCGTCTTGGGGTTCACGAAGGCCGCCACACGGCCGACCGCCGCACCCGCATCATCGTAAAGCACCCAGCGTTGCGCGGTGCCGCCCTTGAACAGTTTGTTGCGCTTCGGATCGAAGACCTTTTCGATGTCCTGCCTGAGGTGGGGGATCCAGTTCGGGTCGTTCCGGTAGATGCTCCAGGGCAGGCGCATCCAGTCGCGGATGATGCGCGGGTCGTCAGCGGTCATGAGCTTCATGCGCTGCGAAGGTGCGGATCGTCGGCGAAGGTGGGCACGGCCGCACCTTTGCCCCATGCGTGTCGTGCTCACCGGACCGATGTGCGCGGGCACGAGCCGGGTGGGCCGGGCCCTGGCCGAGCGACTGGGACTTCCGTTCGACGACCTGGACCGGCTGGCCGAGCAGCGGATCGGTGGGGCCATCGCACCGTTCTTCGCCCGCGAAGGGGAGCACGCCTTCAGGCAGCTGGAGCGTGAGCTGTTGCTCGAGTGGTTGAGCGTCGGCGGCCCGGGCGTGCTGGCCACCGGCGGCGGCACGCTGGTCGATCCGGGGAACATGGACGCCGCGTTGCGTGAAGCGACCGTCGTGATGCTGTCCGTGGGGGAGGAGGAGCTCGTGCGTCGCGTCCTGCGCGCCGGCCGCGACCGACCGCTCTACCTCGGCCTGGACGACGACGGCGTGCGGCAACGCACCCACGAACTGCTTCACGAACGCGCGCCGCACTATGCGCGGGCCACCGTCACCGTGGATGCGGAAGCGCCGGTGGAGGAGGTGGTGCGGCGGATCATCCTCGCCATCGGCGCCGCTCAGGAGAGCTGAACCCGGTCGCGCCGTCCGAGCTCCACGCTGATGTGCTCCTGCAGGGTGGTGCTGAGGGTGAGGCCCACGATGTCCGCCCGGATCGGGAAGGTGCGATGCCGGCGGTCCACGAGCACCACGGTGGTGAGGCGCTTCACCGGCACCTGCACAAGGTGCGCCGCAGCGTGCATCAGGGTGCGACCGCTCATGAGCACATCGTCCACCAGCACCACCACCCGGCCGTTCAACCGCTCCGTCGGCGCCGAAAGGGTGATGGGATGCGCGTGCGGGGCGTCCTTGTCGAGGGCCAGCTCGAGCACATCGACGGTGAAGGGGGCGATGTCCGCCAGCAGGGCGGCGAGGCGTTCGGCCAGCTTGCTGCCGCGGCCGCTGATGCCCACCAGCACCAGCTCGCGCTCGCGGTGGTGCTCCTCGTGCAACTGATGCACGATGCGTTCCAGCTTGCGCCGGACCTGATCGTGATCGAGGACGATCGTGGTGGTGGCGGCCATGCGGGGTGCAAGGTAGCGGTGCGGCCGGTCAGGGGCGTACCAGCAGGCCCCGCCATCCACCACCATCCTCGGATCGAAAGGTCCACAGGAGCGGCCCTGCGGCCCCCGTCACCGCGAGCCGCATCAGCCCCGGGCCGACGATCCTGCGCTCGCCGGCGAGGCGGCCGTCGGCATGCACCAGGCGCAGAAGACCGGCCCCCGGCGCGTCGAAGTGAACGGCTTCGGCGTCGCACCAGGCGCGGGGCGAGGACGTGCCCGGCTCAGGTACGGACACCCCGCCCACGGAGAGCTCCACCGCGGCGGAGTCCGTGCGACCGCAGGCATCGGTCACCACGTGCCACACCGTATAGGTGCCGGGCGCTCCGTACGCGTGGTCCGGGTCGGACACCGCACTGGTGCCGCCATCACCGAAGGACCACAGGTGCGTCATCGTCGCAGGAGATGTGGTGCTGAACTGGAACGTACCCGCCCCGAGATCGAACCACGTGAAGGCGGGGTCCGGGTCGAGCGCACCGATGTTCCAGGTGGCAAGGCTGTCCAGCACCACCATCGCGGCGACGGCCTGCAACAGACCGGCGGTGTCGGGATGGAGCGTGGTGGGATGATAGGCGCCCACGGGGCTCCGGCGGAAGAAGGAGGCGTACATCGTGCAGGCCACCAGGTAGCTGCCGGCCATCGACGGATGGCTGCCATCCGTGGCGTAGAGGTTGATGCCGGGATGTTGGTCGCGGACGGTCGCCCACGCCGCGCCCGCCGGTGCACAGGCCGCCATGTGGTCCGCGGCCATCTGCAGATAGCGCTCGCGCAGCAGGGCCTGCATGCCGGCGTAGGTGCACACCGGCGGCCAGTTGGCGCAGTTCTGCTGGTCGCCGTCCTGCCGGCCCCAGGTCATGTAGAACACGGGCGTGGTGCAGCTGTCGTTCGCGCGGATGGCATCCACCAGTTGGGCCGCGAAGGGGAACACCTCGACCTCCACCTGGGCCAGCGGGAAACTGGGGCGCTGGCTCTGCTCCTGCAGCACCACGAAGTCCCAGGGCTGCGCGTCGATCAGCGCCAGGGTCGTGGGGTTGGCGGCATGCTGCTCGAAGGTGTATCCGCCCGGCATGTTCGAGGAGGCCACCACCGTATCGCCCAGGCTGATGGCCACCTGCTCCACCAAGGACGGCAGCGCGTTCACCCCCGTGTAGCTGTTGCCCAGGAAAAGGACGCGGGTGGTCTGGGCCGCTGCGGGGCGCAGCAGGCCGAACAGGGCCACAAGGCCGGCGAGGGGGAGGAGGCGATGCATGGTGCGAGGACGAAGATCGTGGAACGCGGGGTTGTCCGGTACCTTTTCCGCATGGATCTGGTGTGGTTCGCGCTGGTGCTGTTGCTGGCCGAGGTGGTGGGTACCGTGGGCGGCTTTGGCTCGAGCATGCTGGTGATGCCGATCGCGGGCTGGTTCCTTCCCTTCACCGAGGCCCTCGGGCTTACGGCCGTGTTCCACGTGTTCAGCAATGTGGCCAAGGTCATCCTGTTCCGCAGCGGCTTCTCATGGCGGGTCTTCGTGCCGATGGTGCTTCCGGCCATGGCGGGCGTCTGCATCGGAGCCCGGCTTACCGGAGTGGCCGATGAGGCCATGCTCACCCTGGCCCTGGGCCTGCTGCTCGTGCTGCTCAGCGGGGTGTTCCTGCTCTTCCCCACGGCCAGGGTGGAGCCCACCACGCGCAACGCCGTGCTCGGTGGTGGCATCTCCGGCTGGTCGCCGGCCTCGTCGGCACGGGCGGGGCCATCCGGGGGGGCACCCTCGCTGCGTTCGTATGCACGTCGGCATGGATCGATCTGGGCGTCGACCTCACCCGTTCGCTGGTCCACGTCGACCAGGGCTATGTGAACGAGCGGGTCTGGACCTGGCTGCCCGCACTGGCCATCGTGAGCGTGGCGGGCTCATGGGCGGGTCGTTCACTGCTCCAGCGTATTCCGCAGGAACGGTTCCGGACGTGGGTGCTGCTGCTGTGCATCGGCCTGTACCTGCTGGGGTGTCAGGCCTGGCCCTTGCTCCTGGCCGTGGTCTGAGGTCCTCTATCGGATCCGCAGCTCGGTCCGCGCATGACCGTTCAGCCCGCTGTCCGGGAAGCGGCTCCCGGTGTACTTGATGATCCGGTCGAACAGCTCGATGGTCTCGGGCTCAAGGCGTCGGAAACGGATGCACGAGCGTCCGTGGTCGTAGGCCTTCAGGTCCTTGTTGAAGGCATCGAGCAGGTCGTGGTGCATGATGTACAGCGCCATGAAGCTCTTCTGGTTGCCCAACGCGCAGAAGGCCGTCCCGTCCAGGAAGTAGGTCGGAAGTCCGTTGCGGAGCTCCTCGGTCACCCGCGGGAAGGCTCGCAGCACAAGGCGGCGCACCTGCGTCAACGCGGCGCGTCGCTCCTCGGGCAGAGCGGCGAAGTAAGCTTCGCTGGTGGCGGCCTCGATGCGCATGGCGGGGCGTGAAGATCGGTGCTGGACCGATGCGCTCGCGTAGCCGGGTTACGACGGGTGTTGATCGGGGCGGGTGGCGCCGTCAGTCGCGCGGTGCGTCGATCCACAGTTCGCGGCCACTGCGCGGGGCGATGGAGTTGTGGCAGGGGGCGAAGTTCACCCGTGGGAACACCGGACGGAAGAGCGCCTCATACTCGCCTTGCGATCCGCCGAAGGGTGGCCGGTCGGTGTTCAACGGGTCGTTGAAGAGCACGCCGACCAGCTTTCCGCCGGGCCGCAACATGCGGTGCATGGCACGCACATAGTCCGGCCGCAACGCCGGGTCGAGGGCGCAGAAGCAGGTCTGTTCGATGATGCGGTCGTAGGTGCCTTCGTGCTGGAAGAGATCGCCCACGAGCAGATGGTCCTTCGGGAAGTCCGGGCAACGGGCGAGCAGGTCGGCGTACGGAGCGTCGGTGAGGTCGATGACGGTCACGTGGCGGAAGCCCAGGCGGTGCGCATGCTCGGCCTCGTAGGCCCGTCCCGCGCCGGGAAAGAGGAGGCGGAGGTCGCGGTCCGTGAGCTGCTCGAGATAGGCCTTCAGCGGTGCGGAGGGTCCGCCCAGGTCCCAGCCGGTGTCCCCGGCGTGGTAGCGTTCCTCCCAGAAGCGACGGTCCAGGTCCATGGCTCAGTCCATCAGGGCGAAGCGGAACACCATGCTGCGCTGCCGGGCCATGAGCGTGGCCTGCACGGGATCATCGGCGGACCGGTCGCGGCCCTCCAGCAGGTGCAGGAGCTCGAACAGTCCGGCCTCCTTCGCTTCAGGCTCGTGCGCGGCCAGCAGCTTGCCCAGCTTGCGTCCCGCGAGCGCCGCGATGGCGCGGGCACGCTGTTCCGCGGTGTTGAACATGGCCTGCAGCACGGCGGTCTGCGCACCTTCCGGCTGCTCGAAGCGCCAGCTGGCCAGGTGGCCTTCCAGACCGGGACGTCCGCGCAAGGCGGCCACCATCGGCTTCAGCGCCTCCTGGTCCGCGGCGGTGACGCGCAACACCGGTTGTGGCGGTTGCGCGTACAGGGCGAGGGAGAGGTCGTCGCCGGCATCCGTGGTGCGCTCCACCCGGTGGCCCATGCCGCGCAGCTCCTTCTCCAGCTTGGCCAGTTCGCGGTCGGCGCGCTCGGCCATCTGGCGCTGCACCTTCTCCCAGTCGGCGTTCTCATCGTAAGGCTGGTCGCCGGGGTCGGTCCACCGCAGCTCGTACACCACTTCGCCGAAGCGGAGCGGGACGGTGTCGTGCACGGTGAGCTCGATGAACTGGTCGGTCATCACTTGGCCGAAGGCGGCGGCAGGGGCCAGGAGGGGCAGCAGGAGCAGGCGCATGGGGACGGTTTTAGCGGTGATCGAGGCGGACGACGTTCTCCACATGATAGGTGTGGGGGAACATGTCCACCGGTCGCACGAAGGTGACGCGGTAAAGATCGTTCAGCAGGGCCAGGTCGCGGGCCTGCGTGGCGGGGTTGCAGCTCACGTACACGATGCGGGGCGGGGCCATCTCGCGCAGGCGCATCACCACATCCTCGTGCATGCCCGCGCGCGGCGGATCGGTGATCACCACGTCGGGGCGCCCGTTGCGCTGCACGAAGGTGGCGTCCAGCAGGTGGCGCAGGTCGCCCGCCTCGAAGTGCACGTTGGTGATGCCGTTCAGCCGGGCGTTGGCCCAGCCGTCCGCCACGGCCTCGGGCACGATCTCGGCCCCGATCACCTGCGCGGCCTGCCCGGCCACGAACAGGCTGATGGTGCCCGCTCCACAGTACAGGTCGTACACGCGCTCCGCGCCCGTAAGTCCGGCGAGCTCGCGCGTGAGGGCATACATGGCCTGGGCCTGCGCGGGGTTGGTCTGGAAGAAGCTCTTGGGCCCGATGCGGTAGCGCAGCGCCCGGCCGGTGTCGCCGTCGTCGAAGGTCTCCACCAGGTGGTCCCGGCCGGCGTGCACGTGGATGTCCAGGTCCCACAGGGTGTCGTTGCGCTTCGTGTTCACGGTCCACAGCACGCTGGTGAGCCCGGGGAAGGCGGCCACCAGGGCGTCCAGGAGGGCGGTGCGCTGCTCGGGCCGGTCCTCGCCGAAGGCGATCAGCACCATGCACTCGCCCGTGAGCGTGGTGCGCACCATCACCGTGCGCAGTCCGCCGTGGTGCTCGCGGATGTTGTAGAAGGAGAGGCCCAGGGCGGCCGCCTGGGCGCGGATGAAGTTGCGCACGGCATCGCTGGGGGCGGGCTGCAGATGGCATTCGTCCACCTGCAGCACCCGGTCGAAGCGCTGGGGGATGTGGAAGCCCAGGGCGTTGCGGTCGGCGATCTCGCCAAGGGCGCGCAGCTCGTCGTGGGTGAACCAGCGGTGCGCACTGGCGGTGAACTCGAGCTTGTTGCGGTAGCCGCGCGTGGCGGGCGAGGGCAGCGTGGGCTCGACCTCCGGCAGCTCAAGGCCCCCGAGCCGCTCCAGGTTGTCGATCACCTGCTGGCGCTTGAAGTCGAGCTGCCGCTCGTAGGCCAGGTGCTGCCACTTGCAGCCGCCGCAGGTGCCGAAGTGGGCGCAGAAGGCGGGCACCCGGTCGGCGCTGGGCGACACGATGCGGACGGCCGTGGCTTCGGCGTACGACTTCTTGCGGGTGTGCAGCCGCAGGTCGGCGGTGTCGCCGGGCACCGCGCCGGTGACGAAGACCACCAGGCCGTCCAGGCGCGCCAGGGCCTTGCCGTTGGCGCCCCATCCGGTGATGGGCACGGCGGGCACCTCTTCGGCGGATCGTGCAGCGCGGCGGGGCATGGGGCCGCAAAGATGGGGACGCGGTCACAGCCAGGCCCCTTCCCGAAGGCCCGCCGCGCGCGCCCCGAAGCCCTAGTTTTGCCGCTTCCGCGCGAAACGCCCGTCCTTCCTGCCATGTCGATCCACACCTCCCTCAGCACCCGCACGCAAAAGGCCATCGAGCTCGAGGAGCGCTACGGCGCCCACAACTACCATCCCCTGCCGGTGGTGCTTGACAGTGGACAGGGCGTGTTCGTGTGGGACGTGGAGGGCAAGCGCTACTACGACTTCCTCAGCGCCTACAGCGCCGTCAACCAGGGCCATTGCCACCCGCGCCTCGTGAAGGTGATGCAGGAGCAGGCCACGCGCATGACGCTCACCAGCCGCGCCTTCTACAACAGCGTGCTCGGCGAGTACGCCCGCACCGTGTGCACCCTCTTCGGCTACGACCGCATGCTGCCCATGAACACCGGCGCCGAGGCGGTGGAGACGGCGATCAAGATGGCGCGCAAGTGGGGCTACGAGCAGAAGGGCATCCCGGCGGGGCAGGCCAAGATCATCGTGTGCGAGGGCAACTTCCACGGCCGCACCATCACCATCGTCAGCATGAGCACCGACCCCGACAGCCAGGGCGGCTTCGGGCCCTTCACGCCCGGCTTCGAGGTGATCCCCTACGACGACCTCCCCGCGCTGGAGAAGGCGCTGGAGGACCCGCACGTCTGTGCCTTCCTGGTGGAGCCCATCCAGGGCGAGAAGGGCGTGTACGTGCCGGCCGACGACTACATCCCCCGCGCCATCGCCGCCTGCAAGGCCCGCAACGTGCTCTTCATCGCGGACGAGATCCAGACCGGCATCGCGCGCACGGGCCGCCTGCTGGCCAGTTGCCACCACAACGGCTGCAGCTGCACCAAGGGCCTCTGCGAAGCACGCGAAGGGGTGCAGCGCCCCGATGTGGTGATCCTCGCCAAGGCCCTCAGCGGTGGCATGTACCCTGTTAGCGCCGTGCTGGCCAGCGATGCCGTGATGAACGTCTTCACCCCCGGCAGCCACGGCAGCACCTACGGCGGCAACCCCATGGGCGCGCGCCTGGCCATCGAGGCCCTGGGCATCGTGCAGGACGAGGACCTCTGCGGCAACGCCGACCGCCTGGGCCGGCTGTTCCGTGCCGAGATGCAGAAGCTGGTGGACGAGTTCGCCTTTGTGAAGCTGGTGCGCGGCCGCGGACTGCTCAATGCGCTGGTGATCGAGCCCCGCACCGCCGCCGATGGCTCACCGAAGACCGCCTGGGAGCTCTGCCTGCTGCTGCGCGACAACGGCCTGCTGGCCAAGCCCACCCACGGCGACATCATCCGCTTCGCCCCGCCGCTGGTGATCACCGGGGAGCAGCTGATGGAGTGCGTGAACATCATCCGCACCAGCGTGCGCCAGTTCGCCTGAGGGCATCACTCGCCCCGGACGCCTGCACCCTATCCGCGGTGGTCATTCGCAGTTGGACGCTGGCGCGCCGCTTTGGGCGCGATGGCGTTCAACGTTTGGCCGCTTTGCGAAGGCGGGGTTTTTTAGCACTAAACTTCATTAGATGCACAAAGCTTGAATTTAGCACTTCACTGTCATAGAAGCACGAAACCCCCGCTTTTGCAAAACGGCTGTTAGCGGGTCGTTGTTCTTTATTCGTTGTCAAGTCGGTCAAAGGTATTTTGTATTGAATAGTTCTTGTTTTTGATTTCGTTATTTGGAATGTCTATAATGAAGTCCTGAAATGTTTTGTCGTTACTTGTTCCTAATGAACCATAAATTACTTGAATACTTGTTGTGTCTTTGTCTTTGCAATGTTCGCAATAGTGTTTTATTTCTTTTCTATTTCCGCCTTTGTCCACATAGAAGTATTTGGAACCTGAGAGTCTTATAGAATTGCCTTTGATTGTAAACTTTGTCTTTAAGTGTCCGTTGTCTGGAATTCTGTAAATTCTCCATTTTCCGTCAAATTCTTTTTCTGCTCCGTCTTGAACTCCGTATTCAATAACTACTTGTCCTTTGTAATTGTCAGGAATTAGAAAAATGTCATAGGAAGCACTGTCTTTTTCAATAAGTCCGTAAAGCACAAGAAATGGTATAAGTCCCCAAAATATCTGCCAGCCAGTCTTTATGTTTTTAAATCCTATTGCAATTAAGATTTGTGTCAGTCCGATACCGCATAAAATGAAAAACAAATAAGTCGGCCAGGCTTGTGATACAAACATTAAAATGTTCAGTCCGATACCAATAAGGAAAGTTATCAGTCCTGTCCAAAGCAATATTTTATTTGTTTGTCGTCTCATATACAATGCCCGCTAACTCGCTTATACCTCTCACAAAATGTCGCCAATCTGCCCCAAAATGGGTGGCTTT
>JADLBK010000009.1 GCA_020847755.1 Flavobacteriales bacterium | reverse complement strand
TTCGCCGAAAAATGGTCACGTAGGCACCGCTATGCGACCATTTGTCGGCTGCGCCTGACCACAAAATGGTCTCGGAGCCCATCATTCAAGAGAACCCGAACAGGCTCTCACGTGCGACGGTCCGCGCGGTTCACCAGGTGCACTCCCAGGAAGATGAGCGCCGCGCACAGCCCATGGACCGGGCGGATCGCCGGCGGGGCCGCGGTGATCGCCGAAGGAGCGAAGCCCCCCAGCGCATACAGCCAGGCGAAGGCCACGGCCATCAGCGGCTGCAGGTAGATGTAGGTGCCCACCACCCCGGGGTCCACCACGCGCAGGGCCCAGGTGTTCAGCAGGTAGGCCACGAAGGTGACGCCCACCACCACGAAGGCGATGGCCCCCCAGGTGCCGCCGTCCAGCGCCGCCCAGCGCACCCCCTCCATATCGTGCCATCCGAACGGCAGCACCATCACCGTGCCCAACGCGAAGCTCCAGGCCATCACGGTGACGGCGGTGTAGGTGCGCATCAGGGGCTTCACCAGCACCAGGTACAGCGCGAAGGAGGCGGCGTTCACCAGGATGAAGCCGTCGCCGATGAGGGTGGCGCCCACATCGCCGCCCTCCGCGCCGCGCACCAGCAGCACCGTGGCCCCGGTGGCGCCCAGGGCGATGCCCACGGCCTTGCCCCAGGTGACCCGCTCGCCGATGAGCACCGCCGCGAAGACCAGCACCAGGATGGGCGCGGCCACCATGATGAGGCTGGCGTGCAGCGGACTGGTGCGCATCAGCCCGTGGAAGAAGCAGAGCTGATTGAGCGCCACGCCGAAGACCGCGCAGAGCAACAGGCGGGGCGCATCGCTCCAGGCCACGCGTTCGGGCCGCAGCAGGCGCAGCAGCCAGAAGAGGCCCACCGCCCCCAGCACCCGCACCAGGATGAAGCCGGACGGACCGATGACCCCGGGCATCAACCCCTTGGCCACGGCGTAGTTGGCCCCGTAGATGAGGTTCACCGCGAAGAGGGCCAGATGGGCGCCGGTGCGGGGGGACATGGGGGAGCCGACTGCCAAGGGAGCACCTCGACAAAGGAAGCACCCCGTGCGGCAAAGAGAGGACTCAGGGATGGATCGACCAACAACACACCATGCGATGGATGAGGCCACAGTCCCGACCGTTCGCTCAGTGCTTGATCATGCGCCCCTGGCCGAACACCGCGCCTTGGCTGTTCAACACCGTGACCGCATACGCCCCTGGGACCAGGTAGCGCACATCCAGGGTGGACACCACGTCCGTTCGGCCGGACCCCACAAGACGCCCGAGCGCATCGTGTACCACATAGGGAACACCGGGCAGAGGCCGGCCACCCCGTGAGACGGTCACCACCTCTTCGGCTGGATTGGGGTGGAGCGACAATCCGCTCGGTTCCTGCGCATCCTCGTGCTCCGGCCCCACGCCCACGAACACCTGGCAACTGTCCACATAGCTGCCCGCCACCCACTTGGCCACGCGGTTGATGCTGTCCGGTCCCGCCACCGTGAAGGAGCCGCCCACGACCAGCGTATCGCGGAACACACCGATGGGGCCGATGTCCGGATAGAAATAGTCCGGGGGTACCAGGCTGCACCACCGGTGGCCGTCCCACCGGGCAATGCGGCCGGTGGGCACGCCGCCGATCGTCGTGAACCGTCCGGACACATACAGCGTATCCCGGATCCAGACGTTGCCGTACACACTAGCATTGCTGGAACCAGCAGTGCCACCACCCAGATCGTTCCAAATGCTGCCGTCCCAGGTGACTATACCGCTGCCGGGGTTGTTGGGGTGGCCGTAAGGCGGGTAATTGGCGAACGAACCCATGACATACAGTAGCCCATCATGTACCTCCAGCTTGTTCACCGTACTGAACACCCCCAGGAAGCCACCATCCACGTCCACCCAGGCGGTGCCATCCCACTTGGCGATGTCCAGCCGACCATTGGTGCCGCCGAACTCTCCGCCGATATACAGATCGCCTTGATAGAAAGCCAGGTCGTTGATGCGGTTGATGTCGTTGGGATCCAGCTTGGGCAGGTCGTGTACTTTATGCCAGGTGCTGCCGTCCCAGCGGGCCAGGCCGTTCACCTCCAGGGTGTCGTTGGCGTACTCGAACCAACCCGCCGCATAGAGCCCGTCCGGATAGGAACGCAGGCTGTACACCGGGCCGCTCAGCCCGTTCTGCAAGGGCTTCCATAAGGAGTCGACCCCGTCCCAGCGGGCGATGAAGTTGACCGATACTCCGACCGATTGTTGAAAGTCCCCAGCTGCATATAGAGCGCCCTGCCAATGCTCAAGTGCTCGTACCGGAGTGGCCAGCACTTGGCTGGTGTTGGTATCCAAACAATCGTACTCGAACCCGCAGCCGACGTTGTGAAACTCCGCACCATCCCATCGAACGATCCCTGGGGAAAGGGGCATATCGTACGCACCGATCAGTCCGCCACCGATGTAGAACGAACTAGATACACTGTCCTCAAGGAAACAATACACAGGACCACGGACACCCTGCTGTAGTGGACTGAACAGCGACGGTTGCGCCTGCTGTTCTGTGGCCCATGCCAAGAGGCAGGCCAGCCAGAATGAACGGCCCATGATTCAGCGCTTGACGAATCGGACGGAAGCGGCCTGGCTACCGGGGGCTCCCCAGTGAACAGCAGTATACAGCCCTTGGCCCGTCGATGGTAAGCTCAGGCCGCCTTGAGCATCCGTCCTGGAACGCAGAACCAATCTTCCTTGGCCATCGAACAAGTCGATCATGGTATGGGCCAGGGGCCGATCAGCTTCCGCCAAGTGGATGTGGTCGATCGCGGGGTTCGGGTAACAGGAGAGGCCGACGGGCGCGGTGCAGGTCACCTCCGGCAGGCCGATGCTGATGTCCTGGAAATTCATGCGCGCCACGAAGCCATGGGAGACGTCGCCCGGGTCGCCGAACATCAGGCTGGGCTCGCACCAGGATACGCCGGGGTAAGGGCACGCTTCATCGAAGGCCACACCGCCAGAGCTGCCAGCCCAATACAGGGCCTCGCCCGGTACCAAGGCCAGGCTGTGCCCCCAGTCACAGGCCACCGGGCGCCAACCCTTGTCGGCGAGGTAGTCCGCAATACGCACGTAGTGCGCGCCGAAGGTGGTGGCCCAAACCCGCTGGCGCTGAGCACCGAAACAGCTCAGCAGCACATCGGTCTGTAAGCGGCCCGCATCGGTGCGCCATGGTTGGTTGTAGAAACCGAAGGCCGCCAAGGTGGGGTGGTCGATGTTCGGGGCGAGGGCGGTATCCCCGGTCTGCATGGCGATGCCCAAGGCGAACAGGGTCCCTTCATCGTCCATCACCAGATCGCAGAACCGGCGGATGAGGAAGGGGTGGTATTGCCGCATGTCGTACTCCAGCAGGGCGCTGTCGTCGGCATCTTCGCGGATGCTGCCCCCGTGGCAAGTGCCCCAGAGCAGCTGGCCGCTGAGCACATCGAACTCCGCGAAGTATTGGTCGGTGTACTCCACCACATCGTCCTGGTAGGCGCCGCCGCCCGGGTCGCAGATGGAGAGGGTCCCGTTCACGGCCCCGCAAGTGTCCGCCGTCGGCACTGGCCTGCTCTCGGTATCGTGCGTGGTGCCCAACACCAGCAGCCGGTTGGTCCCTGGCTGCACCACGGCGGCCTCCAGGCGCTCCAAGCCATGCAGGTTGGTGGTCCACTCCAGCGCCCCGCCCACCATGAAGGTGATGATAAAGCCGGTGGAATCCGCCACGCCGGGCAGCCAGAAGGCCCCGGGTGTGCCCTGGGGAATGTTCCCGTCCGTGCGGCCCACGCCGATCACCAGGTCCTTCTGGCCGCTGGGGTCGGGGTCCTCGTAGTAGGCCAGGTCGAACAGCAGGTCGTCCGCAGCACCCCCGTAGAAGGTGGAGTTGAGCAGACTGAAGCCCGGGTCCAGCGTCACCAGAAAAAGGTCCGTGCCGCCGCCGTTCGCGCTCTGGTGGTACACCGTTCCGCCCGGATCACACATCGGAAAGCCGGTGGCCACCGCCGTGCAGGTGCCGCTGGCCGTGCCGGTTGATGTGCTGGTGGCGCCTCCCCAATGCAGGTTGCCGAACACGTCCTCGGTCACGGCCGTGAGCATCTCATCACCCTCGCCGCCGAGGTAGGTGCTGCGAAGTACATTGCCTTGAACCGGATCGACAAGCAAGAGCAACCCATCGGAATCCCCTTTCAAGGCACCCTGCCAATAGCTTCCATCAGCTGGATCCGCGAATGGTTTGATCGGAGCATTCTCACTATTGGTCCATCCGCCGATCCAGAGCACGTCGTTGCTGGCATAGTGTGCCACGATGGGCTTGTCCGATCCGGTGCCACCGTAGTAGGTCATAAAGACCCGCTTGGCGTCGTTCAGGGGATCACCTGGGGCGTGTTCGAAGCGGCCATAGTATAGATCCCACACGCCAGCGTGTGCCACGATGCCGTTGATCGCAGGAAAGACATGATCCAGTGTATTGCCTGCGATCAGCAGGTCGCCATCGGGGGCGACCACGGCGGCGTTGCCCCAAGATTCGCCACCGCCGATACCGGTGGCGCTGCCCAGCAGGGTGCGCCACGCTTGTGGGCTGCCACCACCAGCACCCAGCGGAGGAGGTGGGCCGATCTGGAAGATCAGGGGATGATCCACGTCGAAGGTTCCGAATTCGAAATGGAGCTGTGCTCCACCGGGGACCAGGTCATAGTCCGGCGACCAGGACACCGGCACGATGCTGCCGTTGATCACTTGATAGGCGAAGGCCTCCTCCAGCCGGAGAAATCGTTCTCCGACATACGCGCGAACGGCTCCCTGCCAATCGATCCCGAGGCTGTCCTGGCCACTGAAGAGCATCTGGATCTGGGCGGGCTCGGCTCCCGGTTCCATCACAAAGGCCATCTTGGGTCCGTATGCTCCGATGTAGTGCTGCACGCTGATCCGCGGGTACACCTCCTCGCGCACCAACGCACCCGCTGCGGGCACATCGACCACACCGGCACCGGTGTGCGCCAGGTAGTAGTTGCTCAGGTCCGCTGTTCCCGTAAGCACCGTGGTGGACGCACCTGGGTCCACTCCTTCGCCCACGAAGTCCATGCGTACGCTGTAGATCGTGTCCTGATCGCGGAACGAGAAGGTCATGGCGGGGGATTCGTGGAGCCAGACCGTAACGGGATGGCCCTCCGAATAGTACAGCAGGTCGCCTACCGCGTTGCCGTCAGTGTCAATGGTCTGGCCCAATTCCGCTCGGTAGCGGCCCGCGCCGACGGTATCGCCCCACGCATCCAGGATCTGGGCCTCCGCGTTCGACGAACCGAAGAGCAATGAACAAGCAAGAATGAGCCGTGTACGCATGGTCGATCGGTATTTCGGGGTGAACGAAAGCGATCCCGGTCGGGCCGGGTGGAGTTCGAATCTACACCTTCTACCCTCAATTCGATCGACCCAGAAAGGACATGATCAGGATGACCCTCGAATTCGCCTGGACCATGAACCCACCGGACGGATCGCCCCCCGCACCACCCCATCCCTCTACCTTCGCGCCGCAGCAACCAAGCCTCCCGACCCCATGAGCCATCGCTTCGGCACCAAGGCCGTGCACGCCGGCGTGGAGCCCGATCCCACCACGGGCGCCATCATGACGCCGATCTACCAGACCAGCACCTATGTGCAGGCCGCGCCCGGAGACCACAAGGGCTACGAGTACAGCCGCACCCACAATCCCACGCGCACCGCGCTGCAGCGGGCCCTGGCCGAACTGGAGAACGGGCGCCATGGCCTGTGCTTCGCCACGGGCATGGCCAGCATCGATGCGCTGATCAAGCTGCTGAAGCCCGGCGACCATGTGGTGAGCACCAACGACCTCTACGGCGGCACCTACCGCCTGTTCACCAAGATCTTCGAGGGTTTCGGCATCCGCTTCAGCTTCGTGGACATGGCCGAGCCGGCCCACGTGAAACAGGCCCTGACGCCCGCCACCCGCCTGATCTGGGTGGAGACCCCCACCAACCCGCTGCTGAAGGTGATCGACATCGCCGCCATGGCCGACCTGGCCCGGGCGCAGGGCTGCTGGCTGGCCGTGGACAACACCTTCGCCAGCCCCGCCTTGCAGAACCCTCTTGATCGGGGCGCCGACATCGTGATGCATTCGGCCACCAAATACCTGGGCGGCCACAGCGATGTGGTGATGGGCGCGCTGGTGGTGAACGACGATGCCCTGGCCGAGCGCCTGGCCTTCGTGCAGAACAGCAGCGGCGCCACGCCGGGTCCCATGGACTGCTTCCTGGTGCTGCGCGGGCTGAAGACCCTGCACCTGCGCATGGAGCGGCACTGCACCAACGGCGAGGCCGTGGCCCACTTCCTGAAGGCCCACCCCAAGGTGGAGCGCGTCTACTGGCCGGGCCTTCCGGAGCACAGCGGCCACGCGGCGGCCCGCGCCCAGATGAGCGGCTTCGGTGGCATGGTGAGCTTCACCCTGAAGGGCGACCGCATGGAGGACGCCATGCGGGTGCTGTCGCGCACCACCCTCTTCGCCCTGGCCGAATCCCTGGGCGGGGTGGAGAGCCTCATCGGGCACCCGGCCAGCATGACGCATGCCAGCATCCCCCGCGAGGAGCGCCTCCGCAACGGCCTGGCCGACACCCTGATCCGGCTCAGCGTGGGCACCGAGGACAAGGCCGACCTGATCGACGACCTGGCTGAGGCCATCGACTGAACAGCCCCCAGCGGACGACCAACGGAGCGGGGCGCTGCAGCCTCTGATCGTCAGCCGGTTGTCATACCCGGCTCGGATCCCAAGGGTCGGGGCGAAATGCGGGGTTGTTGACCAACAGTTGGAGGGGGGTGGCCGTTTATCTTGCGCTCCCCTACTTCGGAGCCCCTTGCAATGACCCGTACGAACCCCTTCGGACCGCTCGCCTTGGCGTCGGCCCTCCTTCTGCTGCACCCCGCCCTGGCCCAACAGGACGTGCCGTTCCACTGCAGCACGCACTCCCTGGAGCACCTGGCCCCGCTCCACCAGAACGACCCCCAACGGTTGCAGCGCATCGCCGATGATGAGGCCGCCCTGGAGGCCTTCACCCAGCAGTACACCCAGCTGAGCGAGGCCGAGCGGGGGGGCAGCACCTACGTGCTGCCTGTCGTGTTCCACATCATCCACAACAACGGGCCGGAGAACATCAGCGATGCCCAGGTGCATGACGCCATCCGCGTGCTGAACGACGACTTCAACAAACTGAACGCCGACTGGGACAACGTGCGCCCGGAGTTCCTGGGCATCGTGGCCGACGTGGGCATCACCTTCCGCCTCGCCCAACTGGACCCTGACGGCAACTGCACCAGCGGCATCA
This sequence comes from Flavobacteriales bacterium, assembly GCA_020847755.1. GTDB lineage: Bacteria > Bacteroidota > Bacteroidia > Flavobacteriales_F > PHOS-HE28 > PHOS-HE28. Next base: position 16,117 of record JADLBK010000009.1, on the reverse strand, counting down.
ACCGCATCCAGAGCATCCTGACGAACGACGGCACGCAGGACATGAAGGACCTGATCCAATGGCCGCGGAACAAGTACCTGAACGTGTGGGTCTGCGCCTATGCGGACGGGGCCGCCGGATACACCCAGACCCCGGGCTCCGTGAACAACGGATGGGCCGCTGCGGCGGATGGCATCGTGCTGCTGCACAACTACACGGGCAGCATCGGCACCAGCAGCGTGGGCCGTTCCCGCACGCTCACCCACGAGGTGGGCCACTGGATCAACCTGCGCCACACCTGGGGACCGACCAACGAACCGGGTATCGCGAGCAACTGCAACGTGGATGACAACGTGGGCGACACGCCGAACACGGAAGGCTGGACCAGCTGCACCCTGGCCGGCGCCACCTGCAACAGCGCGCTGGACAACGTGGAGAACTACATGGAGTACTCGTACTGCTCGAAGATGTTCACCGAAGGCCAGAAGACGCGCATGCTGGCCGCTCTGAACTCGGGCACCGCCCAGCGCAACCAGCTCTGGCAACCGTCCAACCTGGCGGCCACCGGCACCACCGGGACCGATGTCCTGTGCGCTGCGGCCTTCACCAGCGACCTGCGGGAGGTCTGCTCCGGCGGCTCCGTCCAGTTCACCGATGTGAGCTACCACGGTGCCACCGCGTGGGAGTGGTCTTTCCCGGGCGGCACGCCCTCCACGAGCACCGATCAGAACCCCGTGGTGACCTACAGCAGCCCCGGGCTTTACCCGGTGACCCTGGTGGTGGGCAACGGCAACACCCAGGTGAGCACCCAGGTGAACAACTACGTGATGGTGATGCCGGCCGGCGGCCTGGCCGTACCCTACAGCGAGGGCTTCGAGGCGACCTCCACGCTGCCCAACACCGATTGGGCCGTGAACGATGCCGGCGGGAACGGAGGCTTCCAGCTCGTGAGCACCACCGGCTACCAGAGCGCCAAGTGCGTGCGCCTCAACAACTACGTGAGCGGCGAGGGCGAGGTCGACGAGCTGGTGAGCAACACGTTGGACATGAGCAACGCCACCGACATCGTGATCAGCTACCGCCATGCCTACGCCCAGCGGAACACGGCGAACAATGACGTGCTAAAGCTCTACGTGAGCAAGGACTGCGGGGAGAGCTGGAGCCTGCGTGATATCCTGTACGGCACCGGAGCCCTGAACACGGCCTCGCTGCAGACCAGCCCGTTCACGCCCACCAACGAGTCGCAGTGGGCCGAGTCGGTGGTGGACAACATCAGCACGAGCTACCATGTGAGCGAGTTCCGATTCAAGTTCGAGTTCGAGAGCGATGGCGGCAACAACCTGTTCCTTGACAACATCAATGTGAACGGGGCCCCGGTGGGCATGGCCGAGCTCGTGACCGAAGGCTCGGAGGGCCTGCGTGTGGTGCCCAACCCCGCCGGAGCCGATGCCGACCTGGTGATGGACCTGCGTGAGGGCGGAGCGCTGCAGGTGCAGGTGCTGGACCCCGTGGGCCGGTTGGTGGCGCAGCTGCCGGAACGCACCCTGCCGGCCGGCCTCAACCGCCTCGCCCTCCCGGTGGAGGGGTTGGCCAAAGGCGTCTACCTGGCGGTCATCCGCCAGAACGGACGCACGCAGCTCACGCGGTTCACCAAGGAGTGAGCATCGCCCCCCTTGGGAACGCGAAGGCCCGGTCGAATGACCGGGCCTTCGCGTGAAAGGACCGTGGACCGGATCACTCCTTGAAGCCCACGAGGATGGCCACACAACCAACGTGCACCATGTCGGTGCGCGCCTTGCCCGGCACCCACACCACCACCTTCATCTGCTGCGTGGAGGCCATGCGCAGGTCGAAGTGATGCTTGGGATCGTCGGCCAGGCTCTCGAACACGATCTTGTTGGAGGAGTCCACCAATTTCCAGTTCACCTCGCCCAGGATCGGGTGGGTGCACACCATCACGCGGTACTCCTGACCACTGAAGAAGGTGAGGTTCACCTCGGCCTCCTCGCCGGGGGCGAGCTGGGCCGCATTGAAGGACTCGTTGAACTTGTAAGGCGCCAGCTCCGGCACACACTTGTTCTTGGCGAAGCTGCGGCACTGGGCCTGCGCGGCGGTGGCGGCCATCAACAGGGCACCGGCCAGGGCTGCGTGGGCGAGGGTCGTTCGCAAGGCGGTCATGGCAGTGCTCAGTTGATGTAAGCGTTGCGGATGGTGGCGGTCTTCTCGGTGATCGCCTTCAGCTGGTCGTCGGTAAGGGCTGCCGCAGGCTCACCGCCCCCGATGACGGCCACACCGTTCTCCTGGGTCACCTGCGCGGGCGCACCGGCCGAAGGCACCGGACCGAACAGGTCGGACAGGGCCTTCAGGTCGGCCTTCGCACCGTTGAGGGCCTCATCGGTCCCCGTGTAGGTGTCCATCAGCCCCAACAGATCGTTGAGGCTCAGGCGCTGCTCGGCGATGCGTGACCGAAGCTCCGGCGTGTCCTTGGCCCTGGCCACCTGCGTGGCGATGTACAGGCCCTCCACCCATCCACCGGCGATCATCAGTGCGCTGATGTTGTCGCGTTCGTTCTCCTTCAGGTAGGCATCCACGCTCCAATAGGTCTCGCTGATGATGCTGAGGAGCGAATCACGGTCGTTCATGTTCGCCTCCATGCGCTCCAGCGTGGTGTCATTGAAGGCGTTGCTCACTCCAAGCCGGTCGGCCAGCTTCTTGGCACAGCTGGTGTAGAACATGCTCTCCTGCGTCTGGTTGTTGACGCTGGCGTAGCTCAGGTCGGCCCCGTAGATGCCCAGGTTGAGGGCCTGCTTGCTGGCGGCCGTGTACCGGTCCACGTTCTTCACATCGTTCAGGATGTCCTTGTCGTATTCCGCGCCGGCCTTCTTCAGCAACGCCGCCGTCTCCATCGGGGACGGAATGTTGTAGAAGATGTTGCGGGTCTTCCGCATCCGCTCGGCCTGCGCGGCGGAATCCGCGCTATCGGGCACGTTCAAGGTATCCTGTTGGCCGCTTTCGCCGCCGCCACAGGCGACCAGCACGGCCAAGGCGGCCGCCAATGGCCACACGGTCCGGGAGGTATGCATCATGGGATCCAGTCTGCGGTAAAGGTCCATCCGGACCGGCCGTGGCTCAGTGCGCCTCCAGCCAGTTTTTCCCCACGCCCATGTCAACAACCAGTGGCACGTCCAACGCCATCGCTCCTTCCATCCGCCGCCGCACCATGGACTTCAACGCGTCCAGTTCGTCCTGGTGCGCGTCGAACACCAGTTCATCGTGCACCTGCAACAGCAGCCTGCTCTTCAGTCCCTGCTCCCGGATGTCGCGATGGATGTTCACCATCGCCACCTTGATGATGTCCGCCGCCGAGCCCTGCATGGGCGCGTTGATGGCGATGCGCTCGGCCTGGGCCCGCACCGTGTTGTTCGCGCTGGTGATGTCCGGCAGGTAGCGCCGCCGCCCCATCAGGGTCTTGATGTACCCGTGGGTGCGGCAGAAGCCGATCATCTCGTCCATGTAGTTGCGCACACCGGGGAACTGCGCGAAGTAGTCGTCGATGATCTGCTTGGCCTCGCCGCGCGGGATGCCGAGCGTCTGTGACAGGCCGAAGGCGCCCTGCCCGTAGGCGATGCCGAAGTTGACGGCCTTGGCCCGACCGCGTTGCTCCCGCGTCACCTCGGAAATATCCACGTTGAACACCTTGGCCGCCGTGGCCGCGTGGATATCCAGCCCGTGGCGGAAAGCCTCCTGCATGTTGCGGTCGCCGCTCATGTGCGCGATGATGCGCAGCTCGATCTGGCTGTAGTCGGCGCTGAGAAGCTGGTACTCCTCGTTGCGCGGCACGAAGGCCTTGCGGATCTCGCGGCCTTTCTCCGTGCGGATGGGGATGTTCTGCAGGTTGGGGTCGTTGCTGGCCAGGCGACCGGTGGCGGCCACCGTCTGAAGGTAGCTGGTGTGTACGCGGTGGGTCACGGGGTCCGCGGCCTCGGGCAGGGTGTCGACGTAGGTGCCCTTCAGCTTGCGCAGGCTGCGGTAGTCCAGGATCAGGGGGATCGCGGGGTGCGCGTGGCTCAACTCCTGCAGGATGTCCTCGCTGGTCTGGTACTGCCCGGTCTTGGCGGTCTTCTTCACCTTGTCGCCACCGAGCTTCAGGGTCTCGAAGAGCACGTCGCCGAGCTGCTTCGGGCTGTCGATGTTGAAGTTCACGCCGCAGGCCTGGTGGATGGCGTCCTGCAATCGCACCAGCTCCGCACCCAGCTCTTCGCTGAACTGCTTCAGCGCCGGGATGTCGATGCGGATGCCCTCCGTTTCCATGTCGGCGAGCACGTGCACCAACGGCATCTCGACATCGTTGAAGAGACCGGTCACTTCATCTTCGGCCAGCAGGGGTTCCAGTTTGCCGGCGAGCTGCCAGGTGACGTCCGCATCCTCGGCAGCGTACTCCTTCACCAGCTCCACCTCCACGTCGCGCATGCTCTTCTGCACCTTGCCACGCCCCTTCTCGCCGATGAGGGTGGTGATGCTCACCGGCCGGTAGCCGAGGTAGGTCTCGCTGAGGAAGTCCATGCCGTGCTTCTGCAGGTCGGGCTTCAGCAGGAAGTGCGCCACCATGGTGTCGAAGAGCGGGCCCTTCACCTCCACGCCGTAGCGGGCCAGCACGCGGATGTCGTACTTGGCGTTCTGCGCCACCTTGCCGATGGCCGCAGTCTCCAGCACGGGCTTGAAGATGTCCACGATGCGCTGGGCCTCGGCGCGGTCCTCCGGCACGGGCACGTAGTGGCCTTCATGCGCCTTCCAACTGAAGGAAAGACCCACCAGTTCGGCCGTGCGCTCGTCGGTGCCGGTGGTCTCGGTGTCGAAGCAGAAGCGCGGCTGCTTCTTCAGCTGGGCCGCCAGCATGTACAGGTCCTCGCTGGTCCGGGCCAGGAAGTAGCGGTGCGGCACGGTGTCGATGGTGGCCAGCTCGGTGAGGGCCACGTGGCCTTCCTCATCGACGTTGCTGCCGAAGAGGTCCACCTGGCCGGGGTTGGCCGGTGCGGCCTTGGCGCGCTTGCCGGCCTTGGGCTCCTCGGCGGTGCCGTTCACATCACCGCCGAGCACCCGGTTGGCCAGGGTCTTGAACTCGAGCTCGCTGAACACCTCCAGCACCTTGTCCTTGTCGGGCGGGTCCAGATGCAGGGCGTCGTGGTCCAGTTCCACCGGTGCGTCGATGATGATGGTGGCGAGCTGCTTGCTCAGTCGGCCCTGCTCGGCGAACTGGATCACGTTCTCCTGCTGCTTCCCCTTGAGCTTGTCGGCGTTCTCCAGCACACCCTCCAGACTGCCGAACTGTTGGACAAGCTTCATGGCGGTCTTTTCGCCGATGCCGGGGATGCCGGGGATGTTGTCCACCGCGTCGCCCATCAGGCCGAGGATGTCCTTCACCTGGTCGGTGCGGTCCAGGCCCCAGCGCTCGCAGATCTCCTTGGGACCCAGCTTCTCGGGCGGTTCGCCACCGCGCCCGGGCTTGTACATGATGATGCGGTCCGTCACCAGCTGACCGAAGTCCTTGTCGGGGGTCACCATGTAGGTGGTGTAGCCTTCGGCCTCGGCCTTCTTCGCCAGGGTGCCGATCACGTCGTCGGCCTCATAGCCGTCGCTCTCCAGCACGGGGATGCGCAGCGCCTCGATGATGCGACGGATGTAGGGCACGTTGCTGCGGATGTCATCGGGCATCTCCTCGCGGTTGGCCTTGTAGTCCAGCAGGGTCTCGTGGCGCTCGGTGGGCGCGGCCGTGTCGAACACCACGGCGATGTGGGTGGGCTTCTCGCGCTTGATCAGGTCGAGCAGCGTGGTGGTGAAGCCGAAGGCCGCGCTGGTGTTGAAGCCCTTGCTGTTCACCCGGGGCGCCCGGATGAAACTGAAGTAGGCCCGGTAGATGAGCGCGTAGGCATCGAGCAGGAAGAGGCGCTTGTCCGCATCGGCGGTGGCAGCTTCGGACTGGTTGGCATCGGGCATGCGGGCAAGTTAGCCCGGGCTACGGCTCAGGATCGCAAGACCATGTGCCACCCAGGCACCGGGTGGTCCGGAATGGCCGTCTACATTCGGACATGCGGTCCGTCCAGCGTTCCCGCGAAGCCTGGGGCCTCCCCCTGGCCTCGGTGTGCGCCATCGCCTTCGTCGCATGCACCCACGAACTGGTGGGACCGGATGCCACCCCGGATGATGCAGCGGCCGCTCCCGTGTTCGTCGATCTCAGCTCCCTGCCCTACCCCGCCCTGAGCACCTACCGCTTCTTCGTGGGCGAGCTTGACCAACTGGAACCGAACACCGGTGTGCTTCCGTTCGCGCCCATCAACGCGCTGTTCACGGACTACGCCCACAAGAACCGGTTCGTGTGGATGCCCGCCGGAGCCCAGGCCTCCCATGTGAGCGACCACGAGCCGTTGGCGTTCGAAGAGGGTACGGTGCTGATCAAGAACTTCTGGTACGACAACACGGCCCCCGACGGGGAGCGAAGGATCATCGAAACGCGGTTGATGTTCCGCCGGAACGGCGCCTGGGAGTTCGCCAACTACATCTGGAACCCCGAGCAGACCGAAGCCTACCTGGACATGGACGGCGCATACCTCCCCATCGCGTGGACGGACAGTGAACATGGGGCGATGAGCACGACCTACCGGATCCCGTCGGCCTCCGAGTGCTTCACCTGCCACAAGGTGAACACCGACCCGCTGCCCATCGGCCCCAAGCCGCGCAACCTGAACGTGGACATGGCGTACCCGGACGGCACGATGAACCAGCTGGCACGCTGGGTGCAGGAAGGCTACCTGGCCCCGGGCTTCCCGTCGGGCATCCAAGCAACGCCGGATTGGATGGAAGCGTCATTGCCGATGGTGGACCGCGTGCGCGGCTACCTCGACATGCAATGCGCCCACTGCCATTCGGACGAGCGCCATTGCGATTACCGGCCGCTTCGGCTGGCCTATCAGGATACCCAGGACCCGGCCAATCTCGGGGTGTGCGTGCTGCCGGACGACCCCATCGACGCATCGGTGACCCACATCGTGGCCGCCGGCGACACCACGCGGTCCATGATGCACCTGCGACTGAGCTCCACCGATGGGGCGGTGCGCATGCCTCTGCTCGGCCGCACGCTCGTACACCGCGAGGGTCTGGCGCTCATCAACGAATGGATCTCCTCGCTCGGCCCACCCTGTCCCTGACCTGCAACCCCAACCGCCCATGAAGCCGCTCTTCTCCATCACGATCGCCCTGCTCAGCGCGCTGCCCACCCTGGCACAGGACAACTGCGCATCGGCCGTTCCCATCACCGCCGGCACATACGTGGTGCCCGCCGTCAACGGCAACCAGGTGCCTTCGCCGATCTGTGCACCGAACGGGGCCGGGGCATCGGCCGGTGAGTGGTACAGCTACACGCCCGCGTCCAACTACACGGTGACGATCAACACGGCCATCGGTGCGCTGACCGACAGCCGCGTGCATGTGTACCTGGGTGGCTGTGGCGCCCTGGCCTGTGTGGCCGGTGATGATGATTCCGGTGTGAACAACACCGCGTTCCTCACCTTCAACGTGGCCGCAGGGTTCACCTACATCATCGCCTTCGACAATCGCTGGAGCTCCAATGGCTTCACTTTTTCGCTCACCGAATCCCCGATCGTGATCCCGGTGTTCAGCTTCTCGCCCCTGACCCTGCCGGCCGCAAGCGGCTCCGGCCAGGCCGCCGTGGACATGAACGGGGACCATCTGGACGATGTGGTGCGCATCACCGAACTGCAGGTCACGATCAACCATCAGCAGGCCGGAGGTGGTCTCGTGCAGACGGTGTTCCCCACGGATACGGCGGACACCACGCCCTACTGGAGCCTGGCGGCCGGCGATCTGGACGGCAACGGATACAACGACCTGCTCTACGCCGGAGGATCCGCCACCTTCATGCTCGCCAACGCCGATGCCACGGCCTATATCGAGAACTCCCAGACCGAATGGATCTTCTGCCAGCGGTCCAACTACGTGGACATCAACAATGACGGGCACCTGGACGCCTTCATCTGCCACGATGTGGAGCCGAACGTGTACTACCTGAACGACGGCCAGGGCAACCTCACCTACTACCAGGGCGGCCTGGGCGACACCCCGGACGGAGGCAACTACGGCAGCATCTGGGTGGACTATGACAACGACCACGATGTGGACCTTTTCATCGCCAAGTGCCGCGGCGGGGTGGGACCGGCCAACATCGACCAGCTGCACCGGAACAACGGGGACGGCACGTGGACCGAGGTGGCCGCGCTGATGAACCTGGCCGACAACCAGCAGAGCTGGAGCTCGGCCTGGGGCGACTACGACAACGACGGCGACATGGACGTGCTGCAGGGCGCCAGCTCCTTCACCAACGGAGGCCACAAGCTGATGCGCAATGATGGCAGCACCTTCACCAACGTGACGGTCGGGTCCGGATTCGACAACCACGGCGGCCAGAGCATCGAGTGGATCACGCACGACTTCGACAATGATGGATGGCTGGATGTACTGGGCGGGGGTAAGCTGCTGCGCAATAACGGCGACATGACCTTCAGCATGCACACGGTGACCCCCACCAACGGACCGGTGGGCGACCTGGACAACGATGGCTACCTGGACATCGTGAACGGCGGCACCGTGTACATGAACGCGCTCACGGGCAACAACTGGCTGAAGGTGACCCTGGAAGGCACGGTGAGCAACACCAACGGGATCGGCGCCCGAGTGGAGGTCGTCACCCAGTCCGGCACCCAGATCCGCGACATCCGCAGCGGCGACGGCTTCCGGTACATGAGCACGCTGAACGCCCATTTCGGGCTGGGCCAGGACAGCGACGTGGACCAAGTGATCGTATACTGGCCCAGCGGTATCGTGGATGTGATCGACATGCCGGCCATCAACGGCACGGTACATGTCATCGAAGGCCTCTCCACCGGCGTGACCGCCGTGACCCCTGAGGCCACGTTGAGCACCTACCCCAATCCGGCCGAGACCGTCCTGTACCTGAGCTCCTCCCTGCCGTTGCGCAACGCGATCGCCACCGTGCTGAACACTGCCGGCCAGCCCGTGCTGCGCTCCGTCCTGCGCGAGGCCACCCTGGACATCACGGGGCTTGCCCCCGGTGTGTATGTGTTGCAGGTGGAGCAGGAAGGCACCTGGCTTCAAGAACGCTTCGTGAAGCGCTGAGGACGTCGGCGCCATGAAAAGGGGTCACCGTGTACGGTGGCCCCTTTCCGTTCGTGCCTCGTCAACGCTCCTTCCACACCACCTCCATCACGGTGGACCCCACGGCCTGCAGGGTGGCGCGATCGATCACGTCCATGTCGTCGTCGTGCGTGTGCCAGCTGGGGTGGAAGGCGCGCGTGCCTTCGTGGTACTCGATGATGTCCGCCGTGGGGATCCGTAGCAGCTCATTGATCGGCAGGTGGTCGTCCGTGCCCACGAAATGGCGCGTCTCCGCCACGAAGCGGTCGCCATGGCCCAGGGCGGCGGCGGTGCGCCAGAGCTTGCGCACCACCTGCGGGGCATACTGCATGCTGATGGACTCCTGATAGAAGCGTGCGTCCTTCGCCCCGCACATGTCCAGCAGCACGCCGAACCGCGCGGTGTAACCGGGGACGTGCGGGTTCTTCGCCCAATACTGGCTGCCGAGCGCCCAGGTGGCGATGCTGTTGCCCTCCATGGTCATGGCCCCGGTGGGCTCGCCATAGTCCTCCACGTCGGTGAAGAGCAGGTCGACCCCCAGCAGAGCGGTATCCGTGGCCGCGCCGAGGTGACGGGCGATCTCCAGCAGCACGCCCACCCCGCTGCCACCATCGTTGGCGCCGAGGATGGGCTCGTTCCGTCGCTCATCATCCTTGTCGGCGAAGGGGCGCGTGTCATAGTGGGCCAGCAGCAGGATGCGGTCCCGGGCCCCGGGCCGCCAGCTGCCGATGATGTTGCGGAGCGGCAGGGGGTTCCCGTTGAACGCCGTAACGGTGCCTCGCTGCTCGGTGACGGTCGCACCGGCGGCCTTCAGGCGGGCCACGATCCAATCCCCGCAGGCCGCATGCGCCGCGGTGCCGGGCACACGCGGCCCGAAGTCGACCTGCCACCGCACGAAGGCGTAGGCGCTGTCCGCATCGAACGGCGGCGCGGGCGGCAGCTGCGCCTGAACGGGCTTCGGCACCTCCTGCTTCGGCGGGGCCTCGGGTGTGCAGGCCTGGCCGACGAGCGCCAGCGCCAGCACGATGCCGGGGAGCCCGGAGCTTACGCGCGTTCCCATGTGGTGCCCTCCTTGGTGTCCTTCAACACGATGCCGATGGCCGCCAGCCGGTCGCGGATGGCATCGCCCGTGGCGAAGTCCTTCCGGGCCTTGGCCTCCGCCCGCAGACGGATGAACTCCTGCACCAGGGCGTCGAGCGCGCTGTCATCGCCCTTCGCCGCGTCCGCCTCCACGCGGATGCCCAGCACCTCGCGCACCATGCCCTGCATCAGCGCGCGCAGCTTGCCGATGGACGCGGCCGTGAGCTTCAGCTTGCCGTCGTTCACACTGTTGATGATGCGCACGCCCTCGAAGAGCTCGGCGATCATCACGGGCGTGTTCAGGTCATCGTTCATCGCGGCGTGGCAGCGCCGCTCCAGCGCGGCGATGTCGGCCTCGTCCGCATCCGCGGGCTTCAGCTTCGGCAGCAGCGCCATCGCCTTCGTCAGGCGCTCCAGGCCCTTCTCCGCGGCCTGCATGGCGGCGTTGCTGAAGTCCAGCGTGCTGGCGTAGTGGCACTGCAGCATGAAGAAGCGCACGGTCATGGCGCTGTAGCCCTTCTCCAGCAGCTTGTGGTCGCCCGTGAGCAGCTCCTCGGGGGTGAATCCGTTGCCCTCGCTCTTGGCCATCTTGCGGCCGTTCACGGTGAGCATGTTGCCGTGCATCCAGTAGCGCACGGGCGCCTCACCGTCGGCTGCCACGCTCTGCGCGATCTCGCACTCGTGGTGCGGGAACTTCAGGTCCATGCCGCCGCCGTGGATGTCAAAGGTGCGGCCCAGGTACTTGGTGCTCATGGCCGAGCATTCCAGGTGCCATCCGGGGAAGCCTTCTCCCCAGGGGCTGGGCCATTTCATCAGGTGCTGCGGCTCGGCCTTCTTCCAGATCGCGAAGTCCAGCGGGCTCCGCTTCTCCTCCATGCCCTCGGTGTCGCGCGTGTTGGCCAGCAGCTCATCGATCTTCCGTCCGCTCAGCTCGCCGTAGGCGTGCTTCTCCGCGAAGCGGGGCACATCGAAGTACACGCTGCCGTTCGCCTCGTAGCCGTAGCCGCTGCCGATGATCCGCTTCACCATCTCGATCTGCTCGATCAGGTGCCCCGTGGCGGTGGGCTCGATGCTTGGCGGCAGGATGTTGAAGAGCCGCATCACGTCGTGGAAGCCGTTGGTGTACTTCTGCACGATCTCCATCGGCTCCAGCTGCTCCAGCCGCGCACGCTTGGCGATCTTGTCCTCACCCTCGTCCACATCGCCCACCAGGTGGCCCACATCGGTGATGTTGCGTACGTAGCGCACGGTGTAGCCGATGAAGCGGAGCCAGCGGTACAGCACATCGAAGGAGAGGAAGGTGCGCACGTTGCCCAGGTGCACATCGCCGTACACGGTGGGGCCGCACACGTAGAGGCCCACATGCGGCGGGCGCAGCGGCACGAACTCCTCCTTGCGGCGGGTGAGCGTATTGGTCAGGAAGAACGGACCCTTCTTGGCGTCGGACATGGTCGGCGGAGCGGGCCACGAAGGTAGCCAGCCCCATGCGGCCATTACTGCAGGTCCTCGTCGGTGATCACCGCATCCCCGGCATAGCGCCCGTCCTGGTACACTTCGATGCGCACCAGCTTGCCGTTCGCATCATAGCGGTAGCGCTTGCCGTCGTAGAGTCGTCCGTTCTTGAACATGCCCACTTGAGACAGGCGCAACTGCTTGTCATACAAGGTGTTGTACCCGGTCTCGCGGAAGATGACCGCGTTGGGACGCTCCTCGGCGGCCACGGCCGGGGCCGCCTTGCCGACAGGCTCCGGCGCCACCGCGCTCTCCCGGTGCACCGGCTTGATGTACCTGCTGTTGGCGGCATTGATGACGCCGCCGTCGAACTCGGCCACCTGCTGCAGATCGCCGTTGGCATAGTACCGCTTCAGCGTCCCGTCCTCCTTGCCCTGTTCGATGTTCACCGACACGGCCAGCTGCCCGTTCTCGTGGTAGTAGAGCTGTTGACCATCGCGCGTGCCGTACTGGTCGAACACGAACTCCTGCGCCAGTTCGCCGTTGGGGTGCCAGCGCTTGAAGGCGCCGGTGTTGCGGTCGAGGTCCCAGTTGCCCTGCTCCTCGGCCTTTCCGCTGGGGAAGTAGGTCTTGTACGGCCCTTTGGGACGGCCCAGGTGGTAGGTGATCTCGCTCATCAACTTGCCGTTCGGCCAGTAGCGCTTCCACGGACCGGAGCGTTTGCCGTTCAGGTAGCTGCCCTCCTCGATCAGCTGGCCGTCCGCATAGCCTGAACGCCCCTCCTGCGGCGCGATCAACTGCCAGGGACCCGTGCGGCGACCCTGCGCGTCCACCTGGTTGATCGCCGCCGTGGTCGGCCCGGAGGACTGCGCGCGACCCACTGCGGCAGAGATCGCACAGAGGAGCAGGACGACGAGGATCAGTGCACGCGACATGGCAGGGTCCGCTCGGGACGCCCGCTATACGCCTTCACAAGCCCCGGGGTTTCGATCGCCGGGTCAGCCCAGGCGGTCCCTGAGATTGGCCATCATATCGTCGACCATGGCGCGCAGGTCGTATTCCGGCCTCCAGCCCCAATCGGAGCGGGCGGCACTGTCATCGATGCTGCGCGGCCAGCTGTCAGCGATGGCCTGCCGGTGGTCCGGAGCATAGTCGATGGTGAAGGCGGGGATGTGGCGGCGCACCTCGGCAGCGATCTGTTCGGGGTCGAAACTGAAGCCCGCCAGGTTGTAGCTCGTGCGCACCTTCACCCGCTCGGCCGGCGCCTCCATCAGGTCGATGGTGGCGCGGATGGCGTCGGGCATGTACATCATCGGCAGGGTGCTCTTCGGCCCCAGGAAGCTGGTGTACGTGCCGTGCTTGATGGCCTCGTGGAAGATGTGCACGGCGTAATCCGTGGTGCCGCCGCCGGGCGCGCTCTTCCAGCCGATGAGGCCCGGGTAGCGGATGCTGCGCACATCCACGCCGTACCGGTTGTGGTAGTACTGGCACCAGCCTTCACCGGCCAGCTTGCTGATGCCGTACACCGTGGTAGGCTCGGCCACGGTGCGCTGCGGGGTGCCGTCCTTCGGCGTGGTGGGCCCGAAGACGGCGATGCTGCTGGGCCAGTAGACCTTCTTCACCTTGCCCTCCCGCGCCAGCTCCAGCACGATGAAGAGGCTCTCCATGTTGAGCTTCCAGGCGAAAGCGGGATCCTTCTCAGCCGTGGCGCTCAGCAGGGCGGCCAGCAGGTACACCTCGGTGATGCCGTGCTTGTCGATGAGCCGTTCGATGCCGCGGCGGTCCATGGCGTCCACCAGGGCGAACGGACCGTCCTGGGCCGCTTGAGGCTCCTTGATGTCGGAGGCCACCACGTTCTCATGGCCGGACCGGGCGCGCAGCCCTTCCACGAGCTCGGTGCCGATCTGGCCCGAGCTGCCGATCACCAGGATCCTCTGCTCACCCATCGGGCGCGAAACTATGGCGGTTCGTCCTTGGCCGCCCACGTCCGGTGGCCGAACGCTTGATCGGCCGGCGTCGGAACGCGAACGGGCACCCTTTCGCACAAGGATGCCCGTCCCTCGTTCACGGAAGACCCTAGGACTTCTCGCAGGTGCACGTGCCCCCGAAGGTGGCCGCCCAATCGGTGCAGGAGGTCTCGTTGGACTGGCGAACGTCCTTGTTGCCGCACGCTTCGCCTTCATAGGTGGTCACCCCGTTGTTGACGACCTTGCAGGTCTCGCACTTCCGGCAGGAAGGGAGGGAGACCATGAGCGTTGCCGCGGCAACGACCAACCTGAGCTTCTTCATGATGTCCGGTTCGGTTTTGGCATTGACCGCAAGCTAGGCGATCGCCGGCAGAACGGACCGGACAAGGATCGGCCGGTCCGGACCCGCCCCCGGGGACCTGGGCCATACCTTCGCGGCAGCGCCGCGCATAGGACCCCGGCCCAGGACCCGTGGACCCTCACCTTCTCCGCAATCTCCATGGCCCCGAGGCGCTCCGCGCGCGCCTGGAGGGCGAAGGTGTGTCACGCACCACCCTCTCCTTCTACCGCTACGTGCGCTTGAACGAAGTGGATCGGCTGCGCGATGCGCTCTATGCGGAATGGAAGGCGCTCGGCGTCCTCGGCCGGGTGTACATCGCCCCGGAAGGCATCAACGCCCAGGTGAGCGTGCCCACGGCGGAACTGGAGCGCTTCCGCCAGGCGCTCGATGCGCGCGAGGCCTTCGCCCTCGTGCCGTGGAAGATCGCCGTGGAGGATGATGGCCGCAGCTTCCTGAAGCTCATCGTGCGCGTGAAGAAGAAGATCGTGGCCGATGGCCTGGCCGACGACGCCTTCGATGTGACCAACGTGGGCGCGCACCTCGACGCGAAATCCTTTAACCGGAAGATGGAGGAAGGCGCGCTCGTGATCGACCTGCGCAACAACTACGAGTGTCTCATCGGGCACTTCGAGGGCGCCTACCTGCCCAAGGCGGATACGTTCCGCGGGGCCATCGAGGAGGTCGTGGAGATGCTGCGTCAGCAGCCCGCACGGGTGCCCGATCAGGGCGCCCGTAGCGTCGACCCACTTCGGGCGCCGAAGCATGGCGAAGGCGGCCCGGGTCGATCCGATCCGGCGCCGGAAATATTGCTGTACTGCACCGGCGGCATCCGTTGCGAGAAGGCCAGCGCCTACCTCAGGCACCAGGGCTTCACCAAGGTGGGCCAGCTGCACGGCGGCATCATCGATTACGCCCGGCAGATCAAGGCACAGGGACTGCCCAGCCGCTACAAGGGGCAGAACTTCGTGTTCGACGAGCGATTGGCCGAGCGCATCACCGACGATGTGGTGAGCTCCTGCATGCAATGCGGCACCCCGTGCGACCGCATCACCAACTGCCACGAGGCCACCTGCAACATGCTGCTGGTGCAGTGCGAGGCGTGCGCCGCGAACTTCGCCGACTGCTGCTCGCCAAGCTGCCGCGAGATCCACCAGCTGCCCATCGAGGCCCAACGCGCCTGGCGCAAGGGCCGCAGCACGCGCAGCACGAAGACCAAGGCCATCAACGACCCCGAAAGCCTGCGCCGTCGCATCCGCGAGGAGGAGGAACTGCTCGCGCTCAATGGCACGCTGCATCCCGAATTGACGACGCTCATATCCGAGCACCCGTACGGGCGCGAAATTTCGCGCCCTCACCAATAGCGAAGCAGGCGGGACGCCTGTTGGACCCCCATGCCCATCTACCACACCCTCGGCAAGATCCCCCACAAGCGCCACACCATCTTCAAGAACGGGAAGGACCGCTACTACTACGAGCAGCTCTTCGGCACCATCGGCTTCGATGGCATGAGCACCCTGAGCTACCACGTTCACCGCCCCACCATGGTGAAGGAGCTGCGCAAGCCCAAGGACGTCACCCCGAAGATCGCGATCGAGAAGAACATGCGCTCGCTGCGGCTGCACGGCTTCAAGACCACGCCCGCCAAGGACCACCTGGCCGCCCGCAAGCCCATCCTGGTGAACAGCGATTGCGCCATCGTGCTCGCCGCACCGCAGGCCAAGAGCGTGGACTACTTCTACAAGAACGCCGACTGCGATGAGATGATCTTCATCCACAAGGGCAGCGGCACCCTGCGCACCTTCCTGGGCAACATCGACTTCAAGTATGGCGACTACCTGATGATCCCGCGCGGGATGATCTACACCATGGAGTTCAAGGACGCGGACAACCGCCTCTTCATCGTGGAGAGCCACCGCCCCATGTACACGCCCAAGCGCTACCGCAACTGGTTCGGCCAGTTGCTGGAGCACAGCCCCTTCTGCGAACGCGACATCCGTCGCCCGAAGAAGCTGGAAACGCACGACGAGAAGGGCAGCTTCACGGTGAAGGTGAAGAAGCAGAACATGCTGCACGA
>JADLBK010000008.1 GCA_020847755.1 Flavobacteriales bacterium | reverse complement strand
CTTCAGCATGGGCCTCAACTGCGCGCTGGGCGCGGCCCAGATGCGTCCCTACCTGGAAGTGATCGCCGAGCAGAGCCCCTGCCGCGTGAGCATCTACCCCAACGCCGGCCTGCCCGACCAGATGGGCGAGTACCGCGAAACGCCCGATGTCACCGCGCGCCTCGTGGGCGAGTTCATGGCCAACGGCTGGGTGAACGTGGTGGGCGGCTGCTGCGGGACCACGCCGGAGCATATCGCGGCGCTGGCGGCTGAAGCGAAGAAGCATCAACCCCGGACGACGGAAACAATTGCGATCAATTCCTGATTGCTAATTCCTGATTGCCCTGTGCGATCGCAATCAGGAATTAGCAATCAGGAATCAGGAATTAGTCATCAAGTTCAAGTATGAGCATTCCAACATACTCCGGCCTCGAACCCCTCCGCATCTTCCCGGGTTCCAACTTCGTGAACATCGGCGAGCGCACCAACGTCACGGGCAGCGCGGCCTTCCGCAAGCTGATCAAGAACGGCAACTACGACGAGGCCGTCACCGTGGCCCGCCAGCAGGTGGAGAACGGCGCGCAGGTGATCGACGTGAACCTTGACGAGGGCATGATCGACGGCGTGCAGGCCATGACCAAGTTCCTCAACCTTCTGGCCGCCGAACCGGACATCGCCAAGGTACCGGTGATGGTGGACAGCAGTAAGTTCGCCGTGGTGGAGGCTGGGCTGAAATGCCTGCAAGGCAAGGGCATCGCCAACAGCATCAGCCTGAAGGAAGGGGAGGCCGAGTTCCTGCGCCAGGCCAGGATCATCCGCCGCCTCGGCGCCGCCGCCGTGGTGATGTGCTTCGACGAGCAGGGCCAGGCCGACAACTATGAACGCCGCATCGCCATCGCGCAGCGCAGCTACGACCTGCTCACGCAGAAGGCCGGCTTCGCGCCGCACGACATCATCATCGACGCCAACATCCTCACCGTGGCCACTGGCATGGCCGAGCACGACCGCTACGCCATCGACTTCATCGAAGGCGTGCGCTGGATCAAGCAGAACCTTCCGGGCGCGCTCACCAGCGGCGGGGTGAGCAACGTGAGCTTCAGCTTCCGCGGCAACGAGCCCGTGCGCGAGGCCATTCACACCGCCTTCCTCTACCACGCGATCAAGGCGGGGCTCGACATGGGCATCGTGAACGCCGGGCAGATCGGCGTGTACGACGACATCCCCAAGGACCTGCTGGAGCATGTGGAGGATGTGCTGCTGGCGCGCCGTCCCGATGCCACCGAACGCATGGTGTCCTTCGCGGAACAATTCAAGGGCGCGCCTTCCGAGGAAGCCGTGGCCGCACAGGCTGCCTGGCGCGAAGGCAGCGTGGAGGAACGCCTGAAGCATGCGCTGGTGCACGGCGTCACCGACTTCATCGAGCAGGACACCGAAGAAGCGCGCGTGAAGTATGTGGACCCCGTGATCGTGATCGAGAGCCCGCTGATGGCCGGCATGAGCGTGGTGGGCGACCTCTTCGGCAGCGGCAAGATGTTCCTGCCCCAGGTGGTGAAGAGCGCCCGCGTGATGAAGCGAGCCGTGGCCTACCTGGAGCCTTTCCTCGAGGATAAGAAGGCGGGACAGGTGATGGGCAGCATGAAGGCCGACGCGAAGAAGGTGCTGCTGGCCACCGTGAAGGGCGACGTGCACGACATCGGCAAGAACATCGTGGGCGTGATCCTGGCGTGCAACGGTTGGCAGGTGATCGACCTGGGCGTGATGGTGCAGAGCGCCACCATCCTGAAGACCGCCCGCGAGATGAAAGTGGACATCATCGGCCTCAGCGGCCTCATCACGCCCTCGCTGGACGAGATGGTGCACGTGGCCAAGGAGATGGAGCGCGAGGGCTTCGAGACGCCGCTGCTGATCGGCGGCGCCACCACCAGCCGCGTGCACACCGCCGTGAAGATCGCCCCGCACTACAGCAAGCCCGTGGTGCACGTGCTCGATGCTTCGCGCAGCGTGCCCGTGGTGAGCAACCTGCTCAGCGAGAACGAACGGGCCCGTTTCGAAGAGGGCATCAAGGAGGAGTACATCAAGGTGCGCACCCAGTACGAGGGCCACCAGCGCGAGAAGGAGTACGTGCCGCTGGCCGAAGTGCGCCAGAAGAAGTTCGCGATCGATTGGAGTTTGGAACCACCCGTGGTGCCCAAGAGCACCGGTGTCTTCACCTACCGCAACTTCCCGCTCGCCGACCTGGTGCCGTACATCGATTGGACACCCTTCTTCATGAGCTGGGAGCTGGCGGGCAAGTTCCCGCGGATCCTGGAGGACGAGGTGGTCGGCCAGCAGGCCACGCAGCTGTACGACGATGCGCGGAAGATGCTGAACCGCATGGTGAAGGAGCAATGGGTGCAGGCCAACGGCGTGGCTGCGATCTGGCCCGCGAACACCGTGCAGGACGACGACATCGAGCTCTACGGCGATGCCGCCCGCACCAAAGTGATCGGCACCTTCCACACCATGCGGCAGCAGAGCAAGAAGGCACCCGGTGTGCCGTACATCGCGCTCTCCGACTTCCTCGCCCCCAAGGGTACGGCCGACTACGTAGGCGGGTTCGCCGTTACAGCCGGCCATGGCGTGGACGAACGGGTGAAACGCTTCGAGGCGGCGGGCGACGACTACAGCGCGATCCTGCTGAAAGCCCTGGCCGACCGCCTCGCCGAGGCCTTCGCCGAGAAACTGCACGAGATCGTGCGCGAGGAGCTCTGGGGCTACGAGGCCGAGCCCTTCACCAACGAGCAGCTGATCAAGGAGGAATACCAGGGCATCCGTCCGGCGCCGGGCTATCCCGCCTGCCCCGACCACACCGAGAAACCCGAGCTCTTCCGCCTGCTGGATGCCACCAAACACACGGGCATCACCCTCAGCGAAGGTTTGGCCATGTGGCCCGCCGCCGCGGTGAGCG
>JADLBK010000007.1 GCA_020847755.1 Flavobacteriales bacterium | reverse complement strand
TGAAGTTCAAGCACTTCCGGTGGCCCGGCAACCAGGTCATCTACTTGCTGGGGGGCCTCGGGGCGGTCTTGGTGGTGCTGTACGGCATCCTGGCCGTGCCGCTGATCCTGATGCTGTACCTGCTGAGCCCGGTGTGGGGGCGGCTGTTCAAGCCGCAAGTCGCAAGGGACAAGTGACAAGGGTTCAAATCCTCACGCCCTTGCTTGCGCCTTGTCCCTTGACACTTGGCACTTCACCATTACCTCCTGACCTTTGCCCCCATGAAGACCTTCCGCGCCGCGATCGACGTGATGCCCCACGACAACCTGTTGGACCCGCAGGGGAAGGCTGTGAGCGGGGCGATGCCCAACCTGGGCCTGCCCGAGGTCACCGGCGTCCGCATCGGCAAGCACATCACGCTGCACGTGGAGGCCAAGGACAGGAAGGCCGCCGAGGCCAAGGTGGACGAGGCCTGCAAGAAGCTGCTGGCCAACCAGATCATGGAGAAGTACAGCTTCTCCGTGGAGGAGGTCTGATGCCGCCCGTCCTTGGATAACAGCATGGGGATCGCATCCGTAGGTCGACCCAATGGGTCGACGGTACGGGTGCGAGGAACGCGGGAACGACGTGGGCGCTTATCAGACCTTCCGCCGCAGCTCGAAGTTCTTGCCCAAGTACACCTTGCGCACGGTCTCGTCGGCCGCCAGGTCCTCGGCGGTGCCCTGCTTCAGGATCTTTCCTTCGAAGAGCAGGTAAGCGCGATCGGTGATGCTGAGGGTCTCCTGCACGTTGTGGTCGGTGATGAGCACCCCGATGTTCTTGCGCTTGAGCTTGCTGACGATGCCCTGGATGTCCTCCACCGCGATGGGGTCCACGCCGGCGAAGGGCTCGTCGAGCAGGATGAACTTGGGCTCGGTGGCCAGGGCGCGGGCGATCTCGGTGCGGCGGCGCTCCCCCCCGCTCAGCACATCGCCGCGGTTGGTGCGCACGTGTTGAAGGCTGAATTCGTTGAGCAGCTCCTCGAGCCGCCGATCCTGCTCGGCGCGCGGCTTGCCGGTCATCTCCAGGATGGCCAGGATGTTGTCCTCCACGCTGAGCTTGCGGAACACGCTGGCCTCCTGCGGCAGGTAGCCGATGCCCAGTTGCGCGCGCTTGTACATGGGCAGGTCGGTGATGTCGTGGTCCTCCAGCCGGATGCGGCCGCTGTTGGGCTTGATGAGGCCCGTGATCATGTAGAAGGTGGTGGTCTTGCCCGCGCCGTTGGGCCCCAGCAGCCCCACGATCTCGCCCTGGGCCACCTGCACGCTGACGCCGCCCACCACGGTGCGCCGCTTGTAGCGTTTCACAAGGTCGTCGGCGCGCAGCATCAGAAGTCGAAGCGGAACTTCAAACGTATGGCGAAGAGCCCGATGTTCGGGTGGTCCTGGTAGGTGAGGCGCCACACGCCGTCGACGCGGATCACGTTCAGGATGTTCTCGATCCCTGCGCTGGCCTCCACGAACGGGCCGTTGTACAGGCTGTACATGCCGGGCAGCAGCAGCATCTCCTCGCTGTGCTTGCCGTCCAGATCGCCGATCACGGCCTTGCCGGACACCACTTCGCGCAGCTTCAGCTTGCGCAGCAGCGGCACCTTGTTCAGGAAGAATCCCTCGAAGTGGTGCTCCAGCTTCAGGCTCACGTACCGGTCGCTGATGAACTCGAAGAAGTTCATCGTGTTGAAGGCGTCATCGTAGTAGTAGAAGGTCTCGTTGCCCGTGTGCAGGATGAGCAGCGGATAGGGCAGGGTGCCCCAGATGCGTCCGCCTTCGAGCCGGTAGCGTGACCAGCCGATGGCCCCCAGCTGCACCCGCTGGTCGATCCGGGCGATGGTCTTGTAGTACTCGTACTCGCTGCCGAAGACGCCGGGAATGCCAACGGCGCCGTAGAACTCGACGATGGGCTTGAAGGTGCCGAGGCTCACCCGCCGGAACTCGCCGCTCACGTACTTCTCACCCCAGGCGAAGCGGGTGTTGAGGGCCACCTCGAGGCTGGTGATGCTGGGCACCTCGGTGAGGGCGAAGCCGTCGTCGAAGGAAGGCCGGAGGTAGCGCAGATCGCCGCGGGGGAAGAGGTTGCGGTGGCGGATGGTGAGCTGGTGGTTGAGGCCGGTGAAGGGCTCCAGCTCATAGAAGAAGCGCAACTCGTCCACCAGGGTCAGCTTGTTGGCGGGGTTGCGGCGGAAGGTGCTGCTGAGCACGTTGTCCGAACGGAAGGCGCTCTGGCTCTGGCCCAACTGCTCGATGTCGTGGCGCAGGTAGAGGCCGGTGAGCTGGCGCGGCTGCTTGGTGATGAAGGTCTGGCCGCCCACCATGCCCTTCAAGGAGCGGTCCAGCAGACCGTAGGCGGCGTAGCCCTCCAGCTCGGTGCGGCGGCTCCAGTCGTTGCTGGTCCGCAGGCCCGCGCGCAGGCGGGTTCCTTCCACCTCGTTGAAGCTGTAGATCGTGTAATACGGTCCGTACTCGAGCGGGCCCACCGGGTAGTAGCCCGTGACGAGCATGTTCACCAGGTCCACGAAGGTGCGGAAGCGCGGGATGGTCTGGATGGTGTCCACCATCTCGTAGATGGTGCTCTCCCTTTCGTTCAGCGGTTCGTGGCGCCGCCCCTCCCAGTAGTCGGCCGCGCGGGACGCGCTGTCGGCTTGCATGCGCACCAGTTCGGCCCCTTCGTAGAGGGCGGGATCGGCGGGTTCGTTGATGGTGAAGTCGCGGTAGGTGGCGGTGCGGCGGCCGTAGAAGCCCTTGGTGCGGCGGCGGAAGATGCTCAGGTCCACGACGAGCGCGTCGCGGGTGAGCATCCACACCTCGTTCTTCACGGGCTCGTACTGCTGCTCCACCCAGAAGCCCTGCACGAAGTTGAGGTTGATGGCCTCCGGGAAGCCTGCCTGGATGCGCTTCACCGCATAGGCCGTGTCGGCGATCCACATCTCCCCATCGAAGGCGAGCTCGTTCCTGCGCTTGGGATGGAACTCGAGCCGGTAGCACCAGTTGCTGCCCACCCAGGCGCTGTCGGTGAGGTAGTAGTCGTAGAAGAGCCGCCCCCCGTCGGCGATGGGGCTGATGAAGTTCTTGCCGAAGAGCACCAGGAAGTTCTCGTAGATGTTCACGTTCTGGTACATGTCGCCCATCAGCTGCGAGATGCTCTGGTTCTGGATGCCGCTCTGCTTGGTGGCGCGGATCACCTCGCGTTTGGCGCGGGGCTGCTGGCGGTAGTGCACCTCACTGATCGACTCGCTGATGAAGATGGGCAGGTAGGGCTTGGCGGCCGTGCTGTCCATGTTGTCGAACACGAAGCGGAAGGGCTTCCACAGCTTGTTCTCCACGAAGCGCCGGGTGAGGTTGTTGACGTCGAACTCCACCTTGTTGTAGGTCTCGTGGCTGTAGTAGGCGAGTTTCTCGCGGTTGTTGGCGGGCTTGTTGGCCACCACGCGGTCCAGGATCTCGAAGGCGGGGTTGCGCTGCTGGGGCCGGATGGTCACCTCCTGCAGCTCGGCCGTACCGGAGGCCAGGGCGAAGTCGATGCGCTGGTCCCTGTCGCGACGCACGCCCCGGGTCTGGGCGGCATAGCCCAGCATGCTGGCCCGCAGCGAGTCGGTGGCGTAATAGGTATCCAGGGCATAGCGCCCGTCCATATCGGTGGTGGTGGCCACGCGGCTGTTGACGAAGCCCACGTTGACGAAGGGCAGCGGCTCGCCGGAACGGGCATCGGTGACGGTTCCGGAGACGCGGGTGGTCTGTGCGGCGGCCGTGGCGGTCCAGAGCAGCAGAAGGACGGCCACGGCCCGGTGGGACCGGCGCAGGTCGTGACGGAGCGCCTTCACCGGCATCTCAACGCGCTTGGGCGATGGGGGTTCGGGGCTTTTCGGCGGCCAGTGCCTGGCGCTCGACCCGGGCGGCCAACAGGATGCTCACCTCATAGAGCACGAGCAGGGGCAGGCTCACCAGGATCTGACTGGTCACGTCGGGCGGCGTGATCACGGCGGCCACCACCAGGATGCCCACGAAGGCATGGCGGCGGTACCTCCGCATCACGGCGGCGCCCATGAGGCCCAGGCGGGCCAGCACCAGCACGGCCAGCGGCAGCTGGAACATGACCCCGGTCCACAGCGGCACGGAGGTCATGGTACCGATGAAGCTGTCCAGCGCGATGGTGTTGCGCACCGCCTCGCTCACCTTGTAGCTCCCGAGGAACTGGATGCTCATGGGGGCGATGACGAAATAGCCGAAGACCACTCCGAGCAGGAACAGCAGGCCGGCGAAGACCATGGCGGAGCGGGCGGCACGGCGCTCGCGGTCGTTGAGGCCGGGCGCGATGAAGCGCCACAGCTCCCAGAGCACGTAGGGCGAGGCGGCCACCAGGCCGGCGACGAAGCTCACCTTGAGGTGGGTGAGGAACTGGCCGCTCATGCTGATGTTCTGCAGCTCGAAGCCCAGGTCGCGGATGCAGAGCGCGTCGCCGAGGCCCAGACGCTGGCTGAGGGCGCATAGTGCGCGGTAGGTGACGAAGCCGGGGTCGCGCGGGGCCAGGATGATCGTGTCGAAGACCAGTTCCTTCCAGAAGAAAGCCACCAGCATGGCCGCCAGGATCACCGCGGCGCTGCGCATCAGCGTCCACCGGAGCTCCTCCAGGTGCTCCAGGAAGGTCATTTCCTTGTCGGCCACGGTCTGTCGACGCTCTTTTCGACGAAGGGGCAAAGATAGCCGGGGGTGGAAGGGGCGTCCGCGGAGGCCCGGCGATCCTTCAACAACGGGGCCGGGCAACAGATGGAAGCCCTCCGGCGTTGAAGCGGACGGCTGTGCACCGGCAGTTCGGGATCCGGAAAGTTGCCATACCTTAGAGTGCGCCGGAACACGGCATAGAAGCGTACAGAACTCGTGATGATCAACGTCGACCTGACCCCTCGGGAAGCCCTCGAGCAATTCTTCGGATTCAGCACCTTCAAAGGCACGCAGGAGGCCGTCATCCAGAGCGTGCTGGAGGGACGCAACACCTTCGTCATCATGCCCACAGGCGGGGGCAAGAGCCTCTGCTACCAGTTGCCCGCACTGATGAGCGAGGGCACGGCCATCGTCGTCAGCCCGCTCATCGCCCTGATGAAGAACCAGGTGGACGCCATCCGCAGCTTCAGCTCGGAGAGCGGCGTGGCCCACTTCCTCAACAGCTCGCTGACCCGGAACGAGTCGCTGCGGGTGAAGAAGGACATCAAGGACGGGCGCACGAAGCTCCTCTACGTGGCGCCCGAGAGCCTCACCAAGAAGGAGAACATCGAGTTCCTCAGCGACATCCGCATCAGCTTCTTCGCCATCGACGAGGCCCACTGCATCAGCGAGTGGGGGCATGACTTCCGGCCCGAATACCGGCGGCTGCGCACCATCTTCGATGAGATCAAGCGGGTGCCGGTGATCGCCCTCACGGCCACGGCCACCGAGAAGGTGCAGGAGGACATCCTGAAGAACCTGGACATCCCCGATGCGGTGGTGTACAAGTCCAGCTTCAACCGGCCCAACCTGTACTACGAGGTGCGCCCCAAGCAGATGGTGGCGCGGGAGATCATCCGCTTCGTGAAGCAGCATGAGGGCCGCAGCGGCATCATCTA
>JADLBK010000006.1 GCA_020847755.1 Flavobacteriales bacterium | reverse complement strand
GCCTGTTTCCAGGCCGTGCGCGACCCCGACATCGCCGCGCTGCACCTCGACGAGCCGAACAGCATCGGCTACACGTTTCGGACGGCGAGTGCAGGTTGGTGGGCCGCCCATCACCCAACGAGCTTTGAGGAAGGCCTGCTGGCGGTGGTGCATGCAGGCGGTGACGCGGATACCAACGGAGCGGTCGCAGGCAGCGTACTGGGCGCGCGCTTCGGCGTGGAGGCCATTCCAACGCGCTGGGTGGAGGGCTGCTGGATCGGGAGGCGTTGGAGGAGCGGTGTGAGCGGATCCTGGCCTGGGGCGCTCCCGCTGCCCAATGACCCGGGAAATGGACGGGGCCGGTCCGACCAACTGGCGGCCAGGGTCCTGAAGGTCCTCAGCACAACAGGACGCCCCAGCATGTTCAGTAGATCCATATTACTAAGATATAATTACTAACTATTCCTTACCTTCGGTCCATGCCCCCCCCCGACAACCCCTTCCTCGTCAACGCCTACCTCTCGCCGCAGCTCTTCTGCGACCGCGAGGACGAGACCCACGCGATCGTCTCGGCGCTGCGCAACGGCCGGAACGTAATGCTGTACAGCCCCCGGCGCTATGGCAAGACCGGCCTCATCCACCACGTGTTCAACACGCTGGCCAGGGTGCGTGGCGCGCGCACGGTATTCGCCGACGTGTACGCGGCGCACGATGCGCACGAGTTCAACACCATCCTGCTCAACGCCGTCCACGAGGCCCTCAACCCCACCCCCAAGCAGTTCCTGAAGAACGCCATGGCCTGGTTCAGCGCCCTGCGGCCGGTGGTGACAGTGGATGAACTGACTGGCAAGCCGAGCATCGGTCTGGAGCGCAGTGATCGCCGGCGCGAAGAAGCCACCACCCGCGAGATCTTCCGCATCCTGCACGAACAGGACCGGACCATCTTCCTGGCCATCGACGAGTTCCAGCAGATCGCGGAGTTCGGGGAACTCCGCATGGACGCCGTGCTGCGCACCGAACTGCAACACAGCTCCAAGGTCCGTGTGATCTTCTCCGGCAGCCAGCGCCATATCCTGCTGGATCTGTTCAACAACGCGAAGAACCCATTCTATGGCAGTGCTGACCAGATGGAACTGAAGCGCATCGACCGGCAGACCTACGCGGAATGGGCACGGTCCATCTTCAAGCGGCACAAGCGTACCCTGAAGGAAGAGGAGGCACTGTTCTGCTACGACCTGTGCCGGGGCCACACCTACTACGTGCAGGTGCTCTTCAACCGGCTCTTCGCAGATGGCCGTCCGCCGATGCGCGACACCATCGTGGACATCCTGCTACGCATTGTTCGGGAGCAGGACGCCATCATGGCCACGCTGCGTAGCGCGCTCACCCGCAACCAGTGGGACCTCTTCGCCGCGATCTCAAAGGAAGGCGAGGTGGACACCCCCACCGGCGCCGCCTTCATGAAGAAGTACGATCTGCCGTCATCGGCTGCGCTGGTAACCGCTTTGCAGGCCCTGATCGACCGGGAGCTGGTGTACATCAGCGAACACAGCAGTGAAAGCGGAAAACCGGTGTACGCGCCGTACAACCCGTTCATGGCGGCGTGGTTCAAGTACCGGTGAGACCGGCACGACGCAGGATCGTGATGCCGCAGCGACCAGTTGCTCGCCAGGCTCGAAGAGAAAGGCTACCGGCTGATCCCGAGCGCAACGGATGGATCGGATCACGTGGCCATAGTACCGTAGTTCATTCCGGGCTCACCCCTGCCTTGATCCTCGTTCGCCGGCCACACGGCATTGCCCGGTCCCTTCGCCTACCCCACCCCCATGACCAGGATCTCCATCCGCATTCCCGCTGGTGCGGGATGAGGACATCTTCGACGACCGCGAGGTCCGCGCCGGGTGGGACGAGGAGCAGGCCAAGTGGTGGTTCGGTGTGCTGGACATCGTGGCCGTACTGACCGACCAGGACGACGACGAGAAGACCCGCAACTACTGGGAATGCCTCAAGTCCGAACTGAAGCGGGAGAATAATGACGTGGTCAGTGCCACTACCCTGTTGAAGCTGCTCGTGCCGTATCGCGATCGGTGACAGCCGGGAGATGTACATCGGGCATCGACCACTCGTACGACCCCGAGGAGGAGTGCCCGTAGCCTGGCACGCTTCGCCCCCCTACCGCACCATCACCCTCCCGCACAGCATCTGCTCATCCTGCACGGCGCGGACCGCATAGCAGCCGGTGGGCAGGGCCATCGGAGCGCGCCAGTTCGCACCATCGTGGTACGCCATGGCCTGCGCCACGCAGCGGCCCGCCGCATCGAAGGCCTCCACCTGCATGCGCCCGTCGCGCTCGGGGTGGCCGCGCAGCACCACTTCGCCCAGTGCCGAGTTGTACCAGATGCTGGTGGTGCTCGTTGCCGCCGTTCCGATGCCCGTTGACAGGTCGGAGCTGAGGCTGCCGGCTTCGAGGAGCACCGCCGAATCGTACAACCCGTCGTGCGCATCGGCGATGGCGATCTTCAATTGATACACCGCGCCCGGCTGCACGGCCGCCTTCGCGGTGAGCACCTCGGTGTAGCCATCGAGACCGCAGTAGAGCCCGAAGAAGTTGTCCACGTAATGCACGGTGTCCAGCTGCCAGTTCGGATAGGCCCAGCACAGGCCATTGCCATAGGTGCCGGGGTAGCCGATGTTCACGGTGTTCACGCACACGGGCAGTCCGGTGGCGGGCAGGGTGGCCATGTTGATGCCACCGTTGCTGTGCGGGCCGGCGATGCCCGGACCGGAGAGGAAGAGGCCCATGACGTCGTTCTTGACGGAGCAGACATATTCATCGTACTCCTCACTGCCGAAGACGTAGCGCAGGCGCAGGGTATCGCCCGCCGGGATGAGCTCGATGGTGAGGATGGCGGCATCCCATTGCGGTGTCGGCGGGTTGAGCAACTGCAGCAGGTCCGCGTCCATGAGGCCGCTGGTCTGACCAGCCATGGTGGTGCCCTGCGACAGGTTGGGCGGCTCGATCACATGCACCAGCCCGGTGGCGAGCACCAGTCCACCGTTCATGCCGATGCTGCCGAGGGTGTCCGTGAAGGTGCCGATGGCGTACGGCAGGTACTGGAATCCGGCGCTGAGCACCGTCACCCCCGGACCGGCGAAGTGGTCGTTCACCATCATGACGAGGTCGGGGTTCGGTGGTGGCAGCGTCGCATGGGTCTGGCCCAATGCGGTGGTGCACGCGATGGTGAGGACGAGGAACAGCGGGCTTCGCATGAGCGTAAGGTTACGGGATCGCGCGGTAGCAGGCATCCCGGCGCGCCCCTACCTTCACCCCATGCCCTCCCCCCTGCTCATCACCAAGGCCGACGGCAGCATGGCACCGTTCGATGCGGAGAAGCTCACCGCCTCGCTCAGGCGGTCGGGAGCGGACGAGGATACCGCCTCCCAGGTGGTCCAGGCGCTGCTGCCGCGCATCGTATCGGGCCTCACGACGCACAAGCTTTATCGCATGGCCTTCCAGCTGTTGCGCAAGCGAAGCCGGGGCAGCGCCGCGCGCTACCGCCTCAAGCAGGCCATCCTCGACCTGGGTCCATCGGGCTTCCCCTTCGAGCGCTTCGTCGGGCGCATCCTGGAGCACGACGGCTACGCCGTGCGCGTGGGTGTGCTGGTGGAGGGCCGATGCGTGCAACACGAAGTGGATGTGGTGGCCGAGAAGGGTGTCCAGCATTTCCTTGTGGAGTGCAAGTACCACAACACCCCCGGCCGCGTGTGCGATGTGAAGGTCCCGCTCTACATCAAGGCGCGCTTCGATGACGTGGCCGAGCGTTGGCGCGATCTGCCCGGCAATGGCGACCGCTTCACCCAGGGATGGCTCGTGACCAACACACGCTTCACCGCGGATGCCATGCGCTATGGCCAATGCGCCGGCCTGCGCATGCTGAGCTGGGACCAGCCCGCGCAGGGCAGCCTCAAGCATCGCATCGACCGCAGCGGGCTGTATCCGCTCACCTGCCTGAGCAGCCTGACCAAGGCCGAGAAGGAGCGGCTCCTGGCCGGTGGCCTCGTCCTGGTGCGCGACGTGATGGAGCGGCCCGAGGCCCTGAGCGAGGCCATGGTGCGTGCGCCACGTGTGTCCGAGGTGCTGCGGGACGCCGAAGCCTTGTGCGCGACGCTGCCGTGACCACGCTCAATTCGTCCACACCGCATACCCCTTCCGCCGAAGCTCCAACGCCAGCCCCTTCTCCACCTCCAGCGCCTCGGCCCGGCTGAGCGGCCCGATGTGCTGGTAGAGGCTGGGACGCAGGTAGCGCCCGTACTTCTTCACAATGGCACTGCTCAGGTCGTACCCCTTCCTGCTGAGCGCGCCGGTCTTGTGTTGCTCGAAGCGTTCGCGCGGGGTCTTGCTGGTCATGCCCACGTAGAGGCACTCCAGCACGCCGTTGTACTGCGGGTTGGCCGCGCGGAACCTCCAGTGCTCGGTGTACACCTTCCGGCTGAGCTCGATGACGTACACCGTGTAGGCGGTGGGCATGGCACAAGGTTAACACGGTGCACAAGGCCCCCTACCACAACGAAGAAGCGGGGCGCCTCCCGGCACCCCGCTTCACCTCCTTGGACCAAGGTCAATCGATCTTGATCTCCTTGGCCTTGTTCTCCGGCAGGGCCTTGGTCTTCTTCAGCGTCAGCTTCAGCACGCCATCCGCGAAGTTCGCTTTCAGGCTGTCCGCATCGGTGTGCTCCGGCAGCACGAACGACCGGCTGAAGGAGGCGTAGCTGAACTCCTTGCGGGTGTAGCCCTTCTTCTCCTCCTCGCTCTCGTGCTTCTTCTCGCTGGCGATGGTGAGCAGGCCGTCCTTCACCGTCACCTTCAGGTCGTCCTTCTTGTAGCCG
This sequence comes from Flavobacteriales bacterium, assembly GCA_020847755.1. Lineage (GTDB taxonomy): Bacteria > Bacteroidota > Bacteroidia > Flavobacteriales_F > PHOS-HE28 > PHOS-HE28. Next base: position 6,383 of record JADLBK010000006.1, on the reverse strand, counting down.
GGCGCGGCCAGTTCGATGGCGAAGTGATCGGTGTTGTCCTTGATGTTCACCGCCGGCATCTTCATCTCCTTGAAGAAGGGGCGATCGAACATGCGGGACGGCATCAACCCCGCATCATCCAGGAATCCTTCCGGGAAGCCGAAGGCATCATCATCCAGGAACCGGGACAGCAGGGAGCGACGGGAGGGAATGAGGGTTGACATGGCGTCGAGCGGTTTGAAGGTTGAACTGCAGTCCGAAGGTGCGTTCCCTTCGAGGCCTTGTCCATGACCGAGGTCAGAGTCGCGCGGACCTTTCCGGCGTTCCCGCATGGGGCTCTTCTTCCAGCGCCCGCCTACCGCCTCGCGCTGCTCTGCCTTGATCATCCACAGGTCCACCGGTTGAGGATCAGCGGATCGCGCGATCGATCGTGTAAAAAAACGGAACATCCAACGGGCCGTGCGATCGCCGACGGGACTAGTTTGCCCCCCCGTAGACCGAGCGAGCGACGACCGAAATGACCTTCACCGCCCAACTGGACGACCTGTCCACCACCCTGCGCCGCACGCGTTCGCGCCTGCTGGCCCCGATCGACCACCGCCAACACCAGCTCCCCACCGACCCCGAGGTCTTCGTGGAGGATGTGCTGCTCTTCGTCATGGACCAATGGGCCGCCGACCTGCGCGAGCAGGGCCACGTGCTGGAGGAGGACGACAGCTGGAAGGACGCCGTGAACCACTACCCGCACTATGTGCTGCGCATGGCCGGTGGCGAACCGCTGGACCTGCACTTCACCGGCGCCTACCCGGACACGCTGCACCTCACCATCTCCAAGGCGGGCCGCCGCCTGACGCAGTTCAGCGACGCCCACGCCGTGCAGGTGACCCTGCGCCCCAGCATGGACCACACGCTGCTGCTGAACGGACTGGTCGAGGGCCTGAAGCGCTACCACGCGCACTGATCGCCGCGCCACCATGCGCACGCTCCTGCTCACCCGGCACGCCAAGAGCAGCTGGGACGATCCGTGGCAGAGCGACTTCGACCGCCCGCTGAACGCGCGCGGTGAACGCGACGCGCCGACGATGGCGGAGCGCTTCGTGCGGCGCGGTCTGCCCCCTCCCCTGTTGGTGAGCAGCACCGCCCGACGCGCCTGGCGGACCGCCCTGGCCTTCGCCGACGCGCTGGGGATCCCCGAACGGGCCATCGTAGCCATGCCCAAGGCGTACCACGCCGTCGAGGACACGCTGCTGGACATCGTGAACACGCTGCCGGACGATGCCGCCACCGTGATGCTCTTCGGGCACAACCCGGGCATCAGCGGCTTCGCCTACGACCTGTGCGGGGCCACCGGCGAGATGGCCACCTGCCACACCGTGTGCCTGCAACTGGATGTGGACCGCTGGGCCGACGTGGGCCGCGGTACGGCGCGCCTCCTGTGGGAGGACTTCCCGAAACTGCACTGAGCGCTCAGGCCACCGGCACCATCCAGCCGTAGGGGTCGCTCACGCGGCCGCGGCGGATGTCGTCGAGCGCACGGCCGATGTCGTTGGCCACGGTGCGCTGCTCCAAGTTGGGCAGCTCGAACACCTCGTCGCCGTGCGCCAGGGTGGCGATGTGCGCGATGGTGGCCGCCGTGCCGGCACCGAAGGCCGAACGCAGCCGGCCCGCGCGGGCCGCCGCCACCACCTCCTCCACGCTCACGCGCCGCTCCTCCACCGGCACGCCCTGGTCCCGCGCGATGCGCAGGATGCTGTCCCGCGTCACGCCTTTCAGGATGGTGCCGTCCAGCGAGGGCGTCACCAGTGTGCCATCGATGTTGAAGAACACGTTCATGGTGCCGCTCTCCTCGATGTACTGGTGCGTGAGCCCGTCGGTCCAGACCAGCTGGTGGAAGCCCTTGTCCTGGCCGAGCTTGGCGGGATAGAGGCCTCCGGCGTAGTTGCCGCCGCACTTCGTTTCGCCGGTACCGCCCGGGAAGGCCCTGCTGTAGGTGGTCTCGATCTTCACGCGCACGGGCTCCTGGTAATAGGCCTGCACCGGACAGGTGAAGATGATGAAGGTGTAGTTGTCGCTCGGCTTCACCCCGATGTACTCATCGCTGGCGAACATGAAGGGCCGGATGTACAGCGAACCCTCCTTGTCCGTGGGCAGCCAATCGCGGTCCATCCTCACCAGTTCCACCAGCGCCTCCAGGAAGAGCTCCTCGGGCAGCTGCGGCATGCACATGCGGTGCGCGCTGTGGTTCATGCGCGCGATGTTGGCCTGCGGTCGGAAGAGGTGGACCCCCCCCTCGGGCGTGCGGTACGCCTTCAGTCCCTCGAAGATCGTCTGGCTGTAGTGCAGCACCAGCGCGGCCGGGCTCATCACCAGGTCGGCGAACGGCGTGATGCGCGCATCCTGCCAGCGACCGTCCTGGTAGTCCATCACGAACATGTGGTCGCTGAACACGCGACCGAACTTCACGTGGGTCAGGTCCGTCTCCGGCAGACGCGAGCGTTCGGTGCGGTGGATGGCTATCTTTTGCCCGGTGGTGATCATGCAGCAGGATCCGTTGGTGCGTCCAAATGTAACCATAGCCCCCGGTGGACTTCCCGCATCGGGCGCGCCATCTGTAACGCCCGCCCCCCGCGAACTGTTGCAGCGGCATTGGGGACATCACGCCTTCCGTCCCATGCAGGAGGAGGTGATCCGCTCGGTGCTGGACGGCCGCGACACGCTGGCGCTGCTGCCCACCGGCGGCGGCAAGAGCCTCTGCTACCAGCTGCCCGCCCTGGCCCTCGGCGGGCTCACCATCGTCGTCAGCCCGCTCATCGCCCTGATGCGCGACCAGGTGGACCAGGCCCGCCGTCGCGGCATCCCGGCCATGGCCGTGATGAGCGGCATGGCCGGCTACGAGATCGACAATGCGCTCGAGGATGCCGCGCTGGGCCGGCTGCGCCTTTTGTATGTGTCGCCCGAACGCCTTGGCACCGATGCCTTCCGCGGCCGACTTCCACGCATGCCCGTGAAGCTCATCGCCGTGGACGAGGCCCACTGCATCGCGCAATGGGGCTACGACTTCCGGCCGGCGTACATGCGGATCCCCGAGCTCCGCGCCGTGTTCCCCGACGTGCCCGTGGTGGCCCTCACCGCCACCGCCACCCCGGCCGTGGTGGACGATATCCAGCACCGCCTGGCCTTCCGCGCACCGAACGTCCTGCGGTCCGCCTTCCACCGCCCCGAGCTCACCTTCTGGTGCAGCCGCGGCGAGGACAAGCTGGCGCGCCTCCAGCGGATCGTGCAGCATGTGCCCGGCAGCGGCATCGTGTACATGCGCGACCGGCGCGGGACCGTGGAGCTGGCGGGCGTGCTGCAGCGCATGGGGGTGTCGGCCGAGGCCTACCACGCCGGACTGCCGCACACCGAGCGCGAGCGGGTGCAGCGCGACTGGCAGGACGGCCGCCTGCGCTATGTGGCCGCCACCAATGCCTTCGGCATGGGCATCGACAAGGGCGATGTGCGCGCCGTGGTGCACCTGGCCCCGCCACCCGATCTGGAGAGCTACTACCAGGAGGCCGGTCGCGCGGGCCGGGACGGACGGCCCTCGTACGCCTTCCTTCTGGTGGACGATGCCGACGCGCATCGCCTGCGCGAACGCGTGGAGGGCGGCTTTCCCACCACGGCCGAGGTGCGCCGCACCTATCAGGCCTTCGCCGACACCCACCGCATCGCCCTGGGCAGCGGGTTGCACGAAACGTACACCCTCGACCTGCGCGACCTCGGCCGACGCAGCGGCCTGAAGCCTGCCACCGCCCTCGGCGCGTTGAAGGCACTGGAGCTGAACGAGGACATCGTCCTCAGCGAAGGTGTCCACACCCCGTCGCGCGTGCTGCTCACCTGCGGTCCGTCCACGGTGCACGGCCTTCGGTTGAACGACGCGCGCCTCGGCCCCCTGCTGGAAGCGCTGCTGCGCCTGTACGGTGGCCTGTTCGAGGCGCCGGCGATGATCGAGGAGGAACGCCTGGCCCAGGTCCTCTCCTCCTCCACCTCCGCCGTGCGCGAGGGGCTCCGCGAACTGCAACGCCTCGAGGTGCTGCGCTACGCCCCGCGCACCGACGACCCGCTGGTGACGCTGATGACCCCGCGACGCGATGCGCAGCGACTGACCCTCGACCCCGAGGCCCTCGACCTTCGGCTGCACCGCGCGCTGGAACGCGTGGACGCCATGGCCGCCTATTTCGCCCCCGGCGCCGGCTGTCGCGAACGCACGCTGCTCGGCTACTTCGGAGAGGGAGGAACGGCCGCATGCGGCCGCTGTGACCGCTGCCGCGCGCACCACCACGCCGACGCCGGCGCGGTCGACGGGCCCGATGCGGAACTGCTGCGCTGGGAGCAGGACCAGCGGTGAGCGATGCGCCTGGACCGGAGCTTCTATGAGCGGCCCGACGTGGTGGCCATCGCACGCGAACTGCTGGGCAAGGTGGTGCACACCCGGATCGACGGTGCACAGGTCTCCGCCCTGATCACCGAAACGGAGGCGTATGCCGGCGTCCACGACCGGGCCTCGCACGCCTTCGCCGGCCGGCGCACCGAACGCAACGCATCGATGTACGCGCGGGGAGGCACGGCCTACGTCTACATCTGCTACGGCATCCATCACCTCTTCAACATCGTCACGCACTCCGCCGGAGTACCGCACGCGGTGCTGCTGCGCGGTGTGCGGATCCTCGAAGGACAGGCCGTCGCCGATGTCCGGCGCGGAAGGCCCGGTGCGCGCACGGACGGACCGGGCACCGCGGCACAGGCGCTCGGGATCCACCGGTCGCACGACGGCACCGACCTGCTGGGGCGCCGCATCTGGATCAGCGATGAAGGGCACCGCCCCGATCCCCGCTCCATCGCCATCGGTCCGCGGATCGGGGTGGACTACGCCGGACCGGACGCGCTGCTCCCCTATCGCTTCCGCATCGTGCGCTTGTGATGACCTTCGCGCCATGAGCGCACCCCGCATCGTCTTCATGGGCACGCCGCCCTTCGCCGTCTCCTCGCTGGAGGCCCTGCACGCCGCCGGCATCCCCATCGCCGCCGTGGTCACCGCACCGGACCGGCCGGCGGGCCGCGGCCGTCAGCTGCGCGCGTCGGCGGTGAAGGAGGCGGCACTGCGTCTCGGGCTGAAGGTGCTTCAACCGGAACGCCTGCGCGATGAAGGCTTCCTGACGGAGCTCCGCGCGTGCGCTGCCGACCTCTTCGTGGTCGTCGCCTTCCGCATGCTGCCCGAGGTGGTGTGGCGCATGCCGCCGATGGGCACCATCAACCTGCATGCGTCGCTGCTTCCGCAGTACCGTGGTGCGGCACCGATCAACCGCGCCGTGATGGACGGCGAGCACGGCACCGGGCTCACCACCTTCCTGCTCCAACAGGCCATCGATACCGGCGACGTGCTGCTGCAGGAAACCCTTCCCATCGGCGCGGACGAGACGGCCGGGGAGCTGCACGACCGCATGGCCGCCCAGGGGTCGGCGCTGCTGGTGCGCACGGTGTATGGCCTGGCGAACGGCGCGATCGCTCCGAGGCGCCAGGAGGAACCGGCCACCGGCGTCCGACTGCGCGAGGCACCGAAGCTCACGACCGCCACCGGCCGCATCGATTGGTCGTGGCCGTCGGCCAGGGTGCACGACCACGTACGCGGGCTCTCCCCGGTGCCGGGCGCATGGACCGAGCTGGTGCGCACGGATGGCACCACGGAACACTTCAAGGTGCTGCGCACCGAACGCACCGGTCTTTCGTCGAACGCCGATCCCGGCACTGTACTACTGGAAGGATCGGACCTTCAGGTGGCCTGTGGTGACGGGGTGTTGCGGCTGGTGGACGTGCAGCCCGAAGGACGCCGCAGAATGGCCGGATCCGCGTTCCGCGCGGGTTTGCGGGAGGCGATCCGCCTGAAGTGAGCGTCGGGCGCGGGCCCCGCCCCTAAGCGTTGAGCCAACGGCTCATGCCCTTCCGACCAAGGCCCTCTCCGCAAACCCTTGCTGGGGGCGGGATTCCGGCGCACTTATCAACAAAACCCCTGATTTTTCAACATTTTCCGGACGCCCATCCGGAAACCCTTGACAGACGCGGGTCTCCGAATACTTTTGCGACGAGTTCACACAAACACTCACACAAACCTTCTAACGAACATGGGACTGAACAAAGCTGAACTGATCGAGTCGATCGCTGCTGAAGCGAAGATCTCCAAGGCTGACGCCAAGCGCGCTCTGGACGCCTTCGTGAACAACACCACCAAGGCCCTCAAGAAGGGTGATCGCGTGGCCCTCGTGGGCTTCGGAACGTTCTCCATCTCCAAGCGCGCCGCTCGCAAGGGCCGCAACCCCCAGACGGGCAAGGAGATCAAGATCGCGGCCAAGAAGGTCGTGAAGTTCAAG
>JADLBK010000005.1 GCA_020847755.1 Flavobacteriales bacterium | reverse complement strand
TTCATCCCGAAGTGCACCTTGTTGTCCACCGTGCGGTAGGAGGCCAGCGTGCGCAGGGGCTCCTTGCCGCGTTCGCCCGTGCGCTGGTCGGTGGTGGTGATGATGCAGCGGGCGCAGGGCTTCACCAGCGTGAACCGCACCGCGCCGATCCGCACCCGGCGCCAGCCGTCCTCCTGGTGCGCCGTTCCGCCACCGATCACCAGGTTCGGCCGGAAACGCTCCATGCCCACGGGATCGGCCAACCGTGTGTTCAGGTCATCGAGCGAGGCCTGAGAGAGGATCATGTACGGGAAGCCGTCGCTCAAGGAGGTGAGGCCTTGTGCGTAGCGTTCATCCACCCGCCGCTGCGCATCGTCCGGCATGTGCACCAGGCGCACCGCGCACCCCAGCCGATTGCTGAACCACGCCGACCAGGCCGACGGTGCCTCGCGCGCGCGCACGCGCGAATCCCATATTCGCACCCAAGGTTCGGGCCCTTCGGCCAGGGCCCAGGGCAGCATCAGGCGCTCCCCATCACGACGGTCGTTCACCGCGAAGCCGTCCCCCGCCGGTGTCGTGTGCAGGCAGGCCATGGACGGGAGTTCGCGCTGGGTGAGGAAGCGGCCCGTGCCGTCCACCAGCATCCACCGCCGGTCATGCCGCAACCCGCGGTCGGTCAGCGTGGCCTCCTGGAGGGCGATGCCGCCGAGCGACTTCACCGGATAGCAGTGCAGCGAGGCGAGGAAGGGATCGGTCATGGGCGCACCACGCGATGCACGCGGTCGAGGCCATTGTGGCGAAGCACCACCAGGTAGGTGCCCGGCGTGGCAGGCAGCTGCAGCACGGAGCGATCACCCTGCCGCACCACCTGCACGGTGGCCCGGCGTCCTGCGGGATCGTACACCTCCGACACGTCGGCGCGGCCGATCACCGTCACCCGGCCGTCCGGAGCGGGGTTGGGATGCAGGAGCACGGGCGTGCCATCGCTCTCCCCGATGCCGAGCGCACCCACGAAGAGGCTGTCCGCGGTCACCAGCGTGGGGCTGCCGTCCATCGCGTCGACCATCGTGCGGAAGCTGTCGATGCGCGCGCCGTTGAAGGCGAACATCTCGGCGTTCCAGCGCGGCGGCACAGGCTGGTACCACACCCGCACCTGCACCTGCAGCGGTCCCTCGTAGCCGCCCAGCGGTACGTGGTAGTGCACGCGGTCCGAGCCGCTGCCCTGAAGGCCCAGGGCATCGTGGTTGAAGTCCACATCGGTCGGCGGCACGCCGGCGATGCGCGTGGTGTCGTACACCGGGTGCGTGGTGCTGAAGCCCACGGGCACCAGCCGGTTGTCCTTCAGTGGGCTCTTGGCGCGCTCCAGCACCGTGGTCACATCATCGTTCACATCGCCCATCACCAGCTCGTAGATCTGCGCCTGGTCCGGGCTGCGGATCACATCGTGGTGCGGCTCCATGGCGATGTCGTGCCCCTCCACCTCCCAGGCCGGATCATAGCGCCCGCTGTGGAAGAGCGTGTCACCATCGCCGTTCAGCACGTCGACCTCCACGAAGGCGCGGCGGCTCGGATAGCCGCTGGGGAATTTGTGGCCGGTGAGGTTCTGCAGCGTCACATCGATCCACGCGGTGTCCGCACTGCGGTCCAGCAGTTGAACGTCCAGCTCCACCGAGCGGTGCCGCAGGTTGTCCAGCGTGCGGGCGATGGTGCTGTCGAACTGAACGTCCGTGGCCGGGATGCCCAGCTGCTGGCGGTGCTGCTTCATCAGCTCCAGCATGTACACGTTGCCGCCCACCAGGTGATGCAGGCCGAACGGCGAATGGCCCGGAAGAAAGGAGTAGTCCGAGGCCAGGATGATGCTGTCCTGGATGCGCGGCATGTGGCAGCTGCGGCAGTTGCTGGATGTGCCGTTGTAGGCGGAGTTGAGCCACTCGTGCCACGTGGCCTGCTCCACGAACCGGTCGCCCGTGAGGTCGCCCTGCAGGTCCGCCGTCTCGGTGATCAGCGTGTGGCAGCCCGCGCAGGTGCGGCCGTCCACGATGTGCTCGCCGAAGGTGGGCCGGAAGCCGACGAAGAACTCCATGATCGCGGGGTTGATCTCGTCCTCCTGATAGGGGCCGTACACCGTGTCGACGCTGAAGCGCAGGTCGCCGCTGAAGAAGCGGCCCGCACTGTCCGGGTCCTGCTGGTGGCAGGCCGCGCAGCTCACGCCGTCCAGACCGATCGTGCTGGTGTCCAGCATGGCCGCGGTGAAGGGCGCGCCACCCAGCATCCGCTGCTCGTGGAAGCCCAGCGGCGCATGGCAGCTCAGGCACTTGCCTTCGATCGCACCCTGGTGGCCCGGGTTCACCAGCACCTCGTGCTCCAGCTTGGCGCGGAAGAAGGGATCGCGCGCGCTGTTGGCCATCATGGTGCTCCGCCAGTCGTCGGCCACGTTCACATCCCGGCCGCTGCCGTCCACGCTCGCCACCCCGTTCACGTCGTGGCCGTGGCAGCCCGCACAACGGCCCGCCGTGGCGAAGTAGGTGCTGTACAGCACCACCAGGTCCGTGTCCGCCGAGCGGAACAACAGGTCCTCCAGCCGGTTGTGGTGCCCGCGCGGCTCCAGCGCCGTGGACCAGCCCGCCAGCAGCAGCACCAGCCCCGCCAGGCCGGCGAGGACCATGAGGCTCCGACCCCGCTTGCGGTCCATGGCCCGCAAGGTAGCCGGGTCCGTCGTCCTTCGCCGCTGTTCCCCCTCATCCATCTGCACGCGGTCCTTGGTGGCCCACCACGCCTGCCGGGGGAACATCGCGGGGCGGGGATCCGTTCGCGCCCATGCGGATCGTGGATGATCCGTCGTTCCTCCCTTCAAGGTGCCTGCGTCGGCGGGTACTTTTGAGGCCATGCCCGTCCACCTGCGCTGCTGCTTCCTCCTGCTCCTGCTGACGTGCGGCACCCTCCGCGCCCAGTCCGTGCAACCTTTCGTGGACCACTGGGACAGCACCCGCACCGTGAAGCGCAGCGAAGGCCTGTTCGTCAACGGTCGCGAGTGGGGGCTGTGGCGCTTCTGGGATCCGCAGGGGCGGTTGTTCGAGGAGGCCGAGTTCAAGGGTGGCGAGCGCGACGGCCACGTGCGCCTCTTCTACGACAACGGACAGGTGCGGCACGACGGTTGGTTCCGCCGCGGCGAACAGGACAGCCTCATGCAGAGCTACTACCGCAGCGGCACCCCCATGGAGCGGGGCGCCTATCAACGTGGACGGAAACAGGGCCTCTGGGAGTACTGGTACACCGACGGCCGTCCCTACATGCGTGAACAGTGCGCCGACACCCTCTGCCTGCTGCTCGATGCCTGGGACAAGGCCGGCGAGCGCACCGTGAAGGACGGCACCGGCACGCTGCGCACCTGGTACGCCAGTGGCGCCCTGCAGACGGAGACGAGCTACGTGGGCGGTGTGCCCAGCGGCAGCTACAGGGAGCAGTATCCCGCCGGCAACCCCAAGGCCACGGGTGCCTACCTCGGCGGCGTGAAGCATGGCGCCTGGTCCTACTTCTTCAGCGATGGCAAGCTGGAGAAGGAGGAGCACTACGAACGGGGTCGCCTGCACGGCCCCTTCACGCTGCTCTTCCGCAGCGGGCAGGCCAACATCACCGGGCACTACCGCGATGGTCTCAAGGACAGCCTTTGGGTGTGGACCACCTCCACCGGACAGCCCGACATGCAGGGCGGCTTTGCGGCGGACAAGCGGACGGGGGTCTGGAAGTACTGGTATCCCAACGGCCAGCTCAGCAGCACCGGCATCTACGCCAGCGACCGCGAGGAGGGGGACTGGGTCTACTTCTACGAGGGCGGCCAGTTCTGGAAGAAGGGCGGCTTCGTGGCCGGGGTGAAGCAGGGCGTGTGGACCACGTGGTACGAGAGCGGACAGAAGCTGCAGGAGGGCCCCTACGTGAACGGTGTCAGCGAAGGCCAGTGGACCAGCTGGTTCGAGAACGGGCGCATGAAGGACCAGGGCGGCTTCGCGGCCGGACGGATCAGCGGCCTGTGGAAGGGCTGGTACCCCGATGGCCAGCAGGAATACGAAGGCAGCTGGAAGGATGACCTGAAGGACGGGGCTTGGAAGTTCTGGTACGAGAACGGCAAGTTGAAGGAGGAAGGGTACTACGCGGACGGCAAGCGGGGCGGTCGTTGGGTGGCCTACAACACCGCCGGACTGCCGATCAGCGAGGGCACCTACCTGAACGGCATGCCCACCGGCCGCTGGAGCTACTTCGATGATGCCGGGGTGAAGCTGCGCGAACAGGAGCTGCTCAACGGCGACCCGCATGGCCGCTGCGAGGTGTACGACCACCGCGGCCGCGTGGTGCAGCGCATGAGCTATGTGCAGGGCCGGCTGCACGGCACCATGGAGTTCCTCGACACGGACGGCCGCGTCACCCGGTCCATCGAGTACCGCGAAGGCTTGCAGGTGAAGGAGCCGCCGCCGGCGAAGCAGGAGCGTGCACCGGCCTCCGTGCCCGGCATGGGCCGCCGACGCTGAGGAGCGGCAGGTCCCGGCGATCCGGTAACTTGTCCGGACCAACCCCCTGCGCCATGCCGCGCCGTGCCCTTCCCGTGCTTCCCGCCCTGCTCGTCGCCGCCCTGGCGACCGGCCAGACCAACCGCATCTACCTGGCCCCGGACGATCACACGGACTACCTCTGGAGCGGCACCGTGGCCGACCATGAGCAGTGGATCCCGCAGATGATCGACCACTACCTCTATCTCAACGACGCCACCGCCAACAACCCCGCTCCCTACCGGAACAAGTGGAACTGCGACGGCTGGTACTGGGTGGAGATCTACAAGCGCAACCGCCCGGCCGCGCAGTTCGACCGCCTGATCGCACAGCTGCAGAGCGGCCAGATGACGGTGCCCCTGAACGGCTTGGTATGCACGCACGGCGGCAACACCACCGAAGGCGTGATCCGCAGCGGCTACTACGCCGGACGCCTGCAACGGCAGTACGGCATCGACATCCCCCTGGCCATCAGCATGGAGAACCAGACCCAGCCCCTGGGACTGGCCTCGCTGTGGAACGGCATGGGTGCCCGCTACAGCTGGAAGGGTGTGTGCGGCTGTGCCACGCAGGTCACCGGACTGGGCCAGCGCCAACATGAGCTCTACCGCTACACCGGCCTCGATGGATCCAGCGTGCTGATGAAGTGGTACAGCCTCACCTACAACCAGGGGCTGGGCGGCTATGCCGAGGCCTTCGTGCCCAACGCCGCCGTGGACCAATGCCTGGACAAGCTCAACAGCGGGGCCTTCCCGCACAACTACCCCTACACCGTGGCCGGCGCCTTCGGCCGCGGATGGGACAACACCCTTACGCTCGACAGCAGCTTCCCCACCGTGGCCGAGGCCCGCAGCAACGCCACCACGCAGTGCCACGTGAGCAACATGAAGGACTTCTTCCAGGACATGGAGGCCACCTACGGCGGCACCCTGCCCAGCCAGTCGTTGAGCTTCGGCAACGAGTGGGACCTCGATTGCGCGAGCATCGCCGAGGTCACCGGACGCATGCGGCGCGGCATCGAGCGGCTGCGCAGCGCCGAGGCCGTGGCCACATTGGCCGCCCGCCACGATCCGGCCGTGTGGTCGAACATGGCCGCGCAACGTGAACAGGCCCACACCGCCATCAGCCTCTACTGGGAGCACAACCTCGGCGGCGGCGGCGTGGTGTCCGCCAACGACCGGGCACTCTGGCAGCGCGGTCTGGAGGCGCAGGTCACCGGATACGGCACCCAGCTGCTCGCCAACGCGCTGGCCTCGCTGGGCGCGCAGATCGACGCGGCCGGTGAGCTGCGTTTCGTGGTGGTGAACCCGCTGGGGCACCAGCGCACCGATGTGGCCGATCTGCCCTACGCCGGCCCGCAACCCGTGCAGGTGGTGGACCGCACCACCGCCACGGTGATCCCCTCGCAGGTGATCCTCAAGGACGGCGCCACCTTCGTGCGCATCCTGGCCACCGACGTGCCAGCGGCGGGCTACAAGGTGTACACCGTGCAAGCGGGCGACCCGCCGGTGGCGCCCAACACGGCCACGCTGGACATCCACCTCTTCGAGAGCGATCGGTTCCGCATCAGCATGAGCGGCGAAGGAGTGATCACCAGCCTGCGCGACAAGCTCGCCAACCGCAGCTACGCCGGCACGGTGAACGGGCGCATCATGAACGACCTGGGCGCCTATACCGCCCCCGGCGGCATCAAGTACCTGGTGAACAACGGCCCCATCAGCGCCACGGTGCAGACCGAAGGGGTCATCCCCCTGGGCCACGATGTGCGCGTCACCCTGTACAAGGACCTGCACCGGGTGGACGTGGAGGACCGCATCACCGACAACTTCAGCAGCACGCTGGACTGGGCCTACGGGGTGCAGATCGTGAACGCCACGGTGCGGCACGAGGAGCTGGGCGCCATCCTCACCGCCAAGCCGAGCAGCGCGGGCGGCCACTACGCCACGCAGAACGCCCGCTACGACCAGCTCACCCTCGGCCACTTCGCCGACATCAGCAATGCGCAGTATGGCCTCACGGTGAGCACCAGCGGCCCGGCCTTCATGAAGTTGGGCAACAGCACCACCGGCACCTTCGACAGCGGCAGCAGCCAGCTGCGCTTCACCGCGGGCGGCAACTTCCAGGGCAGCGGCCCGGGCATCCCCGACCAGCACGGCGACACGCTCTTCCACTACGGCTTCAGCCTGCGGCCGCATGAGGGCGCCTACGACCAGGTCGCCGCCATGCGCTTCGCCCTGGAGCACCAGAACCCCTTCGTGGTGGGCCCCTGCACCGGCACGGGAGGACCGTACCCCGCCACCACCTTCGGCGCCTTCACCTTCAGCGATCCCGACGTGCTGTTGTGGGCCTTGAAGCCCGCCGAGGAAGGCATCGCCAGCGGCATCATCGCCCGCCTGTGGAACGTGAGCGATGCGGCGCAGAGCACCACCATCGCCTCCACCTGGGGCCTCGGCTCGGCACAGACCGCCACACACATCGAAACGAACACGGGCGCCGCCCCGTTGGTGAACGGCACGCTCACCGCCGCCTTCGCGCCGCAGCAGCTGCGCACCTTCCGCCTCACCCCCAACAGCCCCACCGTGCAGCTGGCCCTGCGCGTGGTGCTCGAAGGACCCTGGTCCTCCGGCGCCCAACTGATGCGCGATGACCTGCGCACCGCAGGTCTGCTGCCGCTCACCGAACCGTACACGGCGTTGAGCTATGCGCATGTCGGCGGGGGAGGGGAGACCACCACCCCGACCGTGCTGCAGACCAGCGGGGCCAACGCGGTGGTGGACTGGGTGGTGGTGGAACTGCGTGATGCCACCACGCCCGCCACGGTGATCGCCACGCGCTGTGGACTGCTTCAACGCGACGGGGATGTGGTGGCCGCGGACGGCGTGTCGCCGCTTTCCTTCACCGCCGCCACGGGCGACCACCGCATCGCGGTGCGCCACCGCAATCATCTCGGCGCGATGACGGCATCGGCCTTCACCCTGAGCGGATCCCCGCTCGCGGTGGACCTCACCGCCCCCGCCACGGCCACCTTCGGCACCGACGCGCGCAAGAACCTCGGTGGCACCATGGCCCTGTGGGCGGGTGATGTCTCCTTCAACGGGCAGGTGAAGTACGCGGGCGCCGCCAACGACCGCGATCCCATCCTGGCCGCGATCGGCGGTGCGGTGCCCACGGCCACCCTCCCGGGCTACCTGCGCGAGGACGTGAACATGGACGGCGTGGTGAAGTACACCGGAGGCACCAACGATCGGGATCCCATCCTGGTGAACATCGGCGGCAGCGTGCCCACCGCGGTGCGCGTGGCGCAGCTGCCCTGATCAGCGCTCGCCCTCGCGGTCGCGGAAAAGGCGCTGCAGGAAGCCCGGCCGCCTGCTGGTGTCCGTCGGATCCTTCGGCACACCCTCGAACAAGCGTTCGAGCCAGCCGGGTTCGCGCCTCGGAGGACAGTCGAGGATGTACAACGCGGAGTCCGGCGCGGTGAAGGGACGCATGTATCGACGGCGGAGCTCGGCGCTCGCCTCGATGCCGTGGAACACCTGGCCGGCGATGGGGAGGGCCAGTTGCGAACCGGTGCCCAGCGCTCCGCGGAAGTGGACGGCCGGGTCGCGTGCACCCACCCAGGTGCCCACCACCAGCCCGGGCGTGTAGCCGAAGAACCAGGCATCGCGCTGGTCCTGTGAAGTGCCCGTCTTGCCGGCCACCGCACCGCTGACCCCGTGGCGCGTGCGCAGCGCCGTGCCCGTGCCCTGGTCCACCGCCCGGCGCAGCATGGCGTTCATCGCATCGGCCACTTCGGTGGAGAGCGCACGATGGCCGCGGGGCCGGGGCGCTTCGTACAGCACCTTGCCGTCCGCGTCGGTGATGCGCGTGATCAGCCGGGGCGCAGGCCGCTGACCGCGTGCACCGAAGGTCGCGTACACCGGCACCATGTCCAGCAGGCTCAGGTCCGATGCGCCCAGGCACACCGCCGGATGCTGCACCTGCACGCCCGGGATCCCCAACGCCCGCACCACGTCGCGGAGCGAGTCCTGGTCCAGCCGGAAGTAGAGGTCCACCGTGGGCAGGTTCATGCTGCGCGCCAGCGCCGCCCAGAGCGCGACCTCGCCGCCGGTGGTGTCGCCGTCGAAGTTGCTCGGTGCCCAGTCATCGTACGCGGCGTAGGTGCGTGGTTCGTTGCTGAGGTAGGTGCATGGGGTGTGGCCGGCCTCCAGCGCGGCGGCGTAGATCACCGGCTTGATCGCGCTGGCGATGGAGCGACGCGCCTCCACCAGGTCGTAGGGCAGGTAGCGGTGGTGGCCGCCACCGACCCAGGCGCGCACGTTGCCGGTGCCCGGTTCCATCATCAGCACCGCGGCGTTCAGCAGCCGGTGGTAGTGCCACAGGCTGTCGCGGTGGCCGATCGTGTCCACCCGCACCCCCTTGTGGTCGTACAGCTCGCGCGGTGCCGTGGCATCGGCCTTCCAGGCGCGGTCGGCCTTCCTCCCCTTGGCGCGTTCCCAGGCTGCGCGCGCCTTCGAGGCCTTCAGTTCCGCATCGAGCTTCGGCTGCATGCGCGCCAGGTGCGTTCGCGACGCCTCCACGGCCAGGTGCTGCAGTTCCGGATCGAGCGTGGTGTGGATGCGCAGGCCGTCCTTGCGCAGGTCGGGGATGGCACCGGGTGGGCGAGGGGCCTGCTTGCGCTGCTTCGCTTCGCGCGCGGGCTTGGGCGCCGCCTGTTCGCGCAGCAGGGCCTCCGCCTCCTCGGCCACGCGGGCCACGAAGTAGCCGTACACATCGTAGGCGTCCAGGCCGGTGTAGCGCAGCCGGAGGGGCAGGGCCTGCAGGCTGTCGGCCGTGCGTGTGTCCAGGTGGCCGTGCTTCTCCATGAGGGACAGCACCGTGTTGCGGCGTTCGCGCGCGCGGTCGGGATGCAGCCGTGGGTTGTACGCCGTGTTCGCCTTCAGCATGCCCACCAGCACCGCGGCCTCCTCCACGCCCAGCCGCGCCGTCGGCCGGCCGAAGAAGCGGCGCGCGGCCGACTCGATGCCGTACAGGTTCTCGCCGAAGGGCACGCTGTTCAGGTAGAGCACCAGCACGCCGCGCTTGTCGTACACGCGCTCCAACCGCTGCGCCACCAGCGCCTCCTTGATCTTGTTCACCGGCACGGTGAGCAGGCCATGCCGCTCGCGGCCGTACAGGTTCTTGATGATCTGCTGGCTGATGGTGCTGCCGCCGCCGCCGCCGCGGTCGCCGCCCAGGATGGTGCGGAAGAACACGCGCACATAGCTGGTGCCGTCCACGCCCTGGTGCTCGAAGAAGCGCGAATCCTCGGTGCTCACCAGCGCATCGATCAGGTGCTGGGGCAGGTCCTCGTACCGGATGTTCGTGCGGTCCTCGGCGAAGAGCTTGCCGATCAGGGTGCCGTCCTCGGCGAACACCAGCGTGGCCTCCTCGTGCTCGATGGCCGCCAGTTCGGCCTGGCTGGGCAGCCGGCCGAACACGTTGAAGGAGACCAGCGCGACCAACAGCACGAGGCCGCCCAACGCCGCCAGCGCGATCAGCAGAAGGACCGCGCCGATCCCCGGTGCCTTCCGTTTTCCCTTGCCGCGCTTCTTCGCCATCGGTCCTTGTGCAACGTGGGCGGCGCACCGGGACGTATGCGACCGGCACACCTGTCCCGCTCACTCCTCCTCCACGCGGCCCTCCAGGTAGGCGTCCTTGAACAGCAGGTCGCTCTCGTACGGATAGCGCGCGATGTGCAGGGCCTTCACCCGGTCGTACAGCAGACGCCGCAGCGTGTCGATGTTCGTCCGCCGCGCGGCGCTGATGAAGATGCACTCCGCCCCGTCCATGCTGGACATCCACGTTCGTTGGAGCTCCTCCAGCGAGAACTGGTCGCGGCGCTTGGGCGCCAGGTCGTCCGGGTCGTGCGGGGCCGGACGGTACGCGTCGATCTTGTTGAGCACCACGATCACCGGTTTGTCGCCCGCGCCGATCTCGTTCAACGTCTGCTTCACCGTGGCGTACTGCTGCTCGAAGTCGTGGTGGCTCACGTCCACCACATGCAGCAGCAGGTCGGCCTCGCGCGTCTCGTCCAGGGTGCTCTTGAAGCTCTCGATCAGCTGGTGCGGCAGCTTGCGGATGAAGCCCACCGTGTCGCTCAGCAGGAAGGGCAGGTTGCCGAGCACCACCTTGCGCACCGTGGTGTCCAGCGTGGCGAAGAGCCTGTCCTCGGCGAAGACGTCGCTCTTGCTCAGCAGGTTCATCAGCGTGCTCTTGCCCACGTTGGTGTAGCCCACCAGGGCCACGCGTACCAGCTTGCCGCGGTTGCCGCGCTGGGTGGCCTTCTGCCGGTCGATGTCGCGCAGCTGGGCCTTCAGCAGCGCGATGCGGTCGCGCACGATCCGGCGGTCGGTCTCGATCTCCTTTTCGCCCGCGCCGCCGCGGGTGCCCGTGCCGCCGCGCTGGCGCTCCAGGTGGGTCCACAACTTGGTGAGGCGGGGCAGCATGTACTCGTACTGCGCCAGCTCCACCTGCGTGCGGGCGTGCGCCGTGCGGGCCCTGCGGGCGAAGATGTCCAGGATGAGCCGCGGACGGTCGAGCACCGGGCGTCCGAGCTCCTTCTCCAGGTTGCGCTGCTGCGCCGGCGTCAGCTCGTCGTCGAAGATCACGCTGTGCGCGTCGTTCGCCTCGATCCACGCCTTCACCTCCGCCAGCTTGCCGCTGCCCACATAGGTGCGCCCGTCGGGCCGGTGCAGTTTCTGCGTGAAGCGCTTCACCGTGCGGATCTCCGCCGTGGTGGCCAGGAACTCCAGCTCGTCCAGGTATTCCTTCACCCGGTCGGCGTCCTGTTCATCGGTCACCAGGCCCACCAGCACGGCCGTCTCGGCCTTCGCCCGCGTGGTCTCGATCATGGCCGCGCCGAAGGGGTGGCCGACCGCAGGGCCATCACATGGTCCACCACGGCATCCAGTTCACCGGGCTTGAGCACGTTGCGGTAACCCACCATCTTGCCCTTGCCCCCCGCCACCACCGTGGACACCTCGTCGCGCGTGAGCACCGACAGGGTGAGGTCCTTCGCACCGCTCAGCCCCAGCCGGCCGTCCTTGCCGTGGCACAGGGTGCAGTGCATCTGGAACAGGGCCGTGCCGTTCGGGGTGCCGTCCGCAAGGGTGGTGGACACCAACGCGTCCTCCGTGGAACCGCCCGCCGTGCAGGCCAGCAGCACGACCGCCGGCAAGGGAAGAAGACGCATGCTCATAGCCAGCCCAGATCGCGCCCCACCTCCTTGAACGGCCAGGGCGTCGCCCACAGCATGAGCACCAGGGCGATCAGGAAGAAGATGGCGATCAGCCGCTGCTTGCGCGGCTCCTCCTTGGCCCGCTTGCTCATCGCCCGCCCCACGGTCACCAGCACGATGGCGATCACCATGGTGCCGATGTGCTCCATCTTCCAGAAGCGCTGATGCGCCGGCTGCATCATGCCGAAGGCCTTGAAGCGCATGAAGTAGAGGATGAGGCCCAGCACCAGCTGCACGTGGCACAGGAGCACCGCCACCATGGCGAGCGTGCGCTCATAGACCAGGATGGGCCGCCCTCGCAATAGACCGTTGAGCGCCGCGAGCCCCGCAGCCGCAACGAAGGCCAGCACGCCATAGCGCAACAGGCTGTGGAAGAAACCCAGGATGTTCGTCTCCATGCGGATGTTCTGCTGGGCGACAAAGGTAGCCGCCGCCGCGGCCGCGGCGTCCCCGCCCCTATTTTCGCCGGCCATGCGGTCGCTCCTCGCCCTCATCCCCGGTCTGCTCGGCACCGTCGCCTTCCACGCGCCGGCCGTGGCCCAGGTGACCGCACCGGTGAACGGTCCGCATGACCGCAACGTGCCGGTGCACGCCTTCGTCCACGCCACCGTGCATCCTGAACCGGGGCGCACACTCCACGATGCCACCGTGGTGGTGAGCGGCGAACGCATCACGGCGGTGGGGAAGGGCGTCAACGTGCCGAAGGATGCCGTGGTGCACGACCTGCACGGTGCCCATGTGTGGCCCGGGCTCGTGGAGCCGTACGGCGACCTCGGCATGCCCAAGGAGGCACCGGCACCCGCCCGCCCGCCCGCCGGCGCTCGCCATTGGAACCCGGCCATCCGGGCCACCCAGCGCGCCGCCACCCGCTACACGCCCGATGCCGAGCAGGCCGCCCGCCTCCGCGCGCAGGGTGTCACGGCCGTGTGGGTGCATCAGGCCGATGGCATCGTGCGCGGCACCGGCGCCGTGGTGCTTCCCGCAGGCCGCTCGCCGCAGCTCGATGTGCTCGTGACCGCCGCTTCCGCGCATTTCTCCTTCCAGAAGGGGAGCTCCACCGATCCCTACCCCTCCTCGCTCACCGGCTCCATCGCCCTCTTCCGCCAGACCCTGCTGGATGCGCGGTGGTACGCCGATGGGGGCGCCGCCGAGCTGCGCGATGCCGAACTGGAGGCTCTGGCCGCGCAGCAGCGCCTGCCCTGGGTCTTCGAGGCCCGCGACCGCGACGACGTGCTGCGCATCGCCGCCCTGGGCCGCGAGCACGGCTTCCGCGCCATCGTCAAGGGCGGAGGGGATGAGTACGCACGCTGGCCCGAGGTGGCCGCCGCCGGTCTCGACCTCATTCTGCCCGTGGTGCAGCCCGATGCGCCCGATGTCCGCGATCCGCACGATGCCCTCGAGGTGCCCATCGCCCGGCTCAAGCACTGGGAGCTCGCGCCGCACGGACCGCGTATCCTGCACGAGGCCGGGGTGCGCTTCGCCTTCACCCGCCAGGGGCTGAAGGAGCCGGAGGACTGGTGGCCCGCGCTGCGCCGCCTGGTGCGCTGCGGCCTCGACAGCAGCACCGCCATCGCCGCCTGCACCACCGTGCCCGCGGCCTACCTCGGCCTGGAGGACCGCCTCGGCGTGCTCGCCACCGGAGCCCTGGCCAACCTGCTGATCACCACGGACCACCTGCTGGCCGAGGACAACAGCGTGCAGGAGACCTGGGTCGCCGGTGAACGCTTCGTGCACACCGACCGCGGCCTGGCCGATGTGCGCGGCACCTACGACCTCAACCTCGATGGCCGCACCTGGCGCCTGGAGGTCTCCGGCGGACGCTGGCGCGACCGCAAGGCGGTGCTTCAGGGGGCCGCCGGCGACACCGTGAAGTACGCCGTCGACCTCACGCACACCGGCGAACGCATCGGCCTGCGCTTCGATGCCCAGGCGATCGGCCGCGCCGGCGATGTGCGGCTCAACGGCACCGTGCACGCCGATGGCGCCATCTGGGACGGCCAGGGCGTGATCCCCGGCGACACCTGGGCCCCGTGGAGCGCCGTGCGCCGCACCGATGCCGGGCCTGTGAAGGAGCCCGCAGCCCGCAAGGCGACCCTCGACAGTCTGCTCGCGAGCGCACCCGGCGACGTATGGGCGCCCTTCTCCGCCTTCGGTGATACGTTGGTGCCCGACTCCGTCACCCTGCTCTTCAAGGGTGCCACGGTGTGGACCAACACCGATCGCGGCATTCTCCGACAGGCGGACGTCCTTGTGCATCAAGGCCGCGTGGCCGCCGTCGGCACCGCCCTCGATCCCTACACCGTCCTCACCGGACGAACCCCACCGGCGGTGCGTGAGGTGAACGCGACGGGCCTGCACCTCACCCCGGGCATCGTGGACGAGCATTCGCACATCGCGTTGCGGCGCGGGGTCAACGAAGGGGGGCAGGCCATCAGTGCCGAGGTGCGCATGACCGACGTGATCGATCCGGACGATGTGGACATCTACCGCCAGCTCGCCGGGGGCGTCACCGCCGCGCAGTTGCTGCACGGATCGGCCAACCCCATCGGGGGCCAGAGCGCCCTGGTGAAGCTGCGTTGGGGCCTGCCGGCCGATGCCTACCCGGTGCAGGGCGCCAAGGGCTTCATCAAGTTCGCCTTGGGCGAGAACGTCAAACAGAGCACATCGCCGTACGGCAACCGCTACCCACGCACCCGCATGGGCGTGGAGCAGCTGATGCTTGATGCCTTCCTCCGCGCCCGCGACCACCGGGCTCTGCATGATGCCCATGCCACCGCGACCGCCAAGGCCGGGGCCCGACGGAAGCGGACCACGACCGTCGCCGCACCGCGCCGCGACCTGGAGCTGGAGGCCCTCGGCGAGATCCTCCGCGGCGAACGCTTCATCAGCTGCCACAGCTATGTGCAGAGCGAGATCGAGATGCTCATGGACCTGGCCGACAGCCTCGGCTTCACGGTGAACACCTTCACGCACATCCTCGAGGGCTACAAACTGGCCGCGCGCATGCGCGAGCACGGCGCGGCCGCCAGCACCTTCAGCGATTGGTGGGCCTACAAGTGGGAGGTGTACGAGGCCATCCCCTACAACGCGGCGCTGCTCTGGCAGGCCGGTGTGCTCACCGGCATCAACAGCGACGATGCGGAGATGGGCCGCCGTCTCAACCAGGAGGCCGCCAAGGCCGTGAAGTACGGCGGTGTGTCCGAGGAGGAGGCCCTGAAGATGGTGACGCTCAACCCCGCCCGCATGCTGCGGCTGGACCACCGCATGGGCACCGTGGAACCCGGCAAGGACGCCGACCTCGTGCTCTGGAACGCGCACCCGTTGAGCATCGACGCCCGCGCCGAGATGACCCTGGTGGACGGACGTCCCCTGTACGAACGCACGCGTGACGAGCGGCTGCGCGCGGCCCTGCATGCCGAACGCGACCGCTTGGTGGGCAAGGTGCTCGCCGCGCAACGACTGGGCGCCCGCACCGAGGCGCCCGCACCGAAGAAGGACGGGCACTGGCATTGTGAGACCATCGGCGAGGAACCATGAGGAACGCATTGACCCTCCTCGCGGCCCTGGCCGCATGCCCGGTCCTGGCCCAGCGGCCGGCACCCGCTGCGCCCCAGACCCGCAGCGTGCTCATCCGCGACGCGCAGGTGCATACCGGCGATGGTCGCCTGATCGCCGGCGGCTTCGTCGGCTTCCGCAACGGCGTGATCGATCACGTGGGGCCCACGGCCCCGGCCGCGCGCTACGACACGGTGATCGATGCCGCAGGCGGCCATCTCTATCCGGGCTTCATCCTGCCCGATGCCACGCTCGGCCTGGCCGAGATCGATCAGGTGCACGCCACCATCGATGAGGATGAGGCCGGGGACATCACCCCCGAGGTGCGCGCCTCCACCGCCTACAACGTGGACTCGCGCATCATCCCCACCGTGCGCCGCAACGGCGTGCTCATCGCCCAGGTGGTGCCGCGCGGCGGTGTGGTCAGCGGGCGCAGCAGCGTGGTGCATCTCGATGCCTGGGACCGCCGCGACGCCCTCATCGCCCGCGACAACGGCGTGCACCTCAACTGGCCCCGGGCCTTCGCACGCCACGGCTGGTGGGCCGAGCCCGGACCCGTGGTGCGCGAGAAGGCCGAGGAACGCCAACGCCGCATGCGCGAACTGGAGGCGCTCTTCACCGAGGCCGCCGCACGCGCCCGCCGGCCCGAGGCCGCACCCGCCGATGTCCGCGTCCAGGCGCTGGCCGGTCTGTTCACCGGGGAGTCCACCCTCTTCGTGCAGGCCGAACAGGCCCAGGACATCCAGGAGGCCGTGCTCTTCGCCGACCGCATGGGCGTGAAGCGCACCGTGCTCGTGGGCGGCTACGATGCCTGGCGCGTGGCCGACCTGCTGCGCGACAAGCGCGTGGCCGTGGTGCTGCGCCGCCTGCACAGCCTGCCGCTGCGCAACGACGACGACGTGGACCTGCCCTTCCGCCTGCCGGCCCTCCTGCACGAACGCGGCGTCCCCTTCTGCCTGAGCTACACCGGTGACATGGAGCGCATGGGCGCGCGCAACCTGCCCTTCGTGGCCGGCACCGCCCGCGCCTACGGCCTTCCGCCCGAGGAGGCCGTCCGCTGCGTCACGCTCGACGCCGCCCGCGTGCTCGGCATCGATGCCCGCTACGGCAGCCTCGCCGTGGGCAAGAGCGCCACCCTCTTCCTGTCGTCCGGCGATGCGCTCGACATGCGCACCAACGCCGTGCGCTGCGCCTTCATCGACGGACGGGACCTCACCCTGGACAGCACGCAGGAGCAGCTGTTCGAGATGCACCGGTCGCGCATCACGCGGCCCTGAGCCCGCCGTGCACACGCGCTGTTGATGGAAGGGCCCGCCGCCGTGGAACACCCGCTTCGGGCGCGGCTACCTTTGGCCCCCGATGCAGCACACGGCCCCCGGTGACCTGCTCGGTCCGGCGATCGCCGCCGCCTTCGAGGCCGGCCGCGCGATCCTCGAGGTGTACGCCGGCACCATCGCCGTGGAGCTGAAGGACGACCGCTCGCCCCTCACCGAGGCCGACCGCCGCGCGCACCGTGCCATCGTGGCGGTACTGGCCCCCACGGCGCTGCCCGTGCTCAGCGAGGAGGGGAGCCAGCTGCCCGTGGAGGAGCGCCAGCGCTGGCACCGCTACTGGCTCGTGGACCCGCTCGACGGCACCAAGGAGTTCATCAAGCGCAATGGCGAGTTCACGGTCAACATCGCCCTCATGGAGCGCGACGGGCTTCCGGCGGGCAGCCTGGGCGCCGCGCAGCCCATCGCCGGGGTGCTCTATGTGCCGGTGAAGGACCTGCTCTACTTCGCCTGGCCCGGCGGAGGCGCCCATCGGCTGCAGCAGGCGGCAACCCGCGGCAGCTCATCCCCGTATGAACTCGCCGCACAGGCCGAGCGCCTGCCCCTGTCCATGCCCCAACGCCCCTTCACCATCGTGGCCAGCCGCAGCCATGCGAGCCCCGAGACCGAGGCCTACATCGACCGCATGCGCACGCAGCACGGCGAGGTGGCCCTCACCAGCATGGGCAGCGCGCTGAAGATCGCCCTGGTGGCCGAAGGCAGCGCCGACGCCTATCCGCGCTACGCTCCCACCATGGAGTGGGACAGCGCCGCCGGTCACGCCATCGCCCACGAGGCCGGCCGCACCGTGGACGACATCACCACCGGCGGCCCCCTGCGCTACAACAAGGAATCCTTGGTGAACAACTGGTTCATCGTCCACTGAACAACCTAAACCACGGGCGATCGAACATCGCCCCGACCCCATGGCCAAGAAAAGCACGAAGTCGAGCGGAAAGAAGCGGAAGGTCGCCCTCATCACCGGTGTCACCGGTCAGGACGGCGCGTACCTGAGCGAACTGCTGTTGAACAAGGGCTACGAGGTGCACGGCGTCAAGCGGCGCAGCTCGCTCTTCAACACCGACCGCATCGACCACCTCTACCACGACATGCACGAGAAGGGCCGTCCCTTCCACCTGCACTACGGCGACCTCACCGACAGTGTCAACTGCCTGCGCCTGGTGAAGGAGATCGAGCCGGACGAGATCTACAACCTCGCCGCCATGAGCCATGTGGCCGTGAGCTTCGAGATGCCCGAGTACACGGCCAACGCCGACGGCATCGGCACGCTGCGTTTCCTGGAGGCCATCCGCATCCTGGGCCTCGAGAAGAAGACCAAGTTCTACCAGGCCTCCACCTCCGAACTGTACGGCGGCGTGCTGCCCCACGCCCAGAACGAGGAGACGCCCTTCTACCCGAAGAGCCCTTATGGTGTGGCCAAGCTGTACGGCTTCTGGATCACCAAGAACTACCGCGAGAGCTACAACATCTTCGCCTGCAACGGCATCCTTTTCAACCACGAGAGCCCGCTGCGTGGCGAGACCTTCGTGACACGCAAGATCACCCGTGCCGTGGCCAAGATCAAGCTCGGCCTGCAGAAGACCCTTTACCTCGGCAACCTCGACGCCAAGCGCGACTGGGGCCACGCCAAGGATTATGTCGAAGGCATGTGGTTGATGCTTCAGCACAACAAGCCCGACGATTACGTGCTTGCCACCGGCAAGACCTACACCGTGCGCCACTTCATCGACCTTGCCTTCGCTGAGGTCGGCATCAAGCTGGAATGGAAGGGCAAGGGTGTGAAGGAGCAGGGCATCGACAAGAGGACCGGCAAGGTGCTCGTGGCCATCGACCCGCGCTACTACCGTCCGGCCGAGGTGGACCAACTGGAAGGCGACCCCCGCAAGGCACAGCGTGTGCTCGGCTGGAAGCACAAGTACGACCTGAAGGCCCTGGTGAAGGAGATGGTGGCGAGCGACCTGGAGCTCTTCAAGCGCGACGTGTACCTGAAGAAGGGCGGCCACAAGATCCTGCACGAGCAGGAATGATCGGAGATCATTCCTGCTCCGTGTAGCGTCGACCCATCGGGTCGACCTAACATCAGATCCAACAATCCCGGGCGACGTGAACGTCGCCCCGACAGATGAACAAGCAAGACAAAGTCTACGTGGCCGGCCACCGCGGCATGGTGGGCAGCGCCATCGTGCGCAAGCTGCAGGCCGAGGGCCACACAAGCATCGTCACGCGCACGAGCAAGGAGCTGAACCTCATCGACCAGCAGGCCGTGCGCGACTTCTTCGCCCAGGAGAAGCCCGCGTACGTGTACCTGGCCGCCGCCAAGGTGGGCGGCATCCACGCCAACAACGTGTACCGCGCCCAGTTCCTGTACGAGAACCTGATGATCGAGAGCAACATCATCCACGCCGCGCATGAGAACGGGGTGAAGAAGC
>JADLBK010000004.1 GCA_020847755.1 Flavobacteriales bacterium | reverse complement strand
GCTGCGCGCGACAAAAGCGACACCGCTGCTGTGGACCACCGGCCTGATGGCGCCGGAGGCCTACACCCTGCGCGCCGCGTTGGAGGGATGGGTGCGGCGCGAGACCGCAGAACAGGTGCGCGAACGCGCCGCCGCCGCCTACCACAGCTATCAGAAATGCGGGATCACCGGTGCACGTCGGTTGCTCGTGACGGGGTGGTAGTGGAGGAGCGGTGAACGCACGCAGGGTCGCAGAGGGCGCGGAGCGGCCAACGCGCAGGAGGGGCGTTCACGCGGGAGGACCTAACAGAGCCGTGGCAGTGTCCCCGAGGTGGATGGGCCAGCCCCGGCCTGGGGAGATCGCTTCCGCCCCTTCGGGAGCGTCGCGATGACGGGTTGGAAATGACCAGTTCTGGTACCGATCACCTCCGCACCGTCTCTGCGAGGTGCCTGTGTGATGGGTTGTGCTTTGTGCGCCGGTCCGGACCGGCTGCGGTTCCTTTTCACCAGTGGGTGCTACGCGAACGACGATACCGGTTCCAGTAGCGCGGAAGGCTTGGATCGTAGGCGGACGCATTCGTGATGAACTGAGCAACTTCCTGCGGGCCGGAGGCAATGATCATTGCTTCGCCGTTACCTGTTGGTGAACGAACTATTCTTTTCAACAGCCTATCTGTTCCGGTTTGTTCCTTCCTATCTTCCCCTCATGAACGCGCGGCCCATCACCTTCTCTTCGCTGCGCAGCGGCCAGTCGGCCAGCGGTCCAGCGGTCCAGCGGTCCAGCGGTCCACATCAACTACAGCCGAGCAAAGTAGGCCCATGCGGGCTTCCCGAATGAAAGAAGCCCCCGGCGCGTAAGACACCGAGGGCTTTGGTCGCTCATGTCCCACTCAACCCACTGGAATAGGTAAACGAAACAGAGCAGCGCGAAGATAAGGTGCCTCCGCCGAGCCACCCAGGCAGCACCGGGCCGTGCAGACACGGTCTTTTGGCGGCCCTCCCATCAGGGTTACGGTGGGGTACACCGGCAGGGCCGCAACGCCGGAGCGTACCTTCAAATGCGGTGACCGGACCAATGCACCGGGGTAACCCATCGCGAACAGGAAGTGCCCGGCGCTTGATCAATAACGAATATGACCTGCCCTGGGCTTGACCCGGGGACGAACGATGACCTCTAACGCGATGAACCTCAGGTGGCCCCGTACCGGCCTTGGCTTGTTGTTGGGCTGCCTGGGGTTCGTTGCGCATCTCCGCTGCGAAGCGCAGAACTTGGTTCCGAACCATTCCTTCGAAGAGCGCGACTCCTGCTTGGAAGTGAACATGGCCTACACCCTTGGCACTGGCCCGTTGGGCTGGTTCTCGGCCGGTGGCACCGGCGACTACTTCATGAGTTGCATCCCCGACGGTGGTTTCAATGATGTGCCCCTCAGCTCTTGGGCTTTCCAGTACGCGCAGGAAGGGGAATGCTATGTCGGTGTGGGCACCTACGCTCAAGCTACGGGTGTTCGAGAGTATTTCATGATCCAGCTAGCGCAGCCGCTGGTGGTGGGGCAGATGTATTTCGCTAGTTACTACGCTAGTCCCACGTGGGGTGGTGCAGACATCAACCCTCAGATGTACCTCGCCAGCAGTCACATCGGCATGCTCTTCACCACCCAGCCACGGCATTGGACCAACAACGATCCCTGGCCGACCGGCGGGAATTTCGCGCATGTGTACCACCCTTGGCTCATCACCGATACGGTGGGCTGGACCCTGGTGAGCGGCAGCTTCGTGGCCGATAGCGCCTACCAATACCTGATGATCGGGAACCACTTCAACAACGCCATGACGGATACGCTGCACTTCGCGGATCTTCCCTGGGACCCCAGAGCTCACACCTTGATCGATAATGTGTGCGTAACGTCGGATCCCAAGGGTTGTCCGTTGGCGCTAGGCGTGCCAGATCACCTGTTGGATGCTGTAGTTCTCTTCCCAAACCCATCAAACGATGTAGTGGGCTTAAGCGGGGTGCCTCCAGGTACGAGGCTCACCATCCTCGACGGTATGGGGCGCTTGATGTTGCGTGAGGAAGCTGTTGCGGGTACCCGGCGAATTGATGCATCAGCATGGGCCAGGGGTGCTTACATGCTGCGCTTGGAGCAGGGAGGGCAGATTCGTTCGTTCAAGTTCGTGTTGACCGATTAGATAGAGTCCGGTCTTTGGATGAGTTGTCAACAACAAAACCGAAGACCATGAAACAGAAAGTTCAAAGGCCATGGATCATGGCCGCTTGCGTGCTGGCCATGCTGCCCGTGCAGGCTCAAGTTTCCACGCCAGCCAACAGTGGCGGCTTTGGCGATTTCGTCGGCTGGGACAACAGCATGGTGAATGATCCCCTGGAGATCCGCCACGATGCCGATCAGCCGATCGAGTTCTACACGACAGCAACACTGCGGATGCTGCTCTCGCAGGATGTGACCCTTCAGACCATCAACGGATATCCCAATTTGGACCTGACCGGGTTCTTGGGGGTCGGCGACTTCGGCAACACGCCCGGGATCTACCGCTACCCTGCCGCTCGGGTGCATGCCGAGAACAACGCTTCCTTGGAGCTGGGTTATCGTCCGTTCATGGGGGAGGGTTTCCTGGCCACCAGAGGGGAGTCCTTGTTCTACTCGGGCCTGTTGGATGGTCTTACGAGCGGCCTGGTGTGGTCAACGGTGACGGGGCAGAACGGTCCGACCGCACCATTCCAGTTCATCTACACTGGGGATAATGGAACAAGCACGACGGCGAGCGGTGCGAGCGGCTTGGAGCTGGCCAGGCTGCAACCGGATCTCTCCTTGAACGAAGGCTATTTCGGAGTGGGGGATTGGGCCACGATCACCCTGCTCCCGGATGAACGGATCGACCTGGCCGACCAGACCATCCGGCTGCGCAACTTCATGGACCCGCTGCCCGGTTACCTCACCACGTCCTACGAAAATGACGCGCTGACCCGCACGGTGGTGGTGGACCCGGCCGATGGCCGACTGTACTGGAGGGACCTCGGTTCCCTGGTAGGCTGTGACTGGGAGGTGACCACAGCCGATCATGTGGTCACCGCGTATTTGCCCGGGCCCTTGACCGGCTGTCCGGATGAGTCGAATAATGTGGGCATCGGCATCCTCGACCCGCGATGGAAGCTGCACGTGGTTGAAAGCAGCCCGGATCCCTTTGGCGATGACAAGGCCATCTTCGCCCACGTGATCGGTGACGAGGGCATGAACATCGCCGTGGATGCGTTCTCACCGACACCGGCCGCAGAGGTCAACCTGGCCTTTCGCGGGTGGGCGCAGGATGCTCGGGCCAACTACGGGCTCTTTGCGCACACCACGGTGACCATTCCGCACATCGCGGACCAGAACATCGGCGTCTATGGCAACGCCCAGGAGGAGGGCAGCTGGTCCCAGGGAGGAGGAGTGGCCAACGCGTGCATCGGCGTATGGGGGAGGGCCCGGTGCGCGGCGTCGAACACCTGGGCGGGGTTCTTTGAGGGGAACGTGTACGCGAGCGGCGTTTATGCCAGTTCGGACCAGGCGCTGAAGACGGATGTTGCCGCAGTGACGGATGCTCTCGAAGCGACCATGCAACTGGAGCCGGTGACGTTCCACTTCGACACCATCATGTATGACCACTTAGGCCTGCCTTCCAGCCTGCAATCGGGCTTGATCGCCCAGGATGTGGAACAGGTCATGCCTCACCTCGTGCGATCGGTGACCCGGCCTGCCGTGCTGGATACGGCCGGGGCGGTGGTGGAGCCTGCGGTGACCTTCAAGGCGGTGAACTACTCCGGGATCATCCCCTATCTCATCGGAGCGGTCCAGGAGCTGAAGTCCGCCAACGACGCACAACAAGCCCAGATCAGTACCCTTCAACAAGACCTCGCTTCGTGCTGCGCCGCACATGGCGATACGGATCAGCGTACGATGGGGGCAGGCGCAGGAGCAGGGGCAGGCGCAGGGGCAAGCGAGGCGTTGCGCACCGACCTCTTCATCCTGCCCAACCCGGTGGCTGACCTCACTCAGCTGCGCTACACGGTGGCCGCGCCGGGCCGCACACGCCTGGAGGTCAGCGATGCCCATGGCAAGCGTCTGGAGGTGCTCGAGGAGGCGGTGCGGGAGGTGGGCAGCTACACCCACGACTGGAACACGACCGATCTGGCGCCCGGAACCTACCACTGCACGCTCTACCTCAACGACAGCTTCGTGGTGAAGAAGACCGTTAAGGTGGCGCGGTAACGTTGTGCTGAACACTTGCCGAGGGCCGCTTCGCGATCGCGGGGCAGCCCTCGGTGCAGGTGCACATGGATCAAGCCCCCTCCTGAGCAGCGCTCGCTCGCTGCTCCTTGCAAGGAGGGGAGC
>JADLBK010000003.1 GCA_020847755.1 Flavobacteriales bacterium | reverse complement strand
CTGCACGAACACCTGCGTCACCCTGCAGGGCACCGGCAACGGCAGCTTCGTGTGGAGCGGTCCGAACAACTTCAGCAGCACCGACCAGAGCCCGACGGTGTGCGCCGCGGGCACCTACACCCTGGTGGTGACGGGCGCCAACGGCTGCACGAGCACGGCCACGGCGGATGTGGACCTGGACAACAACGGCCCTGACCTGAGCGCCGAGGCCACTCCGATCGACTGCATCACGGGTGAAGCAACGCTGACCGCGATCTCGCAGACCGGCATCACATTCAGCTGGACCGGTCCGAACGGATTCACCAGCTCCTCGGCGACCACGACGACCGCGGAAGCCGGCAGCTACACCGTGACCGTGACGGGTGCGAACGGATGCTCGGCCAGCATGGAGGTCCTGGTCATCGACGACTGCGACACGGATGAATGTGGCAAGCTGATCGAGCAATGCGGTCCGGACGTCACGGTGGAATGCGGCAGCTCGCTGCACCCCTACGATGTGGGCCACCCGATCTTCCGCAAGGATGACAAGTGTCCTGAGGTGACCGTGGGTTGGACGGACAGCTGGAGCGGCTCCTGCCCCTACATCCTTACCCGCACCTGGTGGGCCACCGATGCCAACGGCAACAGCGAGACCTGTGTGCAGACCATCACCGTGGTGGACACCCAGGGCCCGGAGCTTATCGGTGTGCCGGCGGATGTCACCGTGGCCTGTGACGAGCTGAGCGATGAGCTCCCTGAGGTGCACGCCGTGGATGCCTGCAAGAACGCGTCGCAGGTGATGATGACCGAGGTGTTCGTGCCGGGGAACTGCCCGGGCAACTTCCAGCTGGTGCGCACCTGGTCCGCCTCGGACGACTGCGGCAACACCAGCAGCGCCATGCAAACCGTGACGGTGGTGGACAACGAAGCGCCGGTCCTCGTGGGTGTGCCCGCCGACCTCACGCTGCAGTGCGACCAGAAGCTGCCTGAAGCCCCCGTGGTGACCGCGGAGGATGCGTGCAGCGCCAACCTGGCTGTGATCCTCACCGAGGAGACCATCAAGGGGGATTGCAGGAACGAGTTCACCGTGATCCGCACCTGGACGGTGAGCGACCTCTGCGGCAACACCGCCACGGCCACACAGACCATCGACGTGGTGGACACCACCCCGCCCACCATCCTGTGCTCCGTGGCCGACCTGGAGACCACCTGCGACAAGGTGCCCGATCCGGAGTCCTGCAAGGCGAGCGACAACTGCGATGACGACGTGCAGGTGTTGTTCACCGAGGACATGAGCGGAAAGGACTGTGAGATGGGCTACACCATCACGCGCACATGGACAGCGGTGGACGACTGCGGCAATGCGTCCGAGCTCGTGCAGGTGATCATGGTGAAGGGCACCGGCGCCAAGTCCCTCGAGGTCACCGCTTCACCCAACCCCTTCCGTGTGATGACCACCCTGCGCTTCACCGCCGACCGCGACGGGCAGGCCGTGCTTGACCTCACCGATCTGCAGGGCCGCCCGGTGGCCCGCCTCTTCGACGGCCGCGTGGAGCGTGACGCCGACTATCAGGTGGAGCTCTCCGCCGATGGTCTCACCGGCAACACCTACCTCTATCACCTGATGCTCGATGGACGCAGTGTCCACGGCCGACTGGTGCTGACGCGTTGATCCGTCCCTGACCCCTCGACAGGACCCCCTCCACACCGGAGGGGGTCCTTCGTTGACGGCCCTACCTTCGCCGCATGGATGCCGCTCCCCTGGCCGAACGGATGCGCCCGCGGGACCTGGAGGCGGTCGTCGGCCAGGAGCACCTCGTCGGGCCCGATGGCATCCTGCGGCGCGCGCTCAGCGGCGGCATGCTGCCCAGCATGATCCTCTGGGGCCCCCCCGGTGTCGGCAAGACCACCCTGGCCCGCCTGATCGCCGAGCGGCTTCAGCGGCCCTTCTTCACGCTCAGCGCCATCAGCAGCGGGGTGAAGGATGTGCGCGAGGTGATCGACCAGGCCGGTGGTAAGGGCCTTTTCGCCCGCAGCGCCGTGCTGTTCATCGACGAGATCCACCGCTTCAGCAAAGCCCAGCAGGACAGCCTGCTCGGCGCTGTGGAGAAGGGTACCATCACCCTCATCGGAGCCACCACCGAGAACCCCAGCTTCGAGGTGATCGGTGCGTTGCTCAGCCGCTGCCAGGTGTATGTGCTTCGGCCGCTCGCCCACGAGCAGCTCCTGGCCCTGCTCGAACGTGCGATGCACCAGGACGAAGAGCTGCGGTCACGGGCCATCACCCTTCAGGAGGTGGATGCCCTGATGCGCGCCAGCGGTGGTGATGCGCGGCGGTTGCTGAACACCTTCGAACTCTGTGTGAAGGCCGCCGGCGATGGGCCCGTCGTGATCACCGACGCCCTGGTGAAGGAGGTGGTGCAGACCCAGGCCGCCCGCTACGACAAGCAGGGCGAACAGCACTACGACATCGTCAGCGCCTTCATCAAGAGCATGCGCGGCAGCGACCCGCATGCGGCGGTGTACTGGCTGGCCCGCATGGTGGAAGGTGGCGAGGATCCCCTCTTCATCGCCCGGCGCATGGTGATCCTGGCCAGCGAGGACATCGGCAACGCCGACCCCAATGCCTTGCTGCTGGCCACCACTGCCATGCAGGCCGCACAGTTGGTGGGCTGGCCCGAGAGCCGGATCATCCTCAGCCAATGCGCTGTATACCTGGCCTGCGCGCCCAAGAGCAACGCCTCCTATCTGGCCATCGGCGCCGCCCAACAGCTCGTGCAGCGCACCGGCGACCTGCCCGTGCCGCTCCACCTGCGCAACGCGCCCACACGCCTGATGAAGGAGCTCGGTCACGGCAAGGACTACCAGTACAGCCACGACCAGCCCGGCCACGCGGGCGATCAGGAGTTCCTCCCGGAGGCCATCAGCGGCACCCGCCTCTACACCCCGGGCGACAACTCCAGGGAGCAGAAATGGGCCGAGCATCTCGGCCGGATCTGGAAGCACCGCTACCGTTGATCAGTGCGCCTGCTCGCTCTCCATGAAGCGGCGGTGCATGTCGTAGATCACGCCCAGGCTGACGATGAGGCCTCCGACGCCCTGCTCCAGCATCTGCCACAGCGCATCGATCACCACATGCACGGCCCCTGCCTTGGCGAAGCTCATGCCCAGGATGTACACCAGCAGGAAGACCACGAAGCCGATGGCCGCACCCACCAAGGCGCTCATCAGCGGAAAGGCCCGCTTGAGGCTCACCCATTCGTGCGCGATCGCCTGATGCACCGCCAGCGTGATCACAAAGCCGATGATGAGGTACACCAGGCCGCTCAGGCCCAAGTATAGCGGCAACGGGATGCGCAGGTCCTGCAGGTCGTTCAGGGCCAGCCCGTGCCACAGGTACGACAGGCCGTACATCACCGCTGCGGAGGCGATCCAGGGAACGAGGAATCCACGTTTGGCGAACATGCGGACCGACGGCGGGGTGTCAACGCGGCACCATCACGGTCGCTAAATTACGCCCCGTATGAGGAACGAGTCCGCCATGGCCAGGGTTGCCTCGGCCATCGCCGTTGGGGGCATCCTGCTGTTCGGATCCTCTGGCTGCCGCAAGGAGGCGGGACCACCCCGGTGGGACGTGGACCTGCTGGCCCCCTTGGTCAATACTTCGCTGACGCTCAACGACGTGATCGCCGATTCGCTGCTGGTGACCGGGACCGACGGTGCATTGACCCTGCTGTACCGCACCGAGCTCTTCGGTGTTCGGCTGGACACCCTGCTGCAAGTGCCCGACACCGGGATCACCTACAACTATGTGCTGCCCATACCGGGCCCCCTGTTCTTCGCAGCAGGTGCACTGCTGCCCACCGACGAGGATGCCACCTCCCTCGACCTGGAGGACGTGCAGCTCCGCACCCTGGCCATCCGAAGTGGCACGCTCCAGGTGGACCTCACCAACATGATCGCCAGCGGCATCACCGGCACCTTCGCTCTGCCGGGGGCCACCTTCAACGGTCAGCCTGTCGCCGTGCAGGGCGTGGTGCCGGCCGGTTCACCGCTCAACCCCTCCTTCACTCCGCTGACGCGCGACCTGGCCGGCCACTGGTTCGACCTGCGCGGCCCCGACCTCGATCAGGTGAACGCCCTCTCCTCGCAGATCACCATCCAGCTGGACCCCAACGGCGCCGGCGCCAATGTCACCAACCTGGACAGTGTGAAGGCCGTGGCCACCTACACGGACATTGTTCCGCAGTTCGCCGAGGGCTACTTCGGGAACCGCACCGAACAGGTGGGACCGGAGAACACCGCCGTGGACCTCTTCGACCGCATCACCGACGGCCTGCTCGACATCGACCACGTGGAAGCCCGGCTCCGCATCACCAACGGCGTGGGCGCCGACCTGCGGATCCGCATCCACGAACTGGTATCGGAGAACACGCGTACGGGGACATCCGTGCCGCTCGTGCATCCCATCGTGGGCTCCCCCATCAACCTCACCCGCGCCCTCGACCTCGGCGGCTCGTTCCAGTCCACCGCCTGGTCCACGACCCTTGACCCCGGCAACAGCACCATCGCTGCGTTCGTGGAGAACCTGCCCGACCGCCTGCGGTATGCGGTGGACCTGGAGCTGAACCCCTTGGGCGACATCAGCAACGGCCACGACTTCCTCTATCACGAAAGCGCCGTCAGCGCTCAGCTCGAGCTGGAGATGCCGCTGCGGCTCATCGCCACCGATCTCACCGTGGAGAGCATCGCCACGCCCGACCTCCCCGGCTCGGAGGAGGCGCACGGCCTCACCGACGGCACGCTCTCCCTCATCGCCACCAATGGGTTCCCCTTCCGCGCCCGGCTCCTGCTGGACATCCTGGATGCGGACGACCAGGTGGTGGGCTCCATCCCCGTGGTGGGCGAGGTGGCGAGCGGTGAGGTGGATCCCGATGGCCTGGTGCGCGACCCGGTGCGCTCGGTCTGCACCGCCTCCCTCACCCCCCAGCAGGTGGATCTGCTCTACGCCGAACCGCGATTGCGGATCCGGGCCGTCTTCAACACCGCCGACCAGGCCCAGCACCTGCCGCTGATGGCGCACTACCGCCTGGACCTGCAGGTGGTGGCGGGTGTGAACTACGTGGTGAACGGCGATGAGTGAACGGCTTCCCGCCCTGGCCCTCGCCCTGGCCCTGCCCCTGCTGTCCTTCGCACAGGACCTGCTGCCCACCGGCGACGCGGCGCAACGGGACCGGGTGGAGGTGCGTGGTGGTTTCGCCTACGACGCGAACACCCTGCTGAACGAACTGGTGCTGGACCTGACGCAGGGCGGCTTCGTGGAGCGCGACGTCCGTGAACGAAGCCAGGCCGCCCTGCGGTCGAACAACCGCCTCGGCCAGGTGCTGCAGCTCGGCGTGCATGCCGTGTTCGGCGACAGCATCCTGGGGAGGGCCGGCCTGAAGGTGATGATCTCGGCCACGCACCAGGACCAGGCCGGCCTGCGCTTCCGCCCGGACGTGTACGCCCTCACCTTCTTCGGCAACGCCGGCTTTGCCGGGCAGCGGGCCGACCTGTCCGGGTCGGCCTTCGAGCAGCAGCGCTACCAGACCCTGGGCGCCGGCCTGTACCATGCGCGCTCCGGCAGCTGGGTGCGTCTCGATGTGGTGAAGGGCCAGTCGTGGACGGCCGTGCATCTCGAGGACGCCACGCTCTTCACGGCGGCGGACGGGACCCGGATCGACCTGCGTCTGCACGGCACCTACCGCAGCAGCGACACCGCGCGCAGCGACCTCGGTGCCTTCAACGGCCTTGGAGCGGCGATCAGCTTCGCCCAGCGCTTCAGCCTGCCCACCCGGAACGGCTCGGCCGCGCACCGGATCACCCTCGGCGCCCAGGACCTCGGGGCGGTGCGCTGGAACGACCGGGCGCTGCGGTCCGGTCCGGACACGGCCTTCACCTACGACGGCATCACCGTGGACGATGTCTTCGACCTCACCGGGGCCATCACCGGCGAGGAGCAGCTGCTGGACACCTTCGGGGTGCGGCCCTCCGCCGCGGCGGCGTGGCGCCTGCTTCCGCTCCATGCGTGGGCGGAGCACAGTGTCACCTGGCCCACGGGGTGGCGAATGGACCTGCGGATCGCTCAGCGCGCGCTGCCGGGCTTCATCCCCTTTGCGCAGCTCACAGGTTGGCGTCGGTTCGGTGCGCAGGCCGTCGGCATCTCCGCGCAATACGGGGGCTTCGGTGGCCTGCGCGCCGGTGTGCACGGGCGTTTCCGCATCACCCGATGGCTCGGCGCCGAACTGCAGCTGCCCAACCTGTACGGCCTCACCGGTCCGCGCGCAAGAGGCCTCGCCGCCCAGGTCGGCCTGGTGTTCATCCCCTGAGGAACTTCGCCCCATGGTCCGCCTCCGCATTGACATCCTATCGGCCGTGCCCCGCCTGCTGGACAGCTGGTTCGCCGAGAGCATCCTGCAACGCGCCCAGCAGAAGGGCCTCGTGGAGGTGGTGGTGCACGACCTGCGCCAGTGGAGCACCGACAAGCATCGCCGGATCGACGACTACGTGTTCGGCGGGGGCGCCGGCATGGTGCTGCAGGTGGAGCCCATCCACCGGGCCATCACCCAGCTGAAGAGCGAGCGCCCTTACGACGCGGTGATCTACCTGAGCCCCGACGGGGAGTTGCTGGACCAGCCGCTGGCCAACCGCCTCAGCGTGCACCGCAACCTCATCCTGCTGTGCGGCCACTACAAGGGCGTGGACGAACGGGTGCGCGAGCATCTGGTGGACCTGGAGGTGAGCATCGGCGACTACGTGCTCAGCGGCGGGGAACTGGCGGCCGCCGTGCTCAGCGATGCGCTGATCCGCCTGGTGCCCGGGGTGCTGAACGACGAGACCTCGGCCCTGAGCGACAGCTTCCAGGACGGCCTGGTGGCGCCGCCGGTCTATACCCGGCCTGCGGAGTTCGCTGGCTGGAAGGTTCCCGATGTGCTGCTGAGCGGGCACGAGGCCCGCATCGCGGAATGGCGCCACCAACAGGCCGTGGAGCGCACCCGGGAGCGGCGTCCCGAGCTGTTGGAGGGCGGTGCGGATGCTGCGGCCACTTTCGGGGAAGGGTGATGCGCCCCGGCATCGCGAAAGTTCCGTAATATTGCGGCCCCGAACGCGGGTCGGACCCGCACAAGTGCCTGAGCGTCATGGATAAGCTGAAGCAACTGGAAAAGGAATGGGCGCCCCTCAAGGCCATGCCCGTGTTCAAGGCCGGTGACACCATCACCGTCCATTACAAGATCGTGGAGGGCAACAAGGAGCGCATCCAGCAGTTCCAGGGCGTGGTCATCCAGCGCAAGGGCACCGGCAGCACCGCCACCTTCACCGTGCGCAAGATGAGCGGCAACGTGGGTGTGGAGCGCATCTTCCCGGTGGCCTCCCCCTTCATCGACCAGATCGACGTGAACAAGCGCGGTGACGTGCGGCGCGCCCGCATCTTCTACCTGCGCGAGCGTCGCGGCAAGCGCGCCCGCATCACCGAGAAGCGTCAGGTCGTGGCCGCACCGGCCAAGTGAGGCGCATCGCTGTGAACTCCGAGAGGCCCCGGTGACGGTGCCTTTTTCGTTGAGGCGGCGCATAGATTTGAGCATGAGGCCTCTGCTTGCCGCAATCGTAGGCATCGTGATCGTGCCTTCCGTCATGGGGCAGGTCCCCTCCGCAGGGCTGGTTTGCCACCTCACCTTCGACGGCAGCGTGACCGACATCGGCCCGCTGGGGCTTGGAGTGGCCTCCAGCAGTTCGGTCCATGCACCGGACAGGAACGATGTGGTCGGTGCATCGCTCCACCTCGAAGGGGTTTCGGATTCCATCCGCGTGGCACTGGCCGGCCTGGTCCCGGCCGATCAAGCCTTCACCTTCTCCATCTGGTATCGATCCGCTTCCCCCGAGCAGCAGAGCCTGTTCTGCCGACGGACAACGCCGGAGGACACCATCTCCAACCTGCATTTCGCGCTGAACACGAACGTCCCCACACAACCGGTTCTTGAGTTGCACTATGGGACCTTCATCCACTGGAACGGCAGTGGTGCGGGCCAGAACGCGCTTGCGGAGGGCGTGTCCGGCCGGTTCACCGATGGTCGTTGGCATCATCATGTTCTCCAACGATCGTCCGATACACTTCGGATCTGGCACGATGGCGACCTGTATGCCGAGACCGTGGCCCCCGGTTCCTTGGGTGCTGCGCACGACCTGCTGGTCGGTGGCGGTCCATACGGGCTGTATGGCGACGTGGATGACCTGGTGGTCCATGACCGGGCATGGGACCACTCCGAGATCCAACAGCTTTACCACGACAGGGTGCCGTTGCGGTTCATTGCTCCGGAGTCCACGGATGCTTACGCATGGGGCGATACGGCGTGGGTGAACTGGCGCTGGGATCCCGTTACGGTCGGTGATTCGATCGATCTGGACCTTCGCCTGAACGGTGCGGGAGCATGGACTCCGGTCGGACATCCAGGCCTGACGGCTTGGACGCCCTATCCCCTGCCCATGAACATGCCGGTCGGGACCACAGTCGAGTTGCGCATTCGCGACCGGTCCGATACCTCGCGGGTGGCGTACAGTGGCGGTTTCGTGGTGAGCTCGTACCGTTGGGATCCAGTGAGCCCTGTGCTACCCTTCACACCACGCGATGGGGTCGGACTGCTGGCCCATGCCGGGCGGATGTGGGCTTTGGGCGGATGGGACCCGCCCTATCATCCGCCGCACCACACCCATTCGGAGGTGTGGAGCACCATGGACGGGCTGAACTGGACACAGCATGCCGATGCCCCCTGGCCCGGCCGGCATGTGAGTGGCTGGCTGGTGCATGATAGCGCGCTATGGGTGATCGGTGCGGACCCACAGAGCGGATGGCTCCAGGATGTGTGGCGGTCGGTCGATGGTGTCACATGGTCCCAGGTGACCGATAGCATTCAGGGCATGAGCCCTTCGAGAACGATGCACCAAGTGGCCTCCATCGGCGACACGATCCTGCACTTCGGAGGGCAGCAGATCGACTATGAGCCCGGCAACCTCCAGGAGGTGTGGATGAGCGTGGACGGCCTGGGCTGGCAGCAGC
Source organism: Flavobacteriales bacterium (assembly GCA_020847755.1). Taxonomy (GTDB): domain Bacteria; phylum Bacteroidota; class Bacteroidia; order Flavobacteriales_F; family PHOS-HE28; genus PHOS-HE28. The sequence continues at coordinate 977 of JADLBK010000003.1, read as the reverse complement.
TCCCGGATGCACCTTGGCCGGGCCGGGGCATGGTGTTGAACACCTGCGTGGACACGGCCGGTGGGACCTGCTGGCTGCTCGGTGGCGGTCGGCTCTGGGACCGACGTTGCTACAATGATGTGTGGAAGACCACGAACGGCGCGGATTGGGAGCTGGTGCTCGCATCAGCGCCCTGGTCGCCCCGGTACTGGCACCACGTGGCCTGGTTCGACGATCACATCTGGGTCGTCGCCGGTGTGGCCCGTCAGACCGACAACGCCGAGACCTGGTACTCCCCGGATGGGATCAGCTGGCGGGAATTGAAGAACAGCCCCTTCCTTCCCAGGCATGCCGGTTCGATCTGTGTCTTCAACGATGCCCTTTGGCTGATGGCCGGCATCGCCTCGAACGATGCCTGGCGCCTGGTGAACACCTCGGTTCCGGCGGCCATGGAGCCGTACCAGCGCCACCCCGACCCGCTCATCCACCCGAACCCCACCGACGGACCGGTCGATCTCGGGGAGCGTGCACGTTCCGTGTCCGTCCACGATCTCGCGGGACGCACGCTCATGGTCCAGCGGAATGTCCGGACCCTGGACCTCAGCGGCCTGCGGGTGGGTTGTTATGTCATCGTGGTGGACGCCCTCGATGGTTCGCGATCCAGCCATCGCGTGGTCCGTCGATGATCGAGCGGCCACGCCGTCCTGCCTTTCCCACATGGGCATCCTCTGGAGCTTGATCGTGGGCGGCGTGGCCGGATGGCTCGCCGGCCAGTTGATGAAGGGCGGCGGCTACGGGCTGCTGGTGAACATCGTCCTTGGCCTGGTGGGCGGCCTGGTGGGCGAACTGGTCTTCAGCATCCTGGGCCTTGATGCCACCAACCTCATCGGGCGCATCATTTGCGCCACCGTGGGTGCGGCGCTGCTGATCGTCCTGGCCCGGGCGCTGCGCAAATAGGTCCCCCTAGCCCAGCACATCCTGCAGGAACACCAGCAGGT
>JADLBK010000002.1 GCA_020847755.1 Flavobacteriales bacterium | reverse complement strand
GCTGCACGGCGGCTACGTGCTGCCGCAGAACGTGCCGGCCAACGAGTTCCTCAATCTGGACGGGCGGAAGATCAGCACCAGCCGCAACTGGGCGGTGTGGCTGCACGAGTACCTGGAGCGCTGGCCGGGCCGGCAGGACGAGCTGCGCTACTGCCTGGCCACCATCATCCCCGAACAGAAGGACAGCGAATTCACCTGGAAGGACTTCCAGGACAAGAACAACAACGAGCTCGTCTCCATCGTCGGCAATTTCGTGCAGCGCGTGTTCGTGCTGTGCCACAAGTACTACGACGGCAAGGTGCCTGCGAACCCATGTCCAGAACTTCCGGAGTACGTGCTCTGGGATACGGTCGGGGACCATGTCCAAGAAACTTCTAACCAGATCGATGCATTTCGTTTTCGCGATGCGCTGAGCAGCGCCATGAACGTGGCCCGCGCCGGCAACAAGTACCTCAGCGACAACGAGCCGTGGAAGCTGGAGAAGACCGATCCGGAGCGCACGCGCACCATCCTGGCCAACAGCCTCAACCTGGCCGCGGTGCTCAGCATCGTGCTGGAGCCCTTCCTGCCGCACACCACGGCCAAGCTGCGGCGCATGCTCGGGGTCGGGGTGCTGCCGTGGAGCGAAGCCTTCCGCAGTGACCTCATCGGCGCAGGGCAGGAGCTGGGCAAGCCGGAGCACCTCTTCAAGCCGATCACCGACGCGGAGATCCAGCCGGAGATCGAGCGGCTGCATTCGAACGCGCCCCAGGGGCAGGAGCAGGCGCAGGGGCAAGTGCAGCAGGCTGCACCGGTCACTAGACCCGAACAGCGGTCCGCCGAAGCTGGCGGGGCTGGTGCGGTGAGCGCGAAGGCGACCATCACCTTCGACGACTTCGCCAAGCTCGATCTGCGCGTGGGCACCATCGTGGCTGCGGAGCGCGTACCGAAGGCCGACAAGCTGCTGAAGCTGAGCATCGACCTCGGTGAGGCGCAGCCGCGCACCGTGGTCAGCGGGCTCGCCATGCACTACCAACCGGAGCAACTGCCCGGTCAGCAGGTGGTGCTGGTGGCCAACCTGGAGCCGCGCAAGATGCGTGGCGTGGAGAGCCAAGGCATGGTGTTGATGGCCGAGGATGCGAACGGTAAGCTGGTCTTCGTGCAGCCGAAGGACGGGATCGGGCCGGGGGCGGAGGTGCGGTAGGACGAGGCGTATCTTTCGCTCATGGCGACCGAGAAGACCAAGCTGGAGATCGTCAAGAAGATCCTTGCCCTGAAGGACGAGACCACATTGGAGAACCTGCAGGCTTTCCTTGCTGCAGAACCAGCAGCACCGTGGGGTGATCTGCCAGCTGAGATCAGAGCCTCTTTGGAGCGCAGCTTGGAAGAGCTCGACCGCGGCGAAGGGCGGTCGCATGAAGCGGTCATGGCCAACGCACGATCATGGTCGAAAGCGTCCGCTGGTCGCCGGAAGCAGAAGCGCGCTTCCTCCAAGTGATCGCCTATCTGCGTTCGGAATGGACCGAACGCGAGGCGACGCGTTTCATCGAGCGCACGGATGCGATGGTCCGCCTGCTCATGCGCTTTCCAGGCATGTCGCGCAAAGGCCATAAGGGCACACGAGAAGTGCTTGTCACCAAGCACAACATCATGTGTTTTCGCGTGAAAGGGAGCGAATTGCAGATCGTGGGCTTCTGGGATACCCGACAGCATCCGCGACGGCGTTCCATCAGCCGGGTCTGATCCCGTTCGGTGCTACAGGACCGCAATGATCAGCAGCTCCTTTCCATCCTCTCGTGTGCCCACACGTTGCGAACGCTGATCCCATGCCGCCAGTTCCGCGGTGTCATAGGTCCAGTCGCCGGTGAGGATCAGGTGGGGCGCCTCCCGGAACAGGTGGCGCGCGAAAGGGATGTGGAGGTAGTTGGGGTGCAGCGATCCCCAGTTGACGTGGAAGAGGCCCGGCTCACGGCGTCGGTAGGCGTCGCTGCCGTTGGGGCAGAAGGCCATGAACAGCCCCCCCGGCACGAGGTGCGCCCGGCTGAAGGTGACAAGATCGGGGATGGAGGCCAGGTGCTCGATCACATGCGAGCTGCTGATGACGTCGTAGCGGCCCTGCACCGCGGCGGGGTCGCTGTGGATGGTGACGCCCAGGGTGCGCTGCCCGAAGGCGGCGCGCGGGCGGCTGAGCTCGAAGCCTTCCGCGTCCAACCCGGCGCCGCGCATCTTGAACACGTGGTAGCCCCAGCTGCAGCCGTAGTCCAGCACGCGTCCGGCCTGTGGTCTGAGCGCTTTGATGTAGGGGGAGATGTCGCGCAGCTCCGGGAAGCCCTCCGCCTTCAGCTTTTCCATGGCCGCCGCATCGGGCAGCTTGGTGATCATGTGGGTGTCCACCGTGTACTCCTTCTGGTAGAAGCGCTCCAGCCAGGCCGGATCGTCCTTGGGGTGGCGGTGCCGCAGGTGGCATTGCCGGCATTCCAGCAGCCAGGTGACGATGTACTTGTGGTCCACCACCCGCAGGTCGGTGCCGCCGCAGCACGGGCAGCGCCGCTCCTGGCGCACGTTCAGGGCGGAACGAAGCCAGTAGTCGGCCTTCAGCTTGAGGCTCATGCGCGTAAGGACGGTGTTGACACAGGCGGTCCGGGAAGCCTCACGCCTTGTTGATCCGTTCCAGGAAGGCCTTGACCCCGCTGCTGAAGCGTTTCACCTGCCCGCCCATGCCTTCGGTGTTCACATACACCGTGTTGTGCTCTTCGGCGATCTCGCCCTCCGGCCGGGTGGCCGTGTAATAGTAGGTGGCGAGGCTCTTGCGGTTCACGCCGGGCGGGGTCCGCAGTGGACGGGGATGCCCGTGGAAGCTGATCTCGTTGGTCTCGAACATGGCGCACCGGTTGAACAGCGGCGCCACCTTGCCAAGCAACCGCTTCTCGCTGCCGGTGAGGTCCCACAGTTCCAGGTGTCCCTCATACTCGTCCTTCCAGTCCTTGTTCATGTACACCAGCACGTTCAGCCGCCGGTGGTGCTTGGTGTCCGGATGGAAGTTGTAGTCCACATGGACGTTGAGGAAGGCGCCGGTGATGCTCTGGTGCAGCCCGCCTCCGAAGAGCTTGGGGTCGGCTTCGAGCTGTTCGATCCCGCTGATCTCCTCCAACCAGGTCAGCAACTCCGGGCTGTTGAGCTCCTTGAAGGCCCGGTCCATCACACTGCCCGGCTCGAACACCGTCTTGCTGAACTTGTTCTTCTGGTCGATGTACGTGGTGCCGTCCCAGGTGCCCTCGCCGATGGGGGGGTAGCTGTTGTACACCTCCTCGGCCTTGTCGGGCTTGAAGAAGCCCTCGAACGTGGTCCAGTGGAAGGGCCGTTGCGCGCGGAACGCGGTGC
>JADLBK010000001.1 GCA_020847755.1 Flavobacteriales bacterium | reverse complement strand
ATGGCTTCGGTGTTCCAAACGGCCGCACCGGTGGCTGTGGCGTAGGCCCTGATGGACGTGCTGCCCTCGAAGACGTGTTCCACCTTGTACACATCGGGGCGGCCTTCCACGCCCGGTATGTACTTCTCCACACGGATCACTCCGCCGAACCGAACGATCAAATTGTTCCCATCGATGAGGAGTTCGGAAACAATGTCATCCTTCTTCAACCCCTCCGCCTTCCAGATCACGTTGCCGGCGTTGAGATCGAGCTTCTTGATGGCACGTTCGTTCTTGCTGAGATCGCAGATGTACACACCGTCGGCAGCGATCAGCGGCATGGCACTGCGGCCTATCTCCTGGGTCACCTTCAGGCCGACGCTGGTCTGTGAATTATCGAAGGTGGTGTTCCACAGGACCTTGCCCGTTGCAAGGTCAAGGCAGGTGATGCCTTCGTACACCACGAACACTTTGCCGTGCCCGCTGGTCACGTTCAGGATCACATCACCTTCCTCGGCGGGCAGGTAGTCGTTGGTGAGGTGGCGCACCACCCGCGCCTTGAAGTTGGTGCTCCAGGTGTTCCCGCCGCTGGCTTGCACGGTGAGGTCGAGTTCGGTGCCGCCCATGGCGCTCATGATCATCTTGCGCTCGTAGCTCACCTCCACGTTGGTGCCCGTGGCCGCATCGAAACAGCTCCCCTGGTTCACCGTGCGCGAGCGTATGGCCCGGCGCGCAGGCTTGTTCTTCTCTTTCTTCCGGCCGGGCAGCTCCGAAGCGGCCACCACCTGGCCCGTGCGATAGTCGAGGTGTACGACCTCCTTGGGCGCATCATCGCCCTTGCCGATCACCACCTCGATGGTCCCCGTTTCTTCCCGGGGATTCCAGTCGTCGCACTTCTTCACACCGTGCTTCGCCTTGAAGTTGTAGTTCCACAGGACCTTGCCGGTGGTGCCGTCCAGCATTTCGAGCTGCTCCATGTCACCGCCGAGAACAAGGCCGAGGTCATCGGTGTATTCGTTCCACCTGGGATCGAAGCTGAACTTGCCTTCCCACACCACCGGGAACGGCTTCTGCGCACTGAGTACGATGGGAAGGATCAGGAGCAGCTGAAGGAGGGTGCGACGCAACATGGTATGGAGAGTTGAGGTGTCCTTTTCGGTTCGATGGGCTCGCATGGGCGGCACTTCCCGAAGTGCACGGATCCCCCAGGCGATCGTTCAGTCGATGAGCACGACAGGCTCAGCCAGTGCTCCGTGAAGGGCCGCGCCGATCACTGCTTCAGGATGCGGGCGGACCGCTGTCCACGACCATCGCGCACGATCACGGAATAGGGCCCGCTGGCCAGTGTGTTGACGTCCAGTACGAGTGTCGTTCGCACGTCGCGGCCGCTCCGCAGCACGCGACCCTGGGCATCGATGAGGTCCCATGTGCTCGCACCCACCAGACCACCGATGTTCACCACGTCCGTGGCCGGGAGCGGGAAGATGCTGAGGGGTTGGGCCATCGACGCTTCCTCCACACCCACCTGTGCATCACCAAAAACCAGGATCTGACCTTCGCCGTCGATGTTCACCAGTTCCATCACGGGATCGGTCCGGTAGAAGTTGATGGCGCCGCTGGTGCTGGCGACCTTCACCACGTTGGTATAGGTGCCCGTGGGCAGGATCACCGTGCCATACCCCATGTAGGCCCGCGATACGCTGTATTCGGTGCCGTCGTACTCATAGTAGTCGATGAACCAGTCCTCATAGGCCATGGGGAACTGCAATGGCGTTTTCGGGTCGGTGTAGACCGTGGGGTCGCTTCCGCCGATCTCCTGGCCCAGCATGTCCAATTGGGCCGACTGCAGGTTGAAGTAGGTGTACGTGGTACTACCGGGGATGGTCACCGACTGGGCCAGGTTGCTGGTGGGGTAGCTGGCGGCGTACGGTGTACCGGCCGGGGCCATGAACGTGGTGCTCCCCGCGTTCATCGTCAAGGTGGCGCTGCTGAAGTCCCAGGTCACGTTGGCCCCATCGGCGTTGGGGTCACTCGCACCGGGATCGGTCACCAGGTGTATCGCATAGGTGTTGCCCATCACCTGCACATCGGCAGACTGAAGGATCGGCTGGGCCGTGGCGGCAACGGGAACGAGCAACAGAAGAGAAGCGTAGCGTGCGTTCATGCGGAGGATGTTTGCGCAAGGTTCCGCCGGATCCGCACGGATCACAATACCACTTTCATGTGAAAATCCGGCCGGGTGCTGCCACCACAGCCCGACGATCAGCGCGGATAGAGCTTATTGAGCGCATCGGTGCGCGAGCTCACCTGCAATTTGTCGTACAGGTTGCGGATGTGCGTGCGCACCGTCTCGATGCTCAGGTGCAGGCCATCGGCGATCTCCTTGTAGCGCTGGCCGGTGGCGAGGCGGTCGAGCACCTGCCGTTCCCGCTCGCTGAGAAGTTCCCACTCCTTGGCCTGCTTGCGTGGCGCACTGAAACTGGCAAGCACGCGGCGAGCGATGCCCGGGCTCATGGGGGATCCACCGGCATGCAACGACCGCACCGCCCGAGCCACCTCCTCTGGTCGTGCGTCCTTCAGCAGGTAGCCCGTGGCCCCGGCACAAAGGGCGTTGAAAAGGCTCTCGTCATCGTCCTGCACGGTGCAGACCAGCACCTGGGTGGTACGCGAGATCTGTTTCGTCCGTTCCGTGCAGGTGATCCCGTTCATGCCCGGCAGGTTGAGGTCCATGATCACCACCGCAGGCTGGATCCCCGACAGATCCACAAGGAACCCTTCCGCGTCGGAATATGCGCCGACCACTTCCATGCCAGGATCCGCTTCCAATGATTCCATGAAGGCTTCCCGCAGCACCGCATCGTCCTCCACGATGCACAACCGTATGCGCCCTGGTTCATTCATCCAGGTGCAAAGATCGCCCTTGCACCCGCACGGTGGTTCCGCGCCCGGGTGTGGAGTTTCGTTCATAGTGCGCCCCCAGTTCTTCGGCGCGTTGGCGCATGTTGTCCGTTCCGTGGCCCCCGCCTTGTGGTGCGGCCGTGCCGATGCCTCTTCCATCGTCCGCCACTTCGAAGATGAAGCCATCCGTGTCCTCGACCCACCGCACCTGGATGGTCTTCGCGCCGCTGTACTTGCGGGTGTTGTGCAAGGCTTCCTTGGCGATCAGGAAGAGGTTGCGGCGGAAGGTCCCGTTGATGGGGCGTTGCGGCAGTGGTTCGGGCAGATCGAACACCAGCGCGGCATCGGTGTCCTCAAATAGGTCGCTGGCGTGCTCACGTATGCGGATCAGCAGCGCATCGAGCGTGCCATGGCGCGGGTCGTTCAGCCACACCACGTCGCGCAGGTTCTCCAGCAACTCACCGCTGATGTCACCCAATTTCTCGAACCGCTCCGCGCTATCCTGCTCGCGCTTGGGCGATCGCGCGAGGGCCGTCATGCGGGCCAGACCGCTGCCCACATCGTCGTGGATGTCGCGGGCCAACCGCATGCGCATGCGCAGTTCACGTGTTTCGCGCTCGGCCTCGGCCAGCTTGCGTTGCATGCGGCGGCGGTAGGTACGCATCCACACCCAGGTGATGAGCAGCACGAGGAAAAGGCCGGAAAGCACCATGGCCCAGGGACTCGCCCAGAACGGACGTACCACCACCACGGTGAGCAGTTCCTGCGTTGCACCTTGCACCCCGTCCGCGTTCATCCCGATCACCTCCAGGGTGAATGTTCCCGGTGGCACATTGTTCAAGGTGATGGGCGTGCCCGCTGCGGCGGTGGTCCAGGCGTCGCGATAGCCGGACATGCGCCATTTGAAGGTGTTCCTCTCCGGAGCGCTGAATTCGAGTACGGCGAGTTCCAGGTTCATCTCATTGCGCGGATAGGGCAGCTCAATGCGCGTGGATCCGGAGGCTTGCAAGAGCAGATCACCCGTATCGTTCCACAAGCGTGTCGCGCGTACCAACGGTCGGTCCGGATCATCGTGCACCTCCTCGGGCACGAAGTGATT